>CALZGZ010000020.1 GCA_945787105.1 uncultured Gammaproteobacteria bacterium
CCGGGTGCTGAAGAAGATCGTCAGGGATTACCATTTGTTGGTCGGGCCGGACGGTTGTTGACGGCGATGATTACTGCGTTGGGAATGAGCCGCGACGACGTCTACATAGCGAATGTTCTCAAATGTCGGCCGCCAAATAATCGCGATCCGATGGGGGCGGAGGTTCGGGAATGTGAGTCATATCTCCATCAACAGGTTGCACATATTCAACCGAAAATTATCGTTGCGTTGGGGCGATTCGCAGCGCAATCGTTAGTAAAAACAACCCGTCCCATCGGTAAACTGCGTAACCACGTGTACACGTTCGAGGACTCCGGTATTCCGTTAGTCATAACCTACCATCCTGCGTACCTGTTGCGTAATCCACTCGATAAAAGAAAAGTTTGGCAAGATCTGTGCTTAGCGAAAAGAGTGCAGGAGTCAGCATGAGCGCGCTACCGACAGAAATTCGACCGTACTTCCGGCCCATGCAGCAACGAGATATCGACAAAGTGATCGAAATCGAACGCCGTGTGTATGAGTTCCCCTGGACGGTCGGCATATTTCAAGACTGTATGAGAATTGGTTATGTGTGTCGGGTATTCGAGAGTCAGTCCGATGTCATTGGCTATGGCATCATGTCGGTGGGTTCGGGAGAATGCCATATTCTTAACGTCTGTGTGGTGCCCGATTACCAGGGGCAAGGCTTGGGCAGGCTGATGGTAGATCGCCTTATCACAATTGCGAAACGTAACAAGGTGGGTATCGCGTTTCTGGAAGTGCGGCTATCCAATGCGAGGGCATTCGAATTGTATCGTGGCATGGGATTTAACGAGATAGGGCGCCGTGACGATTACTATCCAGCATCCGGCGGGAGTCGAGAGAGCGCACTGGTGCTAGCAAAGATGTTGTATTAAAAGACAATCGAGCAAAGTTGCCGCGTTGACCCCAATCTTAGTTGCTGTATATTAAGATCTTCTGCCCAAGACGTAGGACATCGTTGATATGGATGGCGTTCCATCTGGTCAATTGCCTCACATATACATCGTGGCGTTGAGCGATTGCCCACAATGTATCCCCGGACCGCACCCGATAGACCATTGCACCACCGCCAGCGGATTGTGTTTTGGTTTTCTGACGCGTGGTTCCGCGTGTCGAGGCATAACGCCGATGTGAAACAGGTATCAGCAGATCGCGTCCTTCGCGAATGTATGTGCCGCGCATTTTGTTGGTGGTTTTGATTGCCCCGATTGTCACCCCGTAGCGACGGGCGATGGTGCTCAGCGTGTCGCCGCGCCGGACGCGGTGCCGTAACCAACGCATCCGCTTATCCGGCGGAAGCATTGCAATCTTGCTCTGTACGTGTTGATGATGTGCTACCGGCACAATTAGCCGGTGAGGACCATGCGGATCGGTGGCCCAGCGCCGGAACGCAGGGTTTAGGTTACGCAATTCAGAATGTGGTATGCCTGCCAGCTCGCTGATCACGGAAAGATCAACCTGTGACTTTGTATCTACTTCGGCGAAATATTTTTGATTGTTTATAGGTTCGAGCCGAAGTCCATAATGGGCGGGGTCCAGGATTACATTCTTTAACGCGATTAGCTTTGGAACGTAACGTCGTGTTTCCGCTTTGAGTCGCAGGTTTGTATAGTTGGTATCGCGTCCACGTTTACGATTATAGGCAATCGCGCTATGCACACGGTTTTCGCCGGCATTATAAGCGGCAAGTGCGAGAAACCAATCTCCATTAAATTCTTTGTGCAACTTTTCGAGATAGTCTAACGCCGCTTGTGTCGACCGTACGACATCGCGACGACCGTCATACCACCAGTTTTGTTTAAGGGCGTAGTGCCGGCCGGTAGACGGAATAAATTGCCACAGGCCCGCGGCATGGGCGCGTGAATACGCAGTCGGTTTGAATGCGCTCTCGATACCTGGCAACAAAGCGATTTCTGCAGGCATGCCCCGTTTTTCAACTTCCTCGACGATATAGAAAAGATAACGCCGCGCACGTTCCACAACGCGTTGGAGATAGTCGGGGCGGGTCTGATACCAGCGTTCGTAGTATTTCACGTACTGGTTGTCGAGAGCCGGGAGGGAAAAGCCTGCGCGGATGCGATCCCACAGATCACGATGTACCGGCGCCGCCGGCTCAGCTATGGGTAAGTGAGGTTTCGACCAGCCGGGCCTAGGCTTTATGGATTTCGTTGCCGGAGAAACCGGTCGTTGCGGCTCTGTAACCGCGTCGAGGATTAACTGTTCAGATGGCTGTTCGGGTGACAGCGGGTAGGTTGTGCATCCCCCCAACGACACACCCCACAGCACGATCCCCAGCGTCTTTGTTATTCTTTTGCGCATAGATACCCTTGGGATCTAGATGGTACGTTTCTCAATGTTCTTAGTCAATTGTAGGCGAGTGCTTGTATCTGACGTCGTCGGTGTGTACAAATCTGTCTATGAAACCTGTTCACGGGGCATCGGCACGCTGGTATACGACCGACTTGGGTCGTTCTTTGGTTGCGGCAGAACGTGAGCGATTGTCGCATTTGCTACCGGGGCTTTATGGGCCCATTGCACTCCAGGTGTCTCGCCATGGATACCCGAAAATGCTAGACGCGAGTGAAGCAGTCTCGCATGTGTTTTTAGATGACCGGTTTGATAATGCGGATGATAAACTTGCGGTGTCGGCAGTGGCTGAGGCGTTGCCATTCGATGCCAAGTCTATTGGTGTAGTCTTGTTGCCCCATGTCCTCGAGTTCAGCGAAGATCCTCATCAAGTACTGCGAGAGGTGAATCGGATTCTGGTACCGGAAGGTCATTTAGTGTTATTGGGCTTTAATCCGATGAGCTTATGGGGACTGCGAAACTTAGTAGCTGGCGGAGGCGAATATCCCTGGAGTGGGCGATATTATCGCTTGTCTCGGGTGAAGGATTGGCTGCAGTTGCTGGGTTTTGAGATGAATGTGGGCGCAATGGCGTATTATCGGCCGCCGGCTTCATCTGAAAAATTAAACAAGCGTTTTATGTTTCTTGACGACGTTGGTGATCGTTGGTGGCCGTTAATGGCGGCGGTTTATATATTGATTGCGCGCAAACGGGAGATCGGGGTTACGCCCATAACACCGAGTTGGAAGAAGAAGAAACAGTTAGCACCCGGCTTGGCGGAGCCGGTGACAAAAAACAGCGAAACGTGACTCATGTAGAGATTTATACCGACGGCGCTTGTCGAGGGAATCCAGGCCCCGGAGGGTGGGCAGCGATTCTACGCAGTGGTGAATACATGAAGGAACTAAAAGGTGCGGTTGGTGAAACTACGAACAATCGCATGGAACTGATCGCCGCGATCAAGGCACTAGAGGCACTCAAAAGAAGTTGCCGAGTGACTTTGTATACCGATTCCACTTACGTGAAGAACGGTATAACCGAATGGTTACCGCAGTGGAAACGCCGGGGTTGGCGAACGGCGGGGAAAAAACCAGTCAAAAATATGGATCTATGGCAACGCCTGGAAGAGTTGTCTGCCCGGCATGAAGTCAAGTGGCGTTGGGTCAAGGGTCATTCCGGGACCCACGGGAATGAGCGCGCCGATGAATTGGCCAATTTGGCAATCGATAACCTTTTATTGACAAAGACATAATCATGAAGACCCGGCAAATCGTGCTGGATACGGAGACTACCGGTCTTGATCCCGACCTTGGGCATCGCATCATCGAAATCGGTTGCGTTGAACTCATTAACCGGCGACGCACGGACAACACTTTTCAACAATATCTAAATCCGGAACGCGATGTAGATGAAGGTGCCCGCGAGGTGCATGGCCTCGACAACGACTTCTTGGCCGATAAACCCCGGTTCCCGGATATCGTCGATGATTTTTTGAACTACGTGCGCAATGCGGAACTAATTATTCACAACGCAGCCTTTGACACCGCGTTTATCAACCGGGAACTTGATGCACTTGGGCGGGACTTAGGGGTCGTTGAAGACTACTGTGCAATATTGGATACCTTGGCGCTGGCGCGGCATACTCATCCTGGTCAGAGGAACGATTTGGACGCTTTGTGCAAGCGCTACAGTGTAGATAACTCGCAGCGCACTCAGCACGGAGCCCTGTTGGATGCAGAGATCCTGGCGGATGTTTATCTGGCCATGACCGGCGGCCAGACCGCTTTTTTACTTGATGGTATCGCATCGGGCGAAAAAGGAGCTGCTGCAAACACTAAGAGCCGCGTCAATACACACAAATCATTACCGGTGATTACGCCCTCGGCCGAGGAGTTGGCGGCACATGCATCATGGATAAAGCGGCTAGACAAGGAGATTAGTGCGCCCTGCCTGTGGCGGCGTATCGAGGAGCAGTCGTAAACCGTATTCATAGCGGCTATACTGATTGAGTAGCCGCGGTTGGGGGGCGGCCCTTTAGTTCTTGATTGAATCAGGTGGTTGATTCGAGTGAGCGTGATCGTCGCAAATCTGTCGGGCGCGGTGTCTATGCCGGGGTGCAGTCTCGCCGGGAGGTCTCTGGCACATGGAAATTTCTCTGGAGTAAATCTTTCCGGCGTTCGTTTATGCGGAGTAAGTTTTCGCGGCGCTGATTTGTCGCGCGCAGATCTGACTGAGGCTGATCTGTCTGGAGCGGATCTTACGGGTGCCGATCTTTATCAAGCAAAACTGTGTGGGGCAAGACTGTTCGGAGCCGATCTTTCAAACGCCGATTTGACATCGGCTGATCTTACCGGTGCTCGTCTTGCCGGTGCGTCTTTAATTAGCACGACTTTGTCGGGATCATGTTTACGCGGCGCGTCCATGTCCGGCGCAAACTTACAATCGGCGAATCTGTACGAGGCAGACTTGCGGGGAGCTAATTTGGCAGGTGTGAATTTGTCGCAAGCGAATCTCGTGTTGGCAAGTTTGTCCGGGGCTAATCTTTTCGCTGCGAAGCTGATTGGAACCCAACTCGGTAGCGCCAAGCTGGACGGTGCCCAGTTGGATGGTGCGGATCTTACCGCGGCTCGGTTGAACAATGCCTATATGACGAAAACCAATCTATTCGGCGTCGGACTGAAGCAGGCTAGCTTGTCCCATGCAACACTGGAGGAAGTGAATCTTTCGGGAGCTGATCTCACGGGTGTCGACTTGGGTTGGGCGGACCTGAGCGGTGCGATCATGTCACGTGCTGATCTTGGCTTTGCCGACCTTACTGGCGCCAATCTGACGGAAGCCGACATGTGGTCCGTAAAGATGCGCGGCTCGCGATATCCGGCCACCGATCTTAGGGGTACCAATCTTCGCGGGACCGGTGTGTATCAAGCAACCGCCTTATCGCAATTTCCTGATATTGTGTATTCAGCGAGAACCCGTTGGGACCAACCGGGTCAGCCAGCGCGAGTGAGCGTGCACGTGACTGATTTGAATTTATCTCCCCGGCCGCAGTCGACACGCATGCCAAGACGTCAGTCTACGACACTATTTTCGCGAGTGATGAGATTACTCAATCGAGAAATTGTCTAGTAGACCGCCTCGACGGTTAATCCGTTTTTCCTAAGCAGTGCAAGCATGCCGTTAGCACCTGGTAAATGCAGAGCGCCAACTGCGATAAATGCATTACCTTCGCGTAACCGCGGATAAATTCTCGCTACCATTTTGATATTTCGCTCGATAATTAGACGTTTCTTGATCCGTTCTGCGAGATCTCCATTTTCTTCAAGATAGCGGTCAGTCACAGCAACCAGGGCGGTGAGATTTCGTTGCAAATAGGCCTGTGTCAGTTCCTCGATGAGATTTTGTAATTGCGCATATTGGGTAACGGTTTCTTTGACCAGACTTACCTGATCGACAAGACTTAGCTCATCGAAAACAGATATTTGCTCCTCTAAAGTCTCAATACCGTGAATGGGCTTGTCTTGTTGCTGGGCCTGGTCATGCAGCACGCGGTCGAGAAACAAACCGGTTTTCGATCGCGGGGCGCCTAGTAGCACTGAGACTGCCCAGGGTTTGAATTTTACCGCCAAAGGTCCCGGAATACCTCGCTGTTTCAGCAAGTCTTGCGCAGCGGCGAACAAATCTGACCCTAAAATGTCAGCCAGTGACTGCCCATCGCCGAGAATCATCTTCGTTGCCACCGCTGTCAGGCTCGCTAAATCGAGTTTGGCCTCCAAGGTGAGGCTGTCACTGCGATCAAACGCGTCCGCGACAACCTCGGGGAGCTGAGTGACTCGAGGGTCATCCACATGCATGGTCCCAAATAAGTAACTGGGTGTGGTTCCAAGTCCGGCTATTCGCCACAGAAGACCCGTTGCCAACTGCGATTGGACTGCGTTGGAAATATGCGTAATCTGATGAGAATTTCGACTGGTGATGGCGGTGCCGTCTGCCGCCAGCATCGTGCTTATCGTGTCAGGTGTTTGCGGGAATGCAGGTTGTGTGAACAGCAACAAGTGCAGAATGGTCGTAATTATCGGTACAGTCATAACAACACACCAAATGTAGATCTAGTTCTAACCTTAGACCAATTGATGGTGAGCGAAAAGAAAGGAAACTGGGTAGGCTACTGGTGTGATGATCTTTCTGCCGGCCTGACTTCGATCACGGACTTGTTAGCGCTCACCCGGCAAAGCGGCGACATCATCAAGGACGATCACAGGAGTCAGGTCAAGATCATCGTTAGTAACGATCACACCATCGTAGTCAAGCAACCACGCGACAAGAATCGCCGCCTATGGGCCCGTCTACTGACCTTGATCAGAGACAGCGAGGTGAAGCGATCGTTACGCGATCTGTCAGTGCTGCAACACAAAGGGATAGAAACACTGAGACCGATCGGCGCGATCGAAAAGCGTTGCTGGGGAATGGTGACTGACTCCTGGCTGGTCTATTTCTATCTATATGGCAGGCCCTGCCGTGAGGAAGATCTTGACCTGGTGCTCGCGACCCTGCAGGCCGTGCATCGCGCCGGTTTCAGACACGAAGACCCGCACATCCGGAATTTTCTGTACGACGGCCGCGATGTCTTTGTCATCGACTGCCGCGGGAAACCTCGCCTCGGCCGGGTCTCCGATTGTCATGAGTTGCTGATGCTGAAACGGGAACTGGAACGCGGGAAGGCAGGCGAGTCGGATGTCATCGAGCGTGCGCGCGTCGACACCGCATCCGTTCCTTTTCGTCTGGCGCTCGCCTATCATCGCTATCGCCTCACAAGGCACCGCATCAAGTCGCGTTTTCGAAAAGCGGGGATGTCCAGAGACCGAGCGAAGTTCAGGGCCGGCCCCAGTCAGAAGTAACGGTTGCATCGTACGAGGGACCACGGTAAGAAAACGGTCACGCCCGGAATTGTCTCCGGGATGTGAGCTTCCATCACCGGGTCAGCAACGTATTGATACAGCGTCCAGGATCATGTGGGACACAGGAAAAACCGGATGGTGAGTTCCGTGCGACGCAAGCCTCCGCGACGCGATGACAATCCGGAGATTTTGGTGTGTGGGGCGTCGCCAGGCCCAAGGAACCGTTACGAAACGAAGAACCGTAGGTACAGCAGCACACCGAGCAACGCAACCACCAGCAACACCATGAGCGACGAGTCGGGTGTCTGCGCCGCCACGCTGTTCGGGCCCATGTGGCGGGTGAGAAAATCGAACACGCCGTCTATCCGCCGCCGCCCAACCGCCTGCCACCTTCGGTTTATCGCTGCCACGGAAGCGGCCGTCCTTTCCGTTACCCGTGGTCCCAGCGCGCGGTAGACCCAGTCGAAATCCAGGGTGATGGTCAGAGAGCGTTTCATCATTGGCAGCATGAGAAAGAACGCGAGCCCCGAAAAGAGCAGCAGCTGCAGCATGTTGACGACGTGTGGCACGGTGTACGGAACGTATTGGACGGGTTCCGGGAGCAGGGCGTACAGCGGCTGCGGCCAGACCCCAAGACCGATACAAAGCGCGGCAAAGAAGATCATCGCCGCCTGCATGTGCCATGGTGGATCCGGCGGCCTGAGACCGGAGTCCTTCTGGAAGAACACGAACCACGGAAACTTGATCCCGGCGTGCAGAAACACCCCCGCCGAAGCCGCCCACAGCAGGAACCAGGTGATCATGAGATGTTCGTCCGCCGCGGCCTGACCAATCATCGATTTGCTCACAAAACCCGAGGTCAAGGGGAACGACGAGATCGAGAGCGCCCCGATCACCCCGCAGACCATGGTGACCGGCATGCTCTGAAACAGACCGCCGAGGTCCGTGCACTTGCGCTTACCGGTCTGGTAAAGCACGGATCCTGCCGACATCAGGAGGAGCGCCTTGTAGATGATATGGGTAAAGGCGTGTGCCGCCGCGCCATTCAGCGCCATCTCGGTGCCGATTCCCACGCCGGTCACCATAAATCCGACTTGGTTGACGATGCTGTAGGCGAGAATCCGCCGCATATCGTTTTCCAGCAGCGCATAGATGATCCCGTAAAAGATCATGAACAGGCCGACGGCGATCAGGATCTCGGTGCCGGGAAACGCCCGGATGAGGACATAGACCGCCGCTTTGGTGGTAAACGCGGACAGGGTGACCATTCCGCTGTAAGACGCCTCGGGATAGGCGTCGGCCAGCCAGGCGGAGAGCGGCGGCGCGGCGGCGTTCAGGAGTACGCCGGCGAGGATAAGGCCGCCGCCCAGGGTGCTTGCGTCCAGACCCTCGACGGCGAGTGACCCGGTGTTCGCGAGGTTCATGACGATACCCGCCATCAGCAACGATCCGCCGAAGATATGTACAAAAAAGTATCGCATGGCGGCGTGCACCGCACGCGCGCCGCCGGCGGAGATCAGCACGGTGGTCGACGCGAGGGCCATGATCTCCCAGAAAACGAACAACGTAACGAGGTCGCCGGCCAGTGCGACGCCCACCGCGCCTCCCGCATACACGGTCGCCGCGACCAGTTCCACGGTGCTTTTCTGACGCAAGGCGAACAACCCTCCGGCGACCGCCATGAGGGAGAAGATGATGCCGAACAACCGCCCGAGGGAATCGCTCTCGACCAGCACGAGCTGGTAATCGAACATTGGCAGCACCGGTGACGAGCCGTCCGGCAGCGTCCACACGAGCCACAAAGTCACGAGCGGTAGGCCGAGAAGCAAAACGGGGCGGAAACGCAGGGTCACCAGCGGCAGGAGCAGTGCGCCGAGTGCCAGCCATGCGCCCGGTGGCATCGCGCTAATCGTCGTCGTCGCCATAATAAGTGTCCGGGCGCTTCAGCAGCCGGCCGAGCACCTTGGCGATGATCACCATTGCCATGCAGGTCGCAAGCCCGTACCACGCGCAAAAGCCGAACGTCCCATCAAGACCAAAGTTCGGATGACCGTGGACGAACCCGTCAGCGAGGACCAGGCCGGTCAACACGACGCCAAACCATATCCAGAGCCGGCGTATGGTGCTTGGCCTAACGAGCCAGTGTTTGTCTTCTTGAGGCATGGTCTCCAGAAAGTATAACCCGGGAGCGTCGGCGTCAGTGAGAAACGGGAACTGTCTTTCGCCGCGTGCGCAGCGACCGCCCGCCGTTCGCACTGCGGCCTCGTGAAATCGTATGATCCGAGAGCCGGCAGACAGACAGAGGACTGCGGGCGTCTTCGCCGCGGACCGACCATCGCGGCCAGGGGTCCGACGGCGCCGGTGCGATGGCTATAATCACGCAGCGTCGACGTACCATCACGGTCGCCACTTGGGGTGAATCCGTTTGCCGCGCCCTGCGTTGCGTTTGCGCGTTTGTTTTCATTGCCCAGTAAACAGCAAGGCCATCAGGTCGTACAGGGGTTGCGGGAAGAAAAACAGCGCCATACAGCCCACGCCGCTGAAGACCAGGGCGATGACCACCGGCAGGGGGGCTTCCTTGATCGCTGCATTTGATGTTTCGGAAGATCTGCCGAAGAAGCCGTATACCGGAATCGGTAACAGGTAGATGATGTTCAGAAGTGAGCTCAGTAGCAGGACGACCAGCATGATCCATTGCCCCGCCTCCAAGGTGCCCACGGCGAGGTACCACTTGCTCCAGATACCGCCGAAGGGAGGCAGGCCGATAATGCTGAGGGTGCCGATGAGCATCGCTCCATAAGTGAAGGGCATGGTCCGGCCAAGGCCGTTCATCTCGCTGATCTCGGTCTTGTGGGTCGCCACGTATATTGCGCCGGCGCAGAAAAACAGCGTGATCTTCCCCACGGCGTGTGTGGCGATGTGCATGCCGGCGCCGATCAACGCGGTAGTGTTGGCGAGCATCGCCCCCAGGGTGACGTACGCGAGCTGGCTGATGGTAGAATATGCGAGCCGTGCTTTCAGATTGTCCTTCGTCATTGCGACCAACGAGGCGGTAAGGAGTGTGATCGCCGCGATCCACATCATGAACGTCGATGCATTCGTCTCCCGTAGAAGATCGATCCCGAAGACATAGACCGTGACCTTGACGACGGTGAACACGCCGGCCTTGACGACGGCGACGGCGTGCAACAGGGCGCTCACCGGTGTGGGTGCGACCATCGCCGACGGCAGCCAGCGATGAAACGGCATGAGTGCGGCCTTGCCGATGCCGAACAAATACAAAGCCAACAGCAGGGGTAATAATCCGGGATCAACCTTGTCGCGTAAGATCCCGCCGTTCACGAAGTCCAGCGTGCCGGCTGCCTGCCATGTCCACACCATGGCGAGCAGCAGAAATCCGATCGAGGTACTGATCAGCAGAGCCAGATAGACGCGGGCGCCCCGTTTGGCCTCGTCAGTGCCTTTGTGGGCGACGAGCGGATAGGTAGACAGCGTCAACACCTCGTAAAAGATAAAGAGCGTAAACATGTTGGCGGCGAAGGCCACCCCCATGGTGGCCGCCAGCGCAACGGCAAAGCATATGTAGTATCGGGTTTGATGGGATTCGTTATTGCCGCGCATGTAACCAATGGAGTACACAGACGTGACGATCCACAGCCCGGAGGCGATCAGTGCAAACAACAACCCGAGAGGCTCCACCTCCAGGGCGAGGGACAGACCCGGCATCACTTCGATCAGCTGTGCCGCGGGACGATCTCCCGCTGTGACTTCGGGGACCAGGCTGAGCACGAGCAGGAACAGCGCACCGGCCGAGATCAGGGTCAGCGCTTCCCTCGGATTCGGATAACGGTCCAAAAGTCCGATACCGATTGATCCGAGAAACGGAACGAACACTGCCAGAGCGGTCGTCAGTTCCGGGTTCACGGTCCGACCCCCAGGAGCACGCGCGCCGCCCGGTCGGCGACGCCGACCGTCAATGACGTATCGATGCCGAAGTAGATGTTTGCGCCAATCAACAACCACGTCGGTATCAATAGAGCCACCGGCGCCTCCTTGATGGCGGGGGATTGGTCGTCGGCGGGTTTGAAATACGCTACCTCGATCACCTGCCAAATGTAGACCAGCGCCAGCAACGAACTGATCAATACCAAGACGGCGAGCCACCACCACTGCTGCTCGAGCGCGGCGACAATGAGATACCACTTGCTGATGAATCCGACGGTCAACGGGATACCGACCAGGCTGAATCCGGCCACCACGAAGGCCGCCATCGTCCAGGGCATCTTGCGGCCGATACCGGCAAGATCGTCTCGCATTACCGATCGCAAGCGGAAAAAGACGCAGCCCAGGGTGACGAACAATGCTGCTTTCATCAGCGCGTGGTTGAACAGATGCAGGATCGCTGCAGTGACGCCGGAGACCGACACCAGGCTCATGCCGAGCACCATATAACCGATCTGCGCGACGCTCGAATAGCCCAGCATGCGCTTTACGTCTTTTTGAAAAATTGCGATCGAAGATGCGACGAAGATCCCCGCTAACGCCAGAGGCAGAAGCACTCGGTCGAGCTCCATGATCTCGAACGAAAACTCCACGCCGTAGATGGTGAAAAAGAAACGCAATAACAGGTAGACCGCGACCTTTGTGGCGGTACCGGCGAACAAGGCGCTGATTGCCGAGGGCGCATAGGCGTAAGCATTGGGTAGCCAAAAGTGCAGGGGAAACACGGCGGCCTTCAATCCGATGCCGACGGTCAGAAAGGCGAACGCCATTTTAACCGTCCGCGTGTCGGACACTGCTGGTATACGCTCCATCAGGTCGATCATGTTGAGCGTTCCAGTCATCATGTAGAGCAGGGCGATCCCGATCAGGATGAACGTCGCGCCGATGGTGCCCACCACGAGATAGCGAAACGCGGCGGTCAATGCCCGTCGATCCTGGCCCAGGCTGATCAGTAAATAAGAGGACAGCGATGCGATCTCCAGAAATACAAAGACATTGAACACGTCACCGGTGATCGTGATGCCCAGCAGCCCCGTCAGGAAGAGCATCCACCCTGCGTAGACGATGTAGACGCGTTTTTCGTTGACCTCGTATTCTATGCTGTTTCGAGCGAACGATATGGTGATCGAGCTGATTCCCGAGATGATCAGCAACACGAAGGCGTTGATTTCATCGACGCGGTACTCGATCCCCCACGGCGCCGCCCAGCCCCCCATGGCATAGGTGATTATCCCGGTGCTCAATACCTGGTCCAGCAACGTCAACGCGATGAGAAACGTCATCCAACTGGCGGTTGTCGCCAGCGCCCAACTGAGGCGGGGATGATGCAGCAACAAGCAGGCGGGACCCGCCAGCAGTGGAATGACAACCTGCAGAGCCGGGAGTTGCGCGCTGATCACTAAGACGTCGTATCCTGTTTTTGGATTTCGTCTTCCTCGATGGAACCGTATGCGCCGTAGATGCGAACCGCCAATGCGAGGCC
>CALZGZ010000021.1 GCA_945787105.1 uncultured Gammaproteobacteria bacterium
CGCGTCCAGGCACCGCCAACAACGATGGAATACAAGACGGCCAAGCGCAGCGGCCAGGCCAGCTATTCCAAGTACATCGACGACGGCAAGTGGGAGGGATACACGCCGCCGCCGTTGCCGGAGCGGTAAGGTCGGGAGGGTTGAACGTAACAGTCCTGTCGTGGCTCTGGTAGGCTTTGTCATTCTGAGCGAGCGTAGTAAGGCTGTCATTCTGAACGAGCGCAGCGAGTGAAGAATCCGACCTGCCGTAGGTCGTGCTGAGCGTAAGCGAAGCATCTTAAGATCCTTTCCTTCGACTCCGCTCAGGACAGGCTGTTGCTTCGCTCCTCAGGATGACAGGGGATGGTGCTCCGCAGGACGACACATTTACTTGTCATTCTGAACGAGCGTAGCGAGTGAAGAATCTAAAGTGTCAACGAGTTCAAGGAGTGAACGATGAGAGGAGAAAGCTATTACGTGTATTTATTGACTAATTGGAATAACAAGGTCTTGTACACGGGCGTTACCAATGACCTGGCGCGAAGAGTATACGAACACAAGAACAAGTTCGTTGACGGTTTCACTTCAAAGTACAACGTTAACAAGCTTGTTTATTTTGAAGAAACCAACGATATTCACGTCGCGATTGAACGCGAAAAACAAATCAAAGGCTGGATTCGGGTTAAGAAGGATAGGTTGGTCGAGTCATTCAATCCGAAGTGGCACGATTTGAGTGATGATCTATTCGGCTAATTATGAGTGTAAGATCCTTCGGCGCTGCATGCCTCAGGATGACAGGGATGGTGTTCGTCAGGATGGCAGGATGGTGCTCCTCAGGATGACAAGAGTGGACTTGTCATCCTGAGTGAACGGTGTGCGCGAAGAATCGTAAAACGATCAGGAGAAATATTTGTTATGACTGTAAATCGTACGTGGGCGCTGCTGGCGACGTTCGCTGTGTTAGCCGTGTCGAACCCAGTTGCAAACGCACAGGAGTCTGCGGCCATCGAGCCCGAAGCGGCGCAGATTCTACGGCAGATGAGTGATTATCTGGGTTCGCTGAAGCGTTTTTCGTTTCGTGCCGAGAATACCGTCGACACGGTGATGCCTTCCGGGCAAAAGCTGCAATTGGGCGCCAACGTCGACATCGCGATCCGTAGACCCAACCACTTTCGGGTAAACCGAAAGGGCGATCTTGGCGACCAGGAATTCTATTTCGATGGCCGGACGCTGACGTTATATGGGAAGCGGGTGAACTATTACGCGACGATGACGGCATCGGAGACCATAGATATCGACTCGGCGCTCGATTACGCCAGGGAGGAAGTCGGGGTCGTCATGCCGGGCTCCGATCTGGTTTACCAGAACGCTTACCAGGGGTTCACGGAGGACGTGGACTCCGGCATGTATGTGGGGGCGAGCACGGTCGGTGAGGTGCAGGTACATCATCTCGCGTTTCGAGGCTCAGAGGTGGACTGGCAGATCTGGATCGAGAAGGGCGATAAACCATTGCCTAGAAAACTCGTGATTACCTCGAAGTGGATTACTGGCGCGCCACAGTTTACCGCGGTGTTTTCGGGCTGGGATATCTCGGCGCAGCTTAAGGACGCGCTGTTCACCTTCTCTCCACCGCCGGGGGTCGAAAAGATCGGTTTCATCCCGCTGCGCGGTAACACCGTTTCCGAACAGGAGGAGACTAGACGATGAAACTAATGCGAACTGCTGTCGTTCTTGTGTCGGTTTACCTGCTCGGGAATTTTTTATCAGACATTCGCGGGCTGCCGATATCGAAATTATCTCTCATTGAAGCGGCGCACGCCGCGAGACCGGCTGTTCACCGCGGCGCACACCGGAGCGCGCATCGGACCGTACGTCCCAATCGCGGGCATACCAATGTCGACGTGGATGTGCGCGGCCGCGGCCGATACGGTCGCGCCGATGTCGACGTCAGCCGCAGCGGTAGCCGTGGACACCGCAGTGTGGACGTCGACGTTGATGTTCGCCGCCGGCCTTCGGTCGGGGCGGTCGCCGCCGGCATTGCCGTGGGGACGAGGGTGGCAACGCTGCCGCGTGCTTGTACCACCGTCGTGACTTACGGTGTGACTTACCACCACTGCGGTGGTGTCTACTATCGGCCGTACTATCAGGGCACGACGGTGGTTTACGTCGTGGTGGACGCACCTTGACGGGGGATAGTTATCCTGTTTTTGGATTTCAGAACAGTCAAAATTAAGAGGTAATAAAGATGGTAAACAAGAAGTCACTTCTCGCATGGCTGGCTGTCCTGGCAGCTTCCAGCATCCAGGCAGGGGAGAAGTCGCATTGGGGTTACGCGGGACAACAAGGTCCCGCACATTGGGGTGAGCTCGAACCAGCCTTCAAACTATGCGCCATAGGCAGGAATCAATCACCGATCGATTTGCAGCGATTCGTCGATGCCGATCTACCGCCGGTAAAGTTCAACTACCGTACACGGGTGAGCGAACTGTTCAACAATGGCCATTCGGTGGATGCCCAATACGAAGCCGGCAGTACGATCACGGTCGACGGCATCGATTTTGAGCTCAAACAGTTCCATTTTCACACGCCAAGCGAAAATCATATCAGCGGTCAGTCGTATCCGATGGAAGCCCACCTGGTCCACGCCGATGCCAAGGGAAACCTGGCGGTCGTGGCGTTGATGTTTACGGAAGGCAAAGCCCACGACGCGATTGCCGGGCTGTGGAAGCAGTTACCGCAAGGGGCGGGACAAAAGCAGGTTGTGGCAGCAAGAATCAGCGCGTTGGATTTGTTGCCGCAGGATCGCGATTACTATCGTTATAACGGCTCACTGACGACGCCGCCGTGTACCGAGGGTGTACGCTGGATCGTGCTCAAGAATCCTGTGACGGTATCGAAGGAACAGGTCGAGGCGTTCGAGCGCGTTGTCCCGCATCCGAATAACCGCCCGGTGCAGCCGCATAACGCTCGCTTCGTCCTCCAGTGAATATCTGATGCGACCAAGACGCGATAAATCCCGGAGTGATAATTAATGATGCAAAAACATCTATGCCTCTTTATTCGGAGGAATCTCACGATTCTGACCTGTTTTTTCTTCGTTGGGTTGGCCGCAGAATCCGCTCAAGCTGTGGTCAAATACGAATCTTCACCGGTATTGAATGCCTCCGCAGTGCTTCCGGAATCTGTTTTCGAAAGTGATCAGTACAAAATCGATCAACGGGTACACAATGACGGATTGGTAAACTCCTACAAGGTCTCTTCACCCCATGGCGACTTTGAAGTTACCTCTACGGTGGCACTGTACAAGCTGGTTAGTGAGATAGAAGCCATTGCAGCCATGGTAAAAGTGGAAGAAAGCGACAGCTACAAGAAGTCTCTAAAAGAATCAGGATCCAACACCGTGGAGGGCGTGAAAAACCTGTTTTCAGATCCGGTAGACAGCGTTAAAGGCGCAGGCAAAGGACTGAGCAGCCTTTTTTCGCGCGCGGGAGAAGCTATGTTTCAAAGCAGTCCCGGAGAAACCGAGGACAGCCGCGTTAAACAACTCATCGGATTTTCCCAATCGAAAAGGGAGATCGCCTATAAGTTTAATGTGGATGTCTATTCAACAAACCAGGTGTTGCAAGATCATCTCGATCGTCTTGCCTGGGCCGAATATACCGGAGGCATCACCATCAGTGTTGCCACACTGCCGTTTGGTGGCCCGGCCAAGGTCGTCTATTCCTCATCTAACGTGGTCCGTTTGCTCAATGAATTGATAGCCCTAACACCTCCCGTTGAGCTGAAAAAACAAAATAGGCAAAAACTGGCAAAGATGAAGATAGACCCGAACCTGAGTGACCTGTTTATTAACAATACACATCTTTCGCCCAGACAGCAGACGTACATTGTAGCGGCGCTGGAGGCCATGCCTGAAGCGGCGAACCGCGAAGTCGCTCTCATGGTGGCCCTGCAGGTAAAGGATACAGAGGTGGCAATGGCTGTCACCACTCTCACAATGATGTACGCCGGCTATAGCAAGCATGTTGCCAAAATAAAGCAACTCTACCCGGTCCAACGGATCATGGGTGCCAGGGATCACAAGGGCAACATGGTGCTCGTGGTTCCTATAGATTATTTGACCTGGAACGAGAAACTCGCCGGGGCCCTTGATGTAATGAGTAAAGCGTCAGCCAACAAGGGGAAAGACAAGAACCAAATATGGCTTCTCGGGTCTGCCAGCGATACGGCTCAAGCCAAATTGCGGGAAAAGGGATGGAATGTAAAGACGCGGGTCGCGGAGAAGCTTGGCATAAACAATACGGGTATTCTCAAGTAATAAGATCTCGTGGTTTGAGTCTTGCGGAGTCAGTCATAACGATGACAACAACCGTACCGGCATTCGTAGTGAAAAGGGAGTTAATGTCCTCCTGAGCGAACGAAGTGAACGAAGGATCTAAAGATCCTTCGGCGCTGCACGCCTCAGGATGACAGACCGGAATTCGGGAGACAGTTTACTTAGAGTCTCCTCAAAAAGTCAGGAGCACACCCATCAACCCAAAGTGCCTGTGACAACGAGTGGAGGTATTGGTCGGTGACGGAATAACATCTGACCTCGGTGCCATAGCGATAACAACACC
>CALZGZ010000022.1 GCA_945787105.1 uncultured Gammaproteobacteria bacterium
AAGCGTGCGTATGCCAAGCGTTATCCCGATCAGCTGGACGTGATCCTCGGCTGGACCCAGCTGGGTGATCCGGCGTTGGTGATTCAGTCGCAGTAAACCTTGGGGTCAGACCCGGTTCATCCCTTTGTTATTCTGATTCTGTTTTGTCATTCCGAGTGTAGCGAGGAATCTCACCGTACTGGATAGTGGTGCGGGCGACTTCACCCGGGTGAGATCCCTCTGCGCTGCGCGCCTCGGGATGACAGGGAAGACGCGCACCTCGGGATGACAAGAAAGAAGCGCGCCTCGGGATGACAGAAAAGGAAAGCGCCTTGGGATGACAAGAAAGAAAAGCACGTCGGGATGACATGTTCGCTTTGTCATTCCGAGTGTAGCGAGGAATCTCACCGTACTGGATGGTGGTGCGGGCGACTTCACCTGGGTGAGATCCCTCTGTGCTGCGCGCCTCGGGATGACAGGGAAGAAGCGCGCCTCGGGATGACAGGGAAGAAGCGCACCTCGGGATGACAGGGAAGAAGCGCACCTCGGGATGACAGGGAAGGAAAGCACCGCGGGATGACACGAAAGGACAGTGCCTCAGGATGACAACTCTACTGCGTCACGAAGTGGCGAGCGGTACTTATTAAAGTGTGAGTTGTAATAATTTCGCTAACTTATTGAGAATTAAATACTCCCACGCTAGTTACCGTGTGCGCAAGCGGGTTACGTTGTGGCGCACTTTTGTTACTTTCAGCGCCCGGGATCGAAACTGGGATGGACGGCCGGGCGCGAAAACAGTTTCGCAAAAATTCCCGCCAATGGCGTAGAATGATCCGCCGTCCGATACGGGCGTCACAACCGCGCCAAGCGATGTGGGGAGTTGTTGACAAACCACACAAATCCCCAACAACAAAAACGATTTGGCGATGAGCTCAAAGGAGGCAACATGAAACTAGTCACCGCAATTATCAAGCCATTCAAGCTCGACGATGTGCGCGATGCACTCTCCGAGGTTGGCGTTAAGGGTATGACCGTCACCGAGGTAAAGGGCTTTGGTCGCCAAAAGGGACATACGGAATTGTACCGTGGCGCGGAATATGTCGTGGATTTCGTTCCCAAAATCAAGATCGAAGTGGCGGTAGCGGGGGATTCGGTCGATAACGTGATGGAAGCGATCATCAACTCCGCCAAAAGCAACAAGATCGGGGACGGTAAGATCTTTGTCTACGACCTCGATCAGGTGATACGCATCCGCACCGGAGAAACCGACGAAGAAGCGCTGTAACAATCCGATGTAGCCTGGGCCGGCGCATCGCAACCCAGGATCACGCAGGAGTTAGAAGCAATGAGTTTATTGGTGAATGGCTTATCGAGTGGTTTAGTTTTGGGGTTAGCACTGTTGTTGCCCGACTCGGCGTTCGCGAATGATCAGCTGAATCGGGGGGATACGGCTTGGTTGTTGACGTCGACGGCGTTGGTGCTGTTCATGACCATCCCCGGTCTGGCGCTGTTTTATGGTGGTTTGGTGCGGAACCGCAATGTGTTGTCGGTGCTGATGCAATGTTTCTCGATCACGTGCATGGTATCAGTTGTGTGGTTGTTGTTTGGTTACAGTCTCGCGTTTGGCGACGGCGGCGGCGTACAGAAAATCATTGGTGGGTTGGCCAAGGCATTTCTCGCCGGAGTTTCCGTGGACAGTGTTAGCGGTTCGATCCCCGAGACCGTGTTTGTCATGTTTCAATTGACGTTCGCGATTATCACGCCGGCCCTGATTGTCGGAGCATGCGCGGAAAGAATGCGGTTTTCGGCAATGCTGCTGTTTTCGTTGTTGTGGCTGGTGTTCGTTTACCTGCCCATCTGTCACTGGGTCTGGGGCGGCGGCTGGCTGGCTGACTTGGGAGTGATGGACTTCGCCGGCGGCACGGTGGTGCACATCAATGCCGGGGTCGCGGCGCTGGTCGCGGCGCTCGTCATGGGGACGAGACGCGGGTTTCCGTCGACCCCGATGCCGCCGCATAACATGACCATCACGGTAACCGGCGCGGCGATGCTGTGGGTCGGCTGGTTTGGGTTCAATGCCGGCTCGGCGGTGGCCGCGGACGGTTCTGCCGGTATGGCGATGTTGGTGACCCACATCGGTGCGTCCGCGGGCTCGTTGGCGTGGATGTTCAGCGAGTGGGTGCGTTTCGGGAAGCCCAGTGTACTGGGAATCGTGACCGGGATGGTGGCAGGGTTGGGGACCATAACCCCGGCATCCGGATTCGTCGGGCCGGTGGGGGCACTGTGCATCGGCCTGATTGCCGGGGTGGCATGTTTTGCGGCCACCCAGTACATCAAACGCGTGTTACAGATCGACGATTCGTTGGACGTATTTCCGGTCCACGGGGTGGGCGGAATCATCGGCACCGTGGCCACGGGGATATTCGCGGCGACAAGTTTTGGCGGTTTGGGCCTACCCGACGGGGTGGGTATCGGCGGACAGGTGATGATCCAGATCGTTGGCGTCGTCGCCACTATGGTGTGGTGCGGGGTGTTAACCTTCGTTATATTGAAGGTCGTCGATGCGATGGTAACGCTGCGGGTGAGCGAAGAAGAGGAACAACAAGGACTGGATATCGTGCTGCACGAGGAACGGGGTTACGATATTTGATCTGATCGTCGTGGGACATCGTTTATTGTTCTTAAAATAGTCGAGGTATCGCCATTAACTACATGAAAGGAATTAGTATTTTATGGCTCGGCGCGATGCTGGTGCCGCTGCTCTTAGGTGCCCAGGAAAACTTCGATCGGGGGCTGGATGCCTATCTCGCCGGCGCGTACCAACAGGCCTATAACATCTGGAAGCCGCTTGCCGACGGTGGCGACCAGGTGGCGATGTTCAATATCGGCGTGCTGCACGCGGAGGGTAAGGGTATCGAACAGAATATGCAGCAGGCGGTCCGGTGGTATCGCCGCGCGGCGGAAGCCGGCTACGCGCCGGCCCAATTCAACCTTGGATCGGCCTACCTCGAGGGGAAAGGGGTGGCGGCGGATAAGCGCCAGGCGTTTCAGTGGTGGTCTCAGGCCGCGGCGCAGAATCATCCGCAATCCCTGTTTAATCTCGCGACCTTATACCTGCAAGGGGACGGGGTAGAATCGGACCAGGCGCAGGCCCTCACGCTATACCGTCAGGCCGCGGAGCAGGGCGATGAAAGAGCGAAAAAGGTGGTTGACCAGCTCACTACGTCGACTGCCCCGGTAGGTGGGACACCGGCATCCGCGAAACCATCCGCGCCGCCGGCCGCGGCGGCCGAGCCGCCACGCGCCGCAGCGGCCCCGGGGGCCGGAGATGCCAAATCTTCTCGCACCGCGGCCTCTGCAGTGGCTGCGGCTGCTGCGCCGGAGGCCGCCGCACCGATGGAGGCACCGGGCGGCGCGCGCCGGGAGCGTTGGATTGAGAGCCAAAATCCGCACCATGTCACGATCCAACTGGCGGTGTATACGAACGAGCAAACCCTACAAAGATTTGTCGCCAAGCACCAGCTTACCGAACAACCGGTAGCGTACTTCCGGGTCCGTCAGGGAACGCGGTTCCAGTACAAACTGATCTATGGCGCGTTCAACAGTGTGCAACAGGCAAAGGCGGTGCGGGACGCATTGCCGGACGTAGTCAAGAAACAAAACCCGTGGATCAGGCGGTTCGCCGGAATCCATGCAGAGCTCAAGCAGCGCGCACCGAGCACGGGCAAATCCAGCCCCATGGGCGGCAGCGGTGCTGATGAGGTGTCCGCGACCACACGTGTTGCAGCGGCCAGTCATGGTTGGCGACGCGATCCCAGCGCAGGCGCAGATGACGCGCAAATACGAAATGGACAAGCGGCGTTTAATTCCCAGAACTATGCGAAGGCGCTCGAGATCTGGCGGCCGCTTGCAGTGCGCGGCATCCCGGTGGCGCAATACAATCTAGGTTTCATGTTCGAGAGCGGGTGGGGCGTGGCGCGTAACGATCAAGAAGCCGCAGGGTGGTATCAGTTCGCCGCCGACCAGGGACACGCCAAGGCCCAGTTCAATCTTGGACGGCTGTACATGGAGGGACGCGGGGTAGAAGAAAACAAAGGGCTTGGCCTGTATTGGATACAAAACGCTGCTGATGGTGACGATAAACGCGCCGTCGACTATCTGCAAGACTACCCAGCACGACGCTAGCAGGTGGTGAAGTGTCCAACCGGGCCGATGTGTTGTCGGTAGAAGCGGGCGACCCAACCCGCGTCACCGTGATCCAGATTACCGACTCCCATCTGCTGCAAGACGCCAACGGCGTGGTTTTGGGTGTGCCGACCCGGGAGGCATTGCGCCAGGTGTTATCGAGCATTCGCCAGGATTATCCGCATCTCGACTTGATCATACACACCGGCGACATCGCCGAAGATGCGCACCCGGACAGTTATCGTCATCTGGACGTACTGGTGCGTGAGCTCAGTGCCCCGGTGGTATGCATACCGGGCAACCACGATGACCGGAAGGCGATGTCAGATGGGTTGGTCTCCGGGACGGTGCATATCAATCGCAGTGCGCGCGTGGGCAACTGGTTGATCGTGGCATTGGATACCTTGGTGCCGAACGCCGAGTATGGACGCCTGTCCGATTTGGAGTTGCGGCGGCTGGCCGCGGATCTGTCGTCCCATACCGCGAGGCCGGTGCTGGTGTTCTTACATCATCCGCCGGTGCGGATCGGCAGCGAGTGGATGGATACTATGGGACTGCGTGATGCGCAACGATTGCTCGATACCGTCGATGCACGGGCACAAGTGCGGGCCCTCGCGTGGGGTCACAATCATCAGGTGTTCGACGGTCGGCGCGGTGGCATGCGCTTGCTGGCGGCGCCCGCCACCTGCTTTCAATTCACCCCCGGCTGTCGTCAGATGGAACTGGACGAGCTTGCCCCGGGGTACCGCGTCTTCACTCTGTATCAGGATGGGGAGTTCGATACCAAGGTGGTACGGGTGCCGGATGCCTGGTTTCCAGCACACCCCGGTTCTGCCCAACAGTAAGGAACCCGGATGATGGTAACGGGTTCGGGCGCCAAAATGCTGCGTTGGCGCGAAGAAAATGGCGTCGGTGTAGCCTGTGCTGAGCGTCCGCAGCGGCCAGCCCCATCTGAACCGAGCGGCAATTTCCGGGACCCGCCGTAAATACGTCCATGTAGGCTCGACGCCCGCATCCCGGCGGGCGACGGTCCCGTAAATTCCCCTCAATTCAGCTGGATTCAGCGCCGAAGGCCGACGCAGTCAGACTGTAATGGCGCGTACTGCAGGGGCCAGCCCGATCTGAACCGTGTGCGGCAATTTTTGGGACATGCCGGTCACTGGGGCGTCACACGCGCCGCTGCTTAGGCCTTAGCGCATAGGCCAACCGCTTCACATAGGCCCAGATCCATGGTGCGCGGCGGGGTGTCAGGCCTTGCAGGGCGAGATAGGACTTGGGCGGGAACAGGCGCACCCAAAGCATGTGCAGACGCTGACGCCAGCCGGTCACGGCGCTCAGTTCGGTAAGCCGGCGTGCAAGCATGCTATCGGCGTGCAACATGCGCTCGGCGGGTTCCGAATTGTTTGACTTGGCCTCGACGAGCACTTGCAGCAAGGCAGGATCGACAATAGTGCCGAATGTATCGCGGGACGCCACCAGGCCATCCAATAATATGCACGCCAAACCGCGGTCGACGGCAATGTCAGCCGCTTGCGCTATCTGTTGGGCGCCGGAGTGTTGCAGCAGCAGGTGAATATCGTAGATCCAGATCAACCGGTCCTTGTGTGACTCGGTGACACGATGTAAGCACGCAATCAGCAGGCAATGGACCGGGTCAGGCGCTTGGACTGTCTCTGTTAGCGGGGTGATTGGCGCGGCGGTGCGATATAACTCGTCAAAGCGAAACATACTCGCAAACAACAACGAGTTGCTAATTCGCCAGTGAGCATCGATGACACGGTCTGGTTGGCCGTCAACCGGTCGGATGCACGTGAACTGGGTGGTCAAGAACACCGACTGTTCCAAAGGCGTCACTAGCGGCTGACACTGATAGCCGAGCCCAAGTAATAATTGCCGGGCGGCGACGATGTCGGCGTCATCAAACAACAAGTCGATGTCGGCACGCGGTCGCAGCGCCGGCGACGGGTAAATTATATAGGCAAGGGGTGTACCCTTGAGCGCCAAGCAGCGTATATCGGTTCGTTTCAACGCAGCATCCACGCGTTTCATCTCTTGTTCTTGAATCAGACTTCGGCTGGCCTCCAAATGGGACAACCGTTGTATTGCTCTGAACAGTTCCGGGTGATCGGAGCCAACCCCCATTCGTGACAAAGTGTCATAGAGCAAACCGTGAATGCCGTGGTCGACGAAAAATTTTGTTAACCGTTGTATTGACGTGCTGCGCACAAGACCGAGCAACTGCGCGGGGTCATCCACGAGCGCCCGTGCACTTGCGGTGCGAAGCTCTTGATCGGTATCAGGGTGCATACCCGGGAGCGCGGCCCGACAGGTTCAAAAATTGCCGTTGAATACCGAAAAATGTCACAGAATTCTGTTATATTTCTTTATGTTACTGATGTCAGCCCCGGTGCGAGGGGCGACCATTAGGGTGCAACAAATGCCTATCATACAATGACCTATAGAAATTACTTACCGACTGTCGCGTTATTGGCCGCGATCTTGATTCTGGCTTGGGTGCTGTACGATGTCGGCCGGCGATTCATTCCCGCATTGTCTTCGGCGCGCGATACTGCGCCGGTGCAGATAACGCCAGACGCCAAAACGCCCTCCGAGGATTATCGCTTGAATCAGATAATCGCTGCGCACTTATTCGGCGTCGCCGCTAAACAACAACCCGTGGGACAACAGGCCCCGGAAACCCGGCTGCGACTGACGCTGTTGGGGGTCATGGCCAGTAATCGTGAGAACAATGCACGAGCGGTGATTGCCTCCGATGCGGCTTCTGATCGCAGTTATTCGATCGGTGATCGCATCGATGGCACCGACGCCAAATTGTACGCGATCGAAACGGATCGCGTGATCATTGAACGTGGTAAACGTCTGGAAAAGCTGAGTTTGGAACGTCCGGATCTCGCATCGGCGCCCTCATCACCCGCCCGTCCCACCGGGCGACGAACGCGACGCAACCCCACCCCGCAGGGGACTGAGGAGCAGTCACAACCTGATCCCGGCAAAGCGGCGAAGCGGAAGGCACGGCAGGCGCGGCGGCGGCAGTCACCGAAACCGGGCCCCGATGGCAATCGCAAGCCTGAAATGCCGCGCATACCTTTTTAGTCTACACTCGTTCACAACATCCCGTTCCTACGATCTATTCGTGAGACGCTACTGTTTTCGCGATAGTAATATGTCTTGTGGGCGGTGAAGCAGGTGGGAAATTATATATGACTGTCAAAACGGTACAGTTTTTGTTGGTGCTGGCTTGTTTTGTCGTGGCCTTGCCCCGGGCGGATGCGGATCTGTTTCTTCGCTACCTGCCTTCCGATTTCGCGAACCGTACGTCCGCATCCCAGACTGATGCGCGAACCGAGCCGGAAACGGCAGACAATCCACAGCTTCGCGGTAATCTGGATATCTTTGTTGCGCAAGGTCGCGCATTGTTGTCGGGCAGAGGACGTTCTGGCCAAGAATATTCCATCTGGTTCAACAGTGTTGACGACACATTCCATGTTTTGGAACGCTCCCACAAAGGCGTTTTTGAGGTGTCGCGCACATCTTTTGATGCGCTTGAAGCAGGTCGGCAACGGCTGCGCCAGGATCGTGATGCAAGATTGGCAAAATCGCCGCGAAAGGATCATGAAAAGATCAAACATTTTGCTGCCAGCTTAGAAAAGCGTTTGTACGGAGCGCGCCCGCAACTCGCGCAGTACCACGCCACCGAAAAAAAGGATCAGAGCGGCATCTATTCCTGCACGCGAACGGAGGTAGTTGTCGAGCAACGGAAGATCCGGGAGCTGTGCTCAACGAATCATACCGATCTAAATATCGCTGACAATGATTGGTCGGTACTGGACAAGATGCATCGGGTTGGGAAGGAGATTGCGACATCCACGGCTATTGGGGCGCGCTTGATCCCACGATTCGTGCTCGATTTGGCCCCCGGTATTCCGGTCAAGATACAGTACCTGGAACCGGGAACTAACGGCAAGGATCTAGTTCTTCAGCACGTGTCGACCAAAAAAATAGCGCGCGACAAGATGGCTGGTTACCAGTCCTATCGTACATTGCCGTTACCCGACCATCGGCCTGGCGTGTAAGCCGTATATTGCACCACGGATCCCCGATGCTGGCGCAGGGGCTTGTCCTGCGCGTAGTTCCCCTGCTGTTCCCCTGCTGTGCGGGGACAAGGCGGGGACAAGTCGGGGACCGGCGCCGCGCTGGAGCGATGAGAATTGGGGGTCGAATTCTGTGACTCCGACCCGGTTGTCTGTTGTTGCAAGACCGAGCCAGCGCCGGGATCGGCCCACTCCGGGTGCGAAACGGCGCCGCCAAACAGTTATCGCATTCGTTATCTCAAACGAGCTGGTAACTACTTTGTTTGCCGACGTCCCGCCACATACGGGTTACCCGCTGTATTGGCCACCTCGTGCCACACACGGGCTAAGATTCTTCGCTCACTTTGCTCGCTCAGAATGACAGTACGGTTATTGTCATCCTGAGGAGTGCAACGACGAAGGATCTTCGCTTTTTTTCGCCGCCTTGGCGATAAAATGCGGGTTACGTAACGAACGTCGGTCGATACACAGGCAAGCGGTAGAGCTTGGTGAACGCACTGATGCACTCAACCGAATCATTTAACACCACCCCGTCTGCCTCTAACCAGGCATGACCCTCAATATCGCCGTGGTTTTTGCGGATTCCAATGGCGATCTGAGTGGTGAATCCGGCGCGATGACATAACGCGTGAAGCGCTAAACTCCTGCCTAGGCAGTTCACGTTCACAAAGTGGTTGCGTGCTGCAATCGCAATGTCCCGAGCGATCTGTTTACACTGCTGTTGCGCGGTCGCGGTGGATGACCCGCCGTGATCAGTTTTTATTGCAGTATTGAGGCGCCTTTTCCAGTACCGGTAGGGTAAGACATTGAGCGATACCTGCACCAGCATTAACGCCAACCATGCTCGTGCGATATTCCATCTTCGCTTGCGTGGCAGTGTTGACGCGGTGCGTATTTTTCTAGCTAGCACTTTCAATAAGTGCATGTTGCTGTAACTCGTCAATCAGGTCTTGGACGTCTCGTTCGAGAACGGTTTGCTCGACATCGAATTCTTCCAGTAAGTTTTGGGTGATCGAGGTAATATCTTCGCCGCGTGACATGAGCTGAATGATGCGCGCTCCAATCTCGTTCAAGCCGTAATACTGACCGTCTGCGAGATTTAGGATCACCATCTCGTTGGCGACTTCTTGTAACAGGATATCGTTGGATAGTTTGTAAAAAGTCCGGGGCATCGTATTTTCAGTGAAAACTCTTTTTATGCCTGATGTCAACGTCAGTCGCAACGGCATGATAGATATCGTTAAGGTGATGCATCCCACTAGGGTAAGTAAGACGGCGAATCGGGAGCATTTCTACAATCCGTGCGAGGCGCGGCAAACGGTGCGCTTGTAGTCCAAGGGCCTGCAAGGTATTGGCGGCGGACGAGCCGCGGATCAAGGCATGCAAGCCTTCGGCGGGTGTCAGGTCTTGAATGGCAATTCGTGCGTTGTCGTCCTCGACTCGATTTAGAACATAGATGTAAGAAATTTTCACCGGTCTGTCGTGAAACGTTCCGAATCCTGAACCGCCGACGGGGATCATTTTTTTTCCAATCTTTGGGTGTACGCTCGAGCGGGTTTCGGCGTCAGCGACAAATCGCTGCGCGACGTCAGAATATAACCGTATTTGCGGGTATCCGGGCCGGCCCCACACTGCTTGCGGCGTGACGGTTAGCGGCAGGATGTCGTCGGTCAGCAGTGCATGCTGATGGCTCAAAAAGGTTGCCGCAAGTGTTGATTTCCCGCTACCGCTGCTTTCCACCAATATGATCGCTGATTCGTCTACCACCACTGCCGATGTATGAAGCGCCAAAATGCTATTGAATTCCAACCACAGTGCCGATGCCGGGCCCAGGCACTGTGCTTCGATTAGCGCCATGTCGCTGTCCGGCGCTGGGACATAATGTATATGTCGTGGCGTCACCATAATGTCCACCAGCCCTGGGTAACGTATTAAGAGTCTTTGCTCGGTTCCGTATGTTTTTAGGAACGGCAATCCGTTGCGGACCAGCGGGCTGGTAAACAGGCAATTTGCCGGGGGTTCCGACAGCTCATGGACGCGACGAAGTTCGACGTCGGTCTGGCCATCGGCGGAAGTCAAACAAGAGCTAAGGCGAAGGTCCGTCTGCCAGACAAAACCGTAAACAAAATATTTAAGCAATTGTCTAGTCACGCAAAACCAAGATGAATAAAAGCGGCGATACGGTCTCGCTTGGTGTCCGATCCCGTCAGTACCGGATCAGCATTTTTTAAGAGACCGCCGGCTAAGCGGCAGGTTGAATAACAAAAAAGCCGTGGAATCGAATACTCACGTGCCCCCCGTGCCCGTAAAGTCCCCATCCACAGTCCCGCCCAAACCGCCTTGGGTGATGTCCTTGACGCGACCCCAGCGGGTCAACGTCGGTCGGGAATATGTTTTCTTATCCTTGCCTGGACGCAGCCGCCTGTGTTTCCCGTCTTGGCGTTTAGGTTTCAACACCAACCCCTTCACGTTGTCGGAACGCTATTGTAGCTAAAATCAATGTCTAGATCATCATCGGTTTGCATTATTGGTTTTGATCGCTAATGTGTAATTCCCGGTGGTAGTGTCGTAACCAGGTCTCCAGGGTCAGCGGGAACCAGAACGCCGTCCCTTTCATGGGCTTGCTGCCGGTACGAAAATCGTCCCATGCGCGACGCAGTTCGAACCTATTGATGAATCCCAGTGCGGCACAGATAGGATCTTCAAACAACATAGAAATCTTGTCCGCGGAAATTTTTCTAAGACTGAAGTCTACGAACGCTGCCGAATAGGTCTTGTCTTGGCGGTTGCGAATGGCCTCGGGCAGTGTACCGCGCAGCGAATTTCTTAACACCACCTTGGTTCTGCCTGCGTGGAACAATTGCTCGTCGGGTAGGGAGAGCACATACTCAACCAAGCGTCGGTCCAGGAACGGATGCCGGCATTCGAGCCCAAACTCGGAGGCAGTGCGGTCCAGGAAATAGGTTGCTCGGGCGACGCTTCCAAGGTGCAGCATCTCGGTGACGCGCTCATGCCGGCTCCGGCTAGTGATACCCGGCAGGCGTGATTGCGTCCGCAGGCGACGGCTCAACCCGATTCGGTTGGCAAACTGGGGCTCGATCCATGCAGGGAAAGCCGGATCCTGCCATGGAGATTGGGTCTGCAGGGTTGCCTTGACCGCATTGGGGATGAGTGGCCGCAGGAGATAGCGACTCACCAGTGCCCTCATCGACCGGTGATGGAGCGCGGCGTGGACACGCATATCGCGAAACACCCCCAGATCGCCGCGCAGGAGTCGATCTAAATAGGACAGACCGCTGCCGGTCAGCAGGCTATCGCCGCCGTGGCCGGTGAGCAACACAGTTATCCCCAAACCTTGACATCGTTCGTAGAGATACCGCATGCAAGACGTGAAGCTTTGAAACGGTGACTCCAGTTGGGGACAAAATGCCGCGTCATCCGCCAACAGCCAGAACCGTTCGGTGGGTACCGGCTCGATGGCCAGTCCCAACTCGTGGGTCAAGCGGCGGCTGTATTCGCGCTCATCGCACTGTGCAAGCTGGTCATAAATCTGGGTGAAACCCTGGATCTTGGTGTCCGTATCGTAGTGCTGTGCGACGGCGGCGATGGACCCGGAGTCGAGCCCGCCGCTGACGGTTATTGCCGCACGTTCGAGGCCGCGTAGTCGCGCTGTGACCGCGATAATAAACAGCTCGCGAAAATGCTCGGCGTACGCACGTGGATCCGTGTATTGGATGAGTGGCAAGTCTTCAGGATGCCAATAACGCGCCACCTGTATTCCATGACGCCCGGCAACCAGCGTGTGGCCGGCCGTAAGACTCTGGATACCGACGAAAAACGATTCCTGTAGGTTCTTCGCGGCGCCCGCGAGGTACTCGCCGACGGTACCTTCGTTCAATCGAGACGAGATCTCCGGGTGCTGCAAGATTTGCTGCGCCTCGGAAGCTACACATAGGCCGCGCGAAAACTTTGAGTAATGCAGGGGTTTCACCCCCAGGGCATCGCGGGCGCAGAACAATGTTTGATTGCCTGCGTCCCAAATGGCGAAGGCAAAGTCGCCAATCAGGTGCTGTACGCACGCGACCTCCCATTTCAAGAAGGCCAAGAGAATCAGTTCGCAGTCGTCGTTAGCAATTCGTTCGTCATCGATACCCAGGGAGCACCGTAAATCTGATCGATTATCAATACGCGCGTCCGCGGTAATCAACCAGACGCGACCGTCTTGTTCACGCCGAAGCAGTTGCGCAGTTTTCTTGTTGGCGGGATCGGCGTTCAGCGCTAGATGCGCCAAACCGCAGCCCTTGGATCGTTGGTAGAAGATGCCATCCGGTCCGCGCCGTGGCGCGCCTTTCGCTACCGCCCGCAATGCGTCATCGGTAACTGGCGATCCGTCAAACTGTGCAATTACTGCGATGCCGGCCACGATATCGAGAGTCGGGAAAATGAGAAAATGGGGTTAGACCCCATTTTCTCATGGGAATGGGGACAGACCCCATTTTTTTGATCATTTATTAGGGCAACAAAATCCCCCCGGGAATGTTCCCGGGGGGAGGTTCAGTGGGGTGTGAACCTAAGCAACCCGTCAGCAACGACCGCGCCGGGTCAGCGAGACCAACGGTGCCACCTCCGGCGACGGTCGTTGCTGGCGCCGTCGCCGCTGCTGTCATCGTCGTCGCTGCTGGCGTCGTCTTCACCCGGTCCGCAAACTGCGTGGGGATCAAATACACTGCTGGCGCCGTCGTCGCTGCTGTCGTCGTCGTCGCTGCTGGCGTCGTCCGCTTTGTGATAGCCGGTATCCCTACTGGCGCCGTCGCCGCTGCTGTCGTCGCCGTCGCTGCTGCCGTCGTCACCGCGATTCGGGCAACCGCAGCGTTTGCTATTGCCGCTGCTATCATCGTCGGACTTGCTGTCGCCGGACTTGCTGTCGCCGGACTTGCTATCGCTGGACTTGCTGTCGCCGGACTTGCTGTAGCCGGACTTGCTGTCGCCGGACTTGCTATCGCCAGATTTGCTGTCCTCGCTGCTGCTGTCATCGTCCTCGACACATTCCTCCGGACACAGCGGGCCGCCCTTGAGGCTTTCCCCGGCGATGACTTCGAAGTCGCCGAACACCAGTCCCGGCCCGATCGGTTGCGAGCAACTGGTATGGATCTTGGTGTTGAGGCGCCAGTTCACGTATACCGATATCTCGGTGCCCAAGGTACCGTTGTAGGTGCCCATAAAGCTGAAGGATTGACCGGGTTGCACCACACCATTGAACACCACTGCCCCGTCTTTCCTCTGCTTCACCATGATGCGGGCATTGTTCACGTGGCCGAGGTACTCAAGTGTCAGTTTGGTCACCTTGCCCGCGCATTTCCCGCACGCCTGTTGTGGGACGAAGTATCCAAAATCAAAGGTGTCATCGTCGCTCGACACGCTGCGCGTAATCGAGTTGCCGCCGGTGGTGTTGTCCTGGCCCGCCAGCTGGCCGGTCGCGGCATAACCGAAGTTGATGCCGCTGACATCGGCACTGGCCAGAGATACCGGTTGCCCGCTCACCGCAGCTGCCGTGGTCGGTAACAAGTCGGTCAGTTCACCGGTGACATCGGTTACCACCAGCCGGTATTCGCCGTCGGGCAGACCCAAGAAGCTGAAGTCACCATTGGTGTCGGTGGTGGTTTGCGCGATCACGTCGCCGCCGGGGCCGATGAGGACCACGGCGACGTCGGGTACGCCCGCCTCAGCGCCATCCTGTGACATGTTGCGGTTGTCGTCCCGCCAGACCCGGTCAACAATCGAAAACAACGGGATCGTGCGGTAGCCAAAGTCGACATCGAGGTTGATCTCTCCCGCCCCGAGCGCAACCACCGCGGGGTCAATGCCCCCTGACATCACATAACCTTCCAGGGCGCCGCCGGGATCAAAATTGTCCTCAGCGACAGCCACGGTGTAGGTGCCGGGCTCTAGGCCGGCGAACAAATAATAGCCGCCCACCGTGGGAGCCGTGGCGATAACGCTACCGCCGCTGTTGATTAGATTTACGACCACGCCGCTGATGCCGGCTTCGCCGGCCCCTTGGGTCATGGAACCATCGCTATCGAACCACACGAAATCACCGATGGCCGCCTTACCCGCGGTCCCGTACCCGAAATCGAGGTCGAGGAATGCGCCGCCGGCAGCCGGGATCGTGACCGTCGCACTCGGGTCGCTGCCGCCGGATAACGACACACCGGCTGGCACGGTGCTGCCGACCACACTCGTGTAGTAACTGCCGGGCATGAGGTTATTGAAGCTGTAAAAACCGTTTCCATCGGTACCGGTGGCGGCGAGCGCGGTGTCGGTGGTCGCGTCAAACAGCATAACACTGACATTGGGTATGCCGGGTTCACCGTCATCGGCGCCATTGCCGTTGACATCCAGCCACACTCGATCGCCGATGATGCCCAAAGGCGCGGTGGACAAGCTCTCGGGACATACCTCGATCGTATATTCGCCGGGCAGTACCGGGAACGCGTATTTGCCGTTGCCGTCGGTGACCGTGCGGCGGATCAAGTTTCCATCGCCATCGCGCAGCGTCAGGCACACCCCGGGAACCCCCGGTTCGCCGGGATCCGGCGGCAGGCCGCTCTGATCCAGATCCGCGAATACGTCATCGCCGATGACCACGGGATTGAATTGGTAGCCGAAATCATAGGTCAGCACATCCTGGTCCTGCACCGAATCGGTGATCTCCTGCGGTGGCGCGCCGCCGGGCGTGGTGTTGAAGGCAGTGGCCAGCTGTCCTTGGACATTGAAACCGAAGTGATTGCCGGTGATGTTAGGCCCGACGACCATCACGGCGTGGCTGGTTAATCCGGCCGGCGTCGTCGGCAGCAGGCCCGCCAGCACGCTGTTGACGCCGGTTAACACCATACGGTAATCGCCATCGGGCACCCCGGCGAAACTGAACACTCCGTTGGCGTCGGTGGTGGCCACCGCGACCGAAATGTCATCGCCGAAAATGCCCTGACTTTCATTCAGACTGACGGTCACGTTAGCCAAGCCGAGCTCGTCTGCATCGCGCAGGCCGTCGCGATCGGTATCCAGCCACACCGAATCGGTAATCATCGGCAAGTTGTCCCGTAGATATCCGAAATCTTTGTCGAGCAAGGCATTGCCGGCGACCACTGCGAATGGTTCGCTGCGATCGGTGGGTAATGCAGTGCCGTTGGGTCCGAACACCCAGTCGTAATCGGTCAAGCGGGCACGCAGATCGGTGACTTCCACGATGTAGGCGCCGTCGGCAACATTGGTAAACAGGTAACGGCCGCCGATGGTGTCGGCCGTCGCCGCTAGCGTGTCGGTATTGCCATTGATGCCGCCAATGGCGCCATCGTCGCCGAGGTCAATCAACGCCACGGTGACGCCGTTGAAACCGGGTTCGTCGGGTTCGCGCATGCCGTTTTGGTTGACGTCGGTCCAGATCAGGTTACCAATCACGGCGCCAGCGGTATTCTGGTAGCCAACAGAGACGTCGAGTGCTTCGGTAGAGGTAATGGTGAGTATTTCGCTGGGATCGGTACCCCCTGAGAGAGTCAAACCCACCGGTACCGTGCCGTCGACCAAGTCGACGATGTAGTCTCCGGGTGGAAGGTTGTTGAAGCGAAACAAACCATTGGCATCGGTGAGCGCCACTCCAAGTGCGCTGAGGCCGGCGTCACGAAGGACTATCCTGATATTTCCAAGCCCGGTTTCGTCGGGGTCTCGGGTTCCGTTACCGTTGGCGTCCAGATACACGTCACAACCAATGGAACCCCGCGGGCCGAGGTCGCTGAAGTTTTCCGGTGCGACTTGCACCGTATACGGCGCGGCAGCCCCTTGGTTGCCTGCGGTCACGCGGAACTGATAGCGTCCGTCGACGTCAGTGACGGTCTGATTAATCAGGTTGCCCTGGCTGTAGACGTTCATGAGTACGCCGGGGATTCCCGGCTCATCGTCGTCGGTGGCGCCTGACCCACCCCCGAGCGCGTCGCCATCCACGTCCTGCCACACGCGGTCGCCGATGCGCACCGATTGGGGTTCGGGGCATGGATTGCCGTTCGAGTCCACACAAATTGCCGGCACGCGCCAGGCGTTGAAGTTCTGCAGATCCATTCCGCGCAGCACGATCTTATAGATACCCGGCTTGAGATCTGCAATGCCCCAATAATCCGCGGTGGAGGGGTCCTCATCGGCCTCGGATAAACGGAACTGCTCCCATTCCTGGTTCCCCGAGGGATTGTCGTTAACGAAGGACGTCCCGCCGGGCCAGCCGGTATCGTCGGCGGGAAACACATCATAGGCGACCGCGGGCGTACGTACCAAGGCGCGTCTGAACGTGTTTAGGTCTTCCGGGATGGCAAAGTCGTCTGGCGGATTGTCGGATTTAACCGGTTGTGCAGCCTCAAACTTGGTGTCGGTGACCGCCCACACCGGCAACAGGTCATTGGGGGTGTTGGGATCATCGGTGTCGAGCATCGTGTTGTTGAATGACCCGCGGTCGAGGTCCCCGTCCCAGGCCACGAATTCTGTGGGATCGACGCCGCCTTCCCCCGGCAAGCCGTTGCGAGCAAAGAACGTGAAGGTGCCGTCATAAGTGGTGTTGGGAGAATAATCGGGCTCCGCGGGCGTCAATTTGTTGCCGAATCCATCCGGGTATATGTGATTCGGGTCGCCTACGTTGCTGGGCCAATCGGGAAAAATAATCTCGGCGTCGGCGAAGCTGTAGATCGGAGCTTGGAATCCAAACGGCTCACCGATGGTGGCCAACACTGAGTCCGGGGTAATGCGCAATTTGAAGTTGGAGATCGAGCTGCTCGCGGGGTTCGCCAAACGCACGCGCAACCGATAGCGATACAGGCCGTCCGCATCCTGGGCACGGGCTTCGGTGTTGATCGTGGGTGCCGAAAACCAAGCGTTATCCGGCATCGTATTACCGATCCCGGTCAACGGCCACGCGGGGTTGCTGACCGGATCGTCGCTTCCATCGGCATAGAACATTTCAAAGTGCAAATCTTGTCCGGGCGCATTGTTCAGATCCCAGTGTGAGTCGGGACCGCCGGTCAAATTGGTGTCGCCGTCAAAGATCTGGACCTGGAACTGGCCGACATCACTGGGAACCGCGATGCGGATATTGATGTCCTGGGCGGTCAACGTGGATAAGTTCGCGCCCGGTATCGACAGAAATCGCCCGTCCGTCTCATCGCAGCTCGGCAGGCAGTTGGAAACTAGCTGGGCCATCGCGCCGCTTGGTATGCTCAAGGCCGTCCACGCTGCGAGCGCTATCAGCAGATAGCTGAGTCGACCGACGCGAGTGGTCGACAAGAATTTATTGTTTGGATTGCCCAGATTAGAGCAGATCTTTGCTTGGATATTCATCTTACGTACACCCCACATGTATTTAAGACTCGAAGAAACGCGATCATCCCGTCCAGTTGCGTTGGCGACCCGGCTGTCTTGACAGTACGTAAGATCCGCGGCTTTCCGTACCTGCCTCACGGCAGGTTTGGCTTTTGCGAGCAACCCCCATTACAGTCATCCCTGGTGCCGATGAACCGGTTACCTCAAGCCGGTTGGTCGGCTGTAACGAGCCGGTCATCGGCCCGTGCTTTACAATTGTACTCGTTATGATCTCGGAAGAAAAACGCAAAAGTCACGCATTTGTGACATCACGCAAAAAATTCATGCGCTGATGTGACTATGTCACCAACCTTGCTGTGCCTAATGTCGCGACATCGAGCCAACGTCACGGTGGCAATCAGACAACCTTTACCTGAGTAGGTAGCCGAAGTTGTGAGCGGCCTTGCCTTATGTTTCTACCGCGACGATCGCCGGGCTTCGCCGGGCATCGTTGCGACGATGCTCTCGGGGATGGATTATCTCGGTCCCGATGGCACGCATGTCGTGGCCAAAGGGCCCGTGGCGCTGGGCCACCTGCGTTTCTGCGCGACGCCCGAGGATTTCGGGGAACGCCAACCGCTATCCCATCCCGAGGCGCCGTTGACCTTGATCTGGGACGGGCGGCTGGATAACCGCCAAGACGTGTATCAACAATTACCCGCACGCCTGCCGCGGCTGCCGGATTTGTCCGACGCGCAGTTGGTTCTGCACGCCTACGCCTACTGGGGCAGTGCCTGTGTCCGGCGCCTGCTGGGGCCGTTCGCGTTGGCGGTGTACGACCATTCAAAGCGTGAAGTGGCGCTGGCCTGCGATCCGATGGGCGGGCGTAATATTTTTTATTGCTTATCGGACCACACGCTCGTTGCGGCCTCTGAACCCGGCGGTGTGCTCGCCCATCCGGATCTTAAGATTGAGCCCGATCACGGGCCGATGGTGATGTTTTTCGCCTACACGGAGCAGACCGATGCCGCGACGTTTTTCCGCGGAGTCAAGACGTTGCTGCCGGCGCAGGTTATGCGTGTGGGTTTGGATTACGTGGCTACCGAATCTTATTGGCCGTTTGATCCTACGGCGCGGCTTCATTACCGCAAGGATGAGGACTATGCCGATCATTTCCTCGAATTGTTGACGCAGAGTGTCGAGTGCCGTTTGCCGGCGACCGGCAAGACGGCGGTGGCCCTAAGTGGGGGACTGGATTCTGCACCGATTGCCGCGCTGGCCGCGCGCTCCTTAGCGACGCAAGGCCGTCGGCTGACGGCGGCGTCGTGGGTGTTCGACCGGTTCGCCGAATGCGACGAGCGCGAGCACCTGCAGCATATGTATCGCGCCCATAACCTGGAATCGTTACAAGTCAATTGTGATGCGGCGTGGCCGTTGAGCGATTTCGATACCTGGCCGATCCACCCCTGTGCGCCGTTTCAAAACCCCTATCGGCGTTTTCATGAGAATCTATACCGCGAGCTCGAGCAACAGGGTGTGCGGGTGTTACTGAGTGGATTGATGGGAGATCACCTGTATGCCGGCACTGAGCGCTGGCTCCGGGATTTGCTCGCAGAGTACCGCATCTCGACCGCGATCGGAGATGGTATCTGGACCATCAAGCGACATGGGTGGCGGGCATTTGTGAACCGAGGACTATTACGAGACCTGCTTCCGCCTGTTGTCTATCGAACCTTGCGGCCACGGCCGGTGCCCGAGTGGTTGACGCCGTTCGCTCGCAGTCACCTCAATGCCAGTGATGCCTGGCCCCAGGAGTGCACGCGCGCCCGGCGTCCGCATCAATACTTTCGGGCCTTAGAACTCGTTACCGGGTTGGGGTACATAGAACGCTTCTTTGCCGGCCGCTATGGAATCGAATTGCGCTATCCATTTCGCGACCGGCGGTTGGTGGAATTCATGTTGCAGATTCCTACCCGGCAGTTGTATTCCCGCGGCACCAAACGGCCCATCATCCGCCGGGCGCTGCGAGATCTAGTTCCTGCGGCAATCCTGGCGCGGCCGACAAAGACTTCCTTTCAATCGTTGTATACGTATGGATTGTGTGAAAAAGAGTTAACCCGGGTTAGTCAATGGTTTGATGACCCCGACAACCTCTGGTGCCAATATGTGGATCGGGATTGGCTACTCGCCAATCGCGACTGCGAACGCATGAGTGGATACGTCGGCTGGCTGTGTATTTCACTCGAAATGTGGAGCAGGTATACTTCGGTTGGCGCGGCGTTTCGCAAAGCGTAAAAATTACCTTAAACCCATAGACAAAATCGTGAAGCACGGTCGGCACAAAGAAAATCGCGCAACAACAATCCCCACTAGCGATGTTCGATCTTCAAGGAAGAAGAAACATTACCAGCGGCCGGTTCTGACAGCGTACGGCGATGTACGCGATGTCACCTTTGGCTCCCCAAGCGATACCGGCGAGAGCGGCAATCCGACGTCATTTCGTAACTGACGGACACTAACAATCCGTGGGGCCCACTCCGGCCATCTTCGTCCGCTTAACGCCTTGCCAGGAAAAACCCGACACGGTGGTCCGCGCGTACCGCATCGCCGGGTGCCGGTTTTGGGTCGATGCCAGCTTGAGCGCGCTCGAGGCATTCCGTGAACCGCGCTTGCAGACGAAGCAATTCTCGGCTCAGGTCATGCCCAAGGTGCTGGTGGATAACTCCGATTCCACCGCCGAGCGGCAGGCAGAGGGTTGGGTCGGCGGTGTGCGTCGCGCCATACGCTGCGGGCAGGTTGCCGACGGTTACGTCATTCAAGCAGCGGCTGTGCGGTTTTTTGTGCGTGATGACGGAAAGTGGATTGAACTGCTGGACCATCCCGAGCGCAACTCAGACGTGACGGACCTATTGCTGGGTCCGGTGCTGGTGTTGGCGTTGGCCTTGCAACGACGATGGTGTCTGCACGGTGGTGCGGTGATTCAGCACGGTGCGGCGACATTGTTCCTGGGCGAATCGGGTTTCGGGAAATCGACCATTGCCGCATGGCTGTCGGCGCCAAACTCCGCGATGCAACGCCTTGCCGACGATGTCGTACCGGTGGCTATGAATGGCGCCCTGCACAGCCTACCGCCGTTTCCGCAATCCAATCTATCTGTCGCGCAACAGTATGCGGACTCCGCGCCGATCGCCGTAAAGCAAATATACGTGCTCGAGCCCGGGTCCGACAATCTACCGGTGACCCATGCGTTGCCCGCGGGCGCCGCCGCGTTGGCGGTCGCACGGCACACGTTATTAGCACGTCTATTCCCGGAATCTCTGTTGGCAAAGCATCTCGGATTTTGTGCGCAAGTCGCTGAAACGACTAAAGTTACGACATTGGAGTATCCGCATACCCAGCAATCCCTGGACATGCTCAAACAGATTATCGAGCGCGATTGATGTCGGCAACGACGGCCTCCGGGGTGCATCGTGGCTGGGTGCACGTCATTGGGATGGTGTTGTGCGTGGCGGCGGTTACCAATGGCGCAACATTTTGGTCGAAGCGGATTGGCTGGCTCGAGCCGGGCGCCTACCAAGACTACCTGGTGGAGAAGTCCAGCTTCCGCGTGACTTCGCGGCTCGATCCTGCCTATACGGCGGCGCAAACATTCCAGCAGCGGGCGATGAGCCGGCTTTACGCGGTCACCGGGACCCAAACCATCACCAAGCTGATTAAATATGGGGTAGCGCTGCTTGTCATTGGCGTCTCGTTATGGACGGGTTGGCGTGACGGTCAGCGGCCGGCGGCCTGGACGCAGCCCGCATTTCTCGGATTTACAGCGTTGGTTTTGCTCGCGGCGCTGGTGTCGTGGCTGCGGTTCGGTGGCCTGCTGCTGGTTCCGGGCGTGCTAACGTTCACGTTTCTTGCGGTCGCCCTCAGTGTCACCTGGCTCGCTTCAAGCAAAAGCTTAGCTTTATTATCTAAGTATCTAATTGGATTAGTTTTTCTTCAACTTATTCTAATGCCCTTCGAGATCATGTGGGGTTTGGATATCTTTACCGGACGAGGCTTGTCACTGTTGCCCGGGGATCGCGTGACCGGGACGTTCCTGCAACCGACGACGCTGGGCTTGTTCTGTGTCATCGCGCTTATGTTCTATGTGTGCTTCGCCAATCCGCCGCCGCGAATGCAAGCGATCACGGTGGTCGCGAGCGGTATCGTCATCATCGCTTCAGCATCGGCGTCGGCATTGTTGCTGTACCTGTTGGCGGTCGGCTACATAATTGCCACGGCAGGCAGATTCAAGCACCGGCCACGGGTGGCGGGGATAGTGGTGATCGGCGCGATGGGGTTGGTTGCGTTACCCTGGCTGACCGGACGCCCAGAGGTATTTACGTCGATGTTTGGGCGCATCCTAGGGATTCAACTGCTCCTCAGCGAGGCACCGGGACCGGTGACCGTGCTATTTGGCGAAGGGCTTGGAGTCGGCACCAACGCCGCCGTCCATTGGCTTCGCCATGTGGTTGATCATGGCGCCGCGGTCCCGATTCTGGTGCTACGCGGTGGCGGCAACTCGACGGTGCAAAGTCTCATCAACCAGATCGGCGTGGTCGGTTGCCTCGGATTTTACGGGCTGTTGGCCTGCGGTGCGTGGAGCGACATCCGGGCCCGGCCATTGTACGCGGTTATCGGCATCGCCAGCCTGGTCACTAATGTCATCGAATTTTTTCCAGTGAATGGTTTACTGGGGTTGTTGTTGGCCCACAGCGCCGCCACCAGGCAAGGAAGTTTATCGCAACAAAAAGCAAACGCCTCACCCACCAGATTAAGTTGCCAAGACAACAAAATGAATTAATTATGGAATTGGTGTTTTTTCGCGGCGTCTTCCGTCTTTGCGCGGTGGATGAATTTCCACTACAATCGCGCCGCGCTATCCTATCTTCTCCTTGCCTCACCGCTATGGCGGGAGGCTGTTAAATCCTTAAGGAGCCTACATGCGTCACTATGAGATCGTATTTCTGGTCCACCCGGACCAGAGCGAGCAAGTCCCGGCAATGGTGGACCGTTACCGGGCAATGCTGGAAAAAGACAGTGGATCCATCCATCGCCTCGAAGACTGGGGCCGTCGGCAACTCGCGTTTTCCATAAATAAGGTCCACAAGGCCCACTACGTGTTGATGAATGTCGAGTGTGAAAAACCGACGTTGGACGAAATTGAAAACGCGTTTCGCTTCAACGATGCGGTGTTGCGCTCCCTGGTGTTGCGGCGCGATAAGCTGGTCAGCGAACCCTCGCCAATGATGAAGGAGGTGGATGAGGAAAGAGAGCGCGAGGCGGCCGCCCGGGCGCGGGCTGCCGAGGTTGAACCCACCGTCGAGCGCGATGAGCCCACCGGGGACGACGAGGTTGCCGGGGACGACGAGGTTGCCGGGGGCGGCGAGCCCGCCGGGGACGACGCGCTTGCCGGCGACGACCGGCTTGCCGGGGGCGATGAGCCCGCCGGGGGCGATGAGCCCGCCGAATCCGGGGAAGTTTCCGCTGCTTCCGAGGAGCCGGGGCCCGCGGCGTTGGATGCCGAACCGTCACAAACTCCTGATGACCCCATTCCCGATCCCGAGCAGGGAGATAAAAAAGATGGCTAGACCCTATCGACGGCGCAAATATTGCCGGTTCACGGCGCTGGACGTCGACGAGATTGACTATAAGGATCTCGTGACGCTGAAGAATTACATCACCGAGACCGGGCGTATCATTCCCAGCCGGAATACCGGCACCCGGGCTCGCTATCAGCGGCAACTCGCACGCGCGGTAAAACTGGCACGCTACCTGGCGTTATTACCCTACACCGACGGCCATAGATAGCTAGGAGGTCTGCCGTGGAAGTCATACTGTTGGAAAAGATTCAAAATCTGGGTGATCTGGGCGACCTGGTGAAGGTGAGGCCGGGCTATGCGCGTAATTATCTCGTCCCTCAGGGCAAGGCAGCGCCGGCGACATCCGAAAACAGGGCGAAATTCGAGCAGCAACGTACGGAACTGGAAAAAACCGCAGATGAAAAGCTCGCACAGGCGCAACAACGTGCACAGGCCATGGGCGGAGTCACCATTGAGATCGCGCGCCGGGTGAGCGAAGAGGGTAAGCTGTTCGGATCGGTGACCACCGGTGACATCGCCGAAGTGATGCAGCAACGCGGTCATGACTTGCAAAGATCCGAGATCCATCTTTCCGAGGGACCGCTGAAGACGGTCGGTGAGCATGCAGTTGCGGTTACCTTACATCCGGAAGTGCATTGTTCGGTGACGGTTGTCATCGTGGCGGAAGAATAGGGGTTGTAGGCCAGAACCGCGCGGCCGACGATTGTTAAATTTAGTAACGGCGGGTCGCAAATCGCTGACTGTGAACCTGCGGCGGATTTTCCCATCACTAGCCCGTATATTGCCCCAAGGATTCCGGATGGTGGCGAAGGGACTTGTACTGCGCATAGTTTCCCTGCTGTTCCCCTGCTGCGCGGGGACAAGGCGGGGACAAGCGCAGGGTAGGGCGGCTGGACACCGCGCTGCAGCGCAATGCAAAGCCGTAGCTACGCGATGAGTGAAGCGCACGTTCAGGCCTTCGAGACCGAGCCAGGGCCGGGAGAGGGGCCGACCTCGGTGTAAAGTGTCACATCGGACATCGATCGAATTTCTCACTCGAAACAAATTGTTACTCGTTGATCTTCGCCGCCTTGGCGCCATCCAGGGATTAGTTAAGTGTTTCGCTTCCGAGCTTAAGGTTGTCTCTCAAAACAATGCGGGAACACGCGGATATCGTTCATTTAGGTTAGCGCGCATAGGGCGCCGAGGCGTCGGTGAGCGGGCCGACGAGTATGCATTGCCGGGGCGGCAAGTTATGCGTTAACCTGCTTGGTACGTCGCGCGTCCGGCACCGAGCCGGTGTGCGGCTGGGTCAAAGCGAGAATACGGAATCTGAATTATACCCGTTCATTAAAATGCCCTGGTTGGAACGACCCGATTATTTTGATTTAAACACCTGTACTGTGCAGGTCCATGCCGACGCGCACATGACCGGAGTGGTTTCCGTTTTAAATTTAATTGAATGAGCACACCGACCCTTTCCCCTCGCACCGAGACGATAAGCGATCATTTGCGGTTGCCACCGCAGGCAATTGAGGCCGAGCAATCGGTACTGGGGGGACTGATGTTGGATAATCAGTTGATTGATGAAGTCTGTGGTGTCCTCGGTGTCGATGATTTTTATCGTAACGATCACCGAGCCATCTTTCGCGCGATCTGCGCTCTCAATGAAGACAATGATCCCGCGGATGTGGTTACCGTATCTGAGTGGCTGAGTAATGTAGGGGAACTCGACGCCACCGGGGGTTTGGCATATCTTGGATCTTTGGCGCAAAACACTCCAAACACCGCCAACGTCACCGCCTACGCTCGCATTGTTCACGAACGCGCGATCCTAAGACGGTTGATCGACGCCGGAAACGGCATCGTGGGGTATGCCTACAACACCGAAGGGCGGAGTCCGGCGGAGGTGCTGGATCACGCAGAGCAAGTCATATTTGATATCGCACAACACGGCGCGCAGCGTGGTGGGAGTTTTCAACCCATCAAAGGATTGTTGAAGCAGACGCTGGAACGCGTCGAAGAGTTGTTTGCTTCCAAGGAGTCGGTTACCGGCTTGGCTACCGGCTTTACGGATCTCGACGAAATGACGGCCGGGTTACAGTCATCTGATCTCATCATCATTGCCGGCCGACCCTCCATGGGTAAGACCGCGTTGGCCATGAACCTTGTCGAACACGCGGCGATCGACAAAAACCTGCCAGTGGCGATATTCAGCATGGAGATGCCTGGACAACAGTTGTCGATGCGCATGTTGGCGTCACTCAGCCGGGTGAATGCGCAAAAAATGCGTACCGGTCGTCTCGATGATGAAGACTGGCCGCGGTTGACCAGCACCCTGAGCATGCTGGCGGACAAGCCCATCTTTGTCGACGACACGCCCGCACTCACACCCCTGGAACTGAGAACCCGTGCCCGCCGCTTGGCGCGTGAACAAGGCCTCGGGCTGATCGTTGTGGATTATCTACAGTTGATGCAGTCTAACGATGGCTCGAGCGCGGAAAATCGCGCTACCGAGATTTCCAGCATCACCCGCTCGTTGAAGACCCTCGCCAAGGAACTCAGTGTTCCGCTGGTAGCGCTGTCGCAGCTCAACCGCAGCTTGGAGAACCGGCCCAACAAACGCCCGGTGATGTCGGACCTGCGCGAAAGTGGTGCCATCGAGCAGGACGCGGATGTGATCTTCTTCATCTATCGCGATGAGGTTTATGACGAGGACAGTCGGGACAAAGGTACCGCTGAGATCATTGTCGGCAAGCAAAGGAACGGCCCGGTGGGGACCGTGCGGTTGACGTTCATGGGCGAGTACACCCGGTTCGAGAATTTCACCAGCACGGAATACGATGGGTTGTATGGATGAGTAGACGGTGCCCGCGACCATCGATATCGCCGCGCTGGACCCCTCCGTGTTGCTAAATACCAGGCTCCCCAATCAAGAGTTATGGCGGTAATCCAGGTCAACGGTTATCGGCATGGCTTATTGCGGGTTGCCCATGCCGTGGGTGATGCCGCCGGTGTCACCGTGGCCGATATCGATGCTGGCCGGGCTTTGCGGCAAGCCGGTCATCGTAAACCAATTTGGCTATTGACCAGTTTTCATACTCCCGCAGAACTCGGCGCGGGGGTCCACCACGATCTCACCGTCGTTGTGCATAGTTGCTTAGCAACAATAAGGGCGGGACTATACCGCCGCTGGCTCGGTCGCGACCACCTGCGTTTGCGCTGCACTCAACCCATAACTACGGCTATGCATTGCGCTCCAGCGCGGTGCCCAGCTGCCCGATCCTGCGACGGCGCGCAGCACAAGTCCCGTCGCCATCATCCGGGATTCTCGCTGCGCTATACGCGCTAGACCGGAAGTCAACCGATCCTGAGCATGGCGTCCAAGAACAAGCCGGTCTTCACCTGTACGAGTTGTGGGGCGCAATCGCCGAAATGGGCAGGACAATGCCCCGAGTGTCAGGCCTGGAACGCGCTAATAGAGACCGTGGGCACGACTGGGACCGGTGCTGCGCATCGCTATGCGGGGTACGCGGCGCCTGAGCCGGTGCGCCGGTTGGAGACGGTGGAACTTCATGGTGTCGACCGGATGTCGAGCGGTATTGTGGAGCTTGACCGGGTGCTCGGAGGCGGACTGGTCGTTGGGTCAGTGATTTTGCTCGGCGGGGATCCGGGCATCGGGAAATCCACGCTACTGCTTCAGGGGCTGGCCGAGATCAGCCAGCACGTCGCCACCCTGTATGTGACCGGCGAGGAATCCGCGCAGCAAATCGCGCTGCGGGCCAAGCGGTTGGGTGTTAACAGCCCTGACTTGAAGTTGCTGGCCGAAACTTGCCTGGAGACTATTATCGCGGCCGCCAACAAAGAACAACCCCAAGTGCTGGTGATTGACTCCATCCAAACGCTGTACACCAACAATCTCCAATCGGCGCCGGGCAGTGTCGCTCAAGTTAGGGAGACCGCCGCACAACTGGTACGGTTTGCCAAACACACCGCCACCGCCGCGATTCTGGTTGGGCACGTCACCAAGGAAGGATTGCTCGCCGGACCGCGCGTGCTCGAACATATGGTGGACACGGTACTGTACTTTGAAGGCGACCGGTCTAGCAGTTTTCGTTTGGTTAGATCGTTCAAAAACCGGTTTGGTGCGGTAAACGAGATTGGGGTGTTCGCGATGACGGATCGGGGGTTACAAGAAGTGACCAACCCGTCGGCGATGTTTGTCAGTCGCGATCGAGTCAAATCTCCAGGTAGTGTTACCTTGGTGACCCAGGAAGGGACCAGGCCGTTGTTGGTGGAAGTGCAGGCGCTGGTGGACAAAAGTCCGCTGGCGAACCCGCGTCGATTGACCGTGGGTCTGAATTCTTCACGATTGGCAATGTTGCTGGCTATCCTGCATCGGCATGCTGACTGCGTGTTGTATGACCGAGACGTATTCGTCAGTGTGGTCGGTGGTGTACGAGTCATCGAACCTGCTGCGGATCTCGCCATCTGTCTGGCAGTGGTTTCCAGCCTCAGGAATCAAGCTTTACCCTGGGACACGGTGGTATTCGGTGAAGTAGGATTGTCCGGAGAGGTGCGTCCGGTTCAACGTGGTGTCGATCGGGTGAGAGAGGCGTTGAAGCTTGGATTTTCGCGCGCGATCATCCCTGACGCCAATACCACCAGACATTTACCCGACGCGATGACGGTGATTTCGGCACACCGCATCGGCGAAGCTATTGAACAGGCGTTCGGTTAGCCCGCATTTCTCACCAGGCGGCCGTGATTAGTTTTCAAGGTACCGTCAATAGAAAGATTTTCCGTCTTGCTCCACAAACAGTCTGTATCTGAATTGCCTATCCCGGCCCTGGCTGGTCCAGGCGCGCCTGAACTTGGGCTTCACTCGATCCATAGCTACGGCTATGCATCTCATTC
>CALZGZ010000023.1 GCA_945787105.1 uncultured Gammaproteobacteria bacterium
GATGAGTTGCCAAGTGTTTTCGACGACTATATAAACGGTACGAATACCGGCCGTACCGTGGTGACCATTGGCGGTGAATGATGCGGAGCGTAAGGTATGGTTAATTCCCTGTGGCAGCCTGGTGCGCATACGATAGCGAACGCCAACGTCACGCGCTTTATGCGCGAGGTGTCCAAGACCCATGGCGTGAAGCTCGACGGTTATCAAGACCTCCATCATTGGTCTGTCGATCAGCCGCAGTTGTTCTGGGGCGAGCTGTGGTCATTTGCCGGAATCATTGCCAGCGAAACCAGCGATGTGGTCGTGGACCGCTTGGATGAGATGCCCGGCGCCCGGTGGTTTCCAAACGCGCGGCTGAATTTTGCTGAAAATCTGTTGCGCCACCGGGGATCCGGCACCGCAATCGTGTTCCGCAACGAAAACGGGGAGACGCGCTCTTATACCTATGACGTGTTGCACGATGAGGTGTCGTGCTTTGCGCAGGCGTTGCGCGCCATGGGCGTGACGGTGGGCGATCGGGTGGTGGCGTACGTCCCGAACTCACCAGAGGCGATAATCGCCATGTTGGCGGCAACCTCCCTCGGCGCGATCTGGTCGTCGTGCTCGCCGGATTTTGGCGTGCAAGGGGTTTACGATCGATTCGGGCAGATTGAACCCAAGGTGTTGATCAGCGCGGAAGGCTATTACTACAACGGAAAACGGCACGACTGCCTGAAGAAGCTTAGCGAGATCAAGGCCAAGCTGCCGACCGTCAAACAGGTGGTGGTGTTTCCGAACACCTCTAACACACAAGACATCAACGGGGTGGAATCATCCGTGTGGTGGCAGGATTTTGTTGCCGGATTTGCGGCGCAAGACATTGACTTCGAACAGCTGGCGTTTGTTCACCCGGTTTACATCATGTACTCCTCCGGCACCACCGGTGCCCCGAAATGCATTGTGCATGGCGCCGGCGGTACGTTGATCCAGCATCTCAAGGAACATCTACTGCATACGGATATTCATCCCGGCGACCGGTTGTTCTATTTCACAACCTGCGGTTGGATGATGTGGAACTGGCTGGTGTCCGGATTGGCCTCTGGCGCAACCCTGCTGCTGTACGACGGGTCACCGTTTTATCCCGACGGTAACGTGCTGTTCGATTATGCCCAGGATCATGGTATGACGGTTTTCGGTACCTCGGCCAAGTACATCGATGCGGTCAAAAAGGCCGGCTTGGCGCCGATCGAATCTCACGACCTGACCGGTCTCAAGGTCATGACTTCCACCGGTTCACCGTTGGTGCCAGAGAGCTTCGACTTCGTGTATGAGAAGATCAAGCAGAATCTGTGCCTGTCGTCGATCTCCGGTGGTACCGATATCATCTCCTGTTTTGCCCTTGGTAATCCGACGCTGCCGGTGTGGCGCGGCGAGTTGCAGTGCATCGGCCTGGGGATGCGTGTCGTTGTATTGGACGAGAACGGTCAGGAATTGCCGCCGGGAAACAAGGGTGAACTGGCTTGTACTGCGCCGTTTCCCTCGATGCCGGTCGCGTTTTGGAACGATCCGCAGGACGAGAAGTATCACGCCGCATATTTCGAGAAGTTCCCCGGCGTATGGTGCCACGGTGATTACATTGAACTCACCCAGCACAATGGGGTGATCATCTACGGGCGTTCTGACACGGTGCTCAATCCCGGCGGCGTGCGCATCGGCACCGCAGAGATATACCGCCAGGCGGAACAGGTCGACGAAGTGGTGGAGGGTTTGGTGATCGGTCAGCAGTGGCAGGATGACGTTCGCGTGATTCTTTTCGTCAGGCTGCGCGACGGACTCGAGCTCAACGATGCATTAATCGACAAGATCAAGCAGCAGATCCGCGGTAACGCGACCCCACGGCACGTCCCCGCCAAGGTAATCCAAGTGGCGGACATCCCGCGCACCAAAAGCGGCAAGATCGTCGAACTCGCGGTGCGCAACGTGGTGCACGGCGAGCCGGTAAAGAACAAGGAGGCCCTGGCCAACCCCGAGGCCCTGGACTTGTACGCCAATCTTCCCGAACTACAAAGCTGAACTGTCGCCCCATGCACAATACCTCCCCGGTAGTGCGTATCGGCCATGTGTGCGTAGCCCGGGTCGCATGAGTAATGCGCCCTAAACCTCTCGCCGGGATTCGGGTGTTGGATTTGACCCGCTTGCTGCCTGGACCCATGTGCAGCTTGCATCTGGCCGACATGGGCGCGGACGTGATCAAGGTGGAAGATCCCCGGCAAGGTGACTACGCCCGGGAGATGGGGAGTCTGTATGTGAGCGTGAACCGCAACAAACGCTCGATCTCGGTAGACCTCAAGCAAGCTGCTGGACGCGAGATCTTCCTGCGGCTGGCGGATACCGCCGATGTCATCATCGAGGGCTTTCGCCCCGGTACTGTGAACCGTTTGCGCATCGGCTATGACGACATTAAACCGCGGAATGCGAAACTGGTGTATTGCGCCATGACCGGTTACGGTCAGTCCGGACCGTTCCGGGACCGGGCGGGCCATGACCTGAACTACATGAGTTACACCGGCGTAACCGATCAGACCGGTGGCCGCGGGGGTCCGCCGGTGATACCCAATATACAGGTGGCGGATCTATTGGGCGGCAGCCTCAGCGCGGTGATGGGCATTTTAGCCGCATTGCTCGACGTGCAACGCAGCGGGCGCGGACGCTATATCGACGTGGCTATGGCCGATTGCACCTTGGCCCACGCGGTGTTCCCGTTGATAGCCCATCACCAACACGGCGAAGTCGCGCCCCGGGGTGAGGATATGCTCAGTGGTGGTCTGCCATGGTACGCGATATACGAAACCTCGGATGGCCGCTACGTCACGGTGGCGTCATTGGAGGAAAAATTCTGGCGCAGGTTGTGCACCGCCTTGGACCGCGAAGGCTGGATCGACGCCTATCATGCGGATGCCGCACGACGAGAAGTCTTGCGCACCGAGTTGCGGGCATTGTTCAGGTCTGAGACCCAGGCGTTTTGGGTCGCCAAACTGGAGGCCGCCGATTGTTGTTTTTCGCCGGTGCTGACCTTGGACGAGGCGCTCGACCATCTGCAGTTCGCCGCCAGAGACATGATCCACGTGTCCGGCGACGGTGTGCCTCAATTCGCGTTTCCGGTCCGGTTCAACGATTTCACGTTCGCTGTGCACGCCCCGGCACCCGCGCAGGGGGAACACAGCAACGAAATCCTTACCGAACTCGGATACAGTACGCGAGAGATTGAGGCGCTGAACAAGAACGGCGCCGTGTAACCGCAGGTTTGCGCACGAACCAGGGAGCGGGTAGCATTCATCGCACTTAGCCGAAGTTCTCTATCGTTGTTCACAGTACGCTGACAAAAAAATGAAAATACTGGTGGCGATCAAACGCGTTGTGGATTACAACGTCAAGGTGCGGGTCAAGAAAGACGAGTCGGGGGTCGAGACCGCCAACGTCAAAATGTCCATGAATCCCTTCGACGAGATAGCCGTTGAGGAGGCGGTGCGTCTGCAAGAGGCCGGGCAGACCGAGGAACTCATCATTGTGTCCATCGGCGTCAAGCAGTGCCAGGAGACGATCCGCACCGCACTGGCGATGGGCGCCGACCGTGGCATTCTGGTGGAGACCGAAGATCAGCTGGAGCCGCTTGCGATCGCCAAGATTCTGCGCGAGATCATAAACAAAGAGTCGCCCGATCTGGTGATCATGGGCAAGCAGGCGATTGATGATGACAGCAACCAGACCGGGCAATTGCTGGCCGGCATATTGGGCTGGCCGCAGGGCACCTTCGCGTCCAAGCTCGAGTTCTCCGACCAGCGCGTCGCGGTGACCCGCGAGGTCGATGGCGGCTTGGAGACGCTGTCGTTGGCGTTACCGGCGGTGATCACCGTGGACTTGCGCCTCAACGAGCCCCGCTACGTCAAGCTGCCCAACATTATGAAGGCCAAGAAGAAACCGCTGGAAACCATCGGCCTGGGCGAGTTCGGTCTGGATCTCAGTCCCCGGGTGACGACCTTGAAAGTCGCACCGCCCCCCGAGCGCGGTGGCGGGGTGAGGGTGGAGTCCGTAGAAGAACTGGTTGACAAGCTCAAAAACGAAGCCAAGGTGATCTGACCGTGTCCGTATTGGTTATTGCCGAACACGATAATGCGGAACTCAAACCCGCGACGCTGACTACGGTGACCGCGGCCGGCGAGATCGACCCATCGGTAGCGATACTGGTGGCGGGGTTTGACTGCCACGCCGTTGCGGAGTCGGCGACCAAGATCGCGGGCGTGGCGCAGATCCTGGTGTGCGACGACGCGCGCTACCAACATCAACTCGCAGAGGATGTCGCGGCCCTGGTCGTCGCAGTTGCGGGCGAGTTTTCGCACATCCTGGCGCCGGCCTCTACGTTTGGAAAAAACCTAATCCCTCGGGTGGGCGCAATGCTGGATGTCTCACCGATCTCGGATATCGTGAGCATCGAATCATCGGACACCTTTGTCCGCCCGGTCTATGCCGGCAACGCGATGGCCACGGTCAAGAGCAGTGACGACAAAAAGCTGATCACCGCGCGCGCGACGGCGTTTGCTGCCGCGGCAACGACCGGCGGCTCGGCATCGGTGAGCGAGCTGCAACCAGTGGATGGGTCCGGTGGGCGGTCACGGTTTGTCGGCCAGGAACTCACCCAGTCGGAACGGCCCGAGTTGACCAATGCCCGGGTGGTGGTCTCCGGAGGGCGTGGATTGGGCAGTGCTGAGAACTTCAAGCTCCTCGAACAACTTGCCGATCAACTCGATGCCGCGGTGGGCGCCTCGCGGGCCGCTGTGGATGCCGGCTATGTCCCCAACGATTATCAAGTGGGACAGACCGGCAAGGTGGTGGCGCCGGAATTGTACATCGCCATCGGCATATCCGGCGCGATCCAACACCTCGCGGGAATGAAGGACAGCAAGGTGATCGTTGCCATCAATAAGGACGAAGAGGCGCCGATCTTCCAGGTCGCCGATTACGGGCTGGTCGCCGACTTGTTCGACGTATTACCGAAGTTATCCGCAGCCCTCGAGAAATAATCGTCAGCACGTTTGTTGACTCACCCAAGCAACGAGAGAAGATCCATGACCACTTACCATGCGCCGCTTGAGGATATGATGTTCGTGTTGACAGAGGTGGCCGACCTCGACGGCGTCGCGGCGTTGCCCGGTTATGAGGAGGCCACCCCGGATGTGATCCAGGCGATAGTGGATGAGGCGGCGAAACTGGCTGAAGAGGTGTTGGCGCCGCTCAATCAGGTCGGCGATCAACAGGGATCGCGGTTGGTGGACGATAAAGTCGTCACTCCGGAGGGCTGGAAACAGGCCTACCAAACCTTTATCGACAGCGGCTGGAACGCGCTGGCATTCGAAGAGAAATACGGCGGGCAGAACCTGCCCTGGTTGTTGGCGACCGCGGTGCAGGAGATGTGGCACGCCGCGAACATGTCGTTCGGTCTGTGTCCGATGCTGACCCAAGGCGCGGTGGAGGCATTGATTCTGCATGGCTCTCCAGAATTGCAGGACCGTTACCTTAAAAAGATGATCTCCGGCGAGTGGACCGGCACCATGAATCTCACCGAGTCGCAGGCGGGATCGGATTTGAGCGCGGTGCGCATGAAGGCGGAGCCAGAGGGAGATCATTATCGGCTGTTTGGGCAGAAGATTTTTATCACCTACGGTGATCACGACCTGACCGACAACATCGTGCACATGGTGTTGGCGCGTTTACCCGATGCCCCGGAGGGCGTGCGGGGCATCTCTTTGTTTTTGGTTTCCAAAATGCTGGTGGACGAGAACGGAGAGATCGGACCGCCTAACGAGGTGCGTTGTGTGTCGTTGGAACATAAGCTGGGAATACATGCGAGTCCTACCGCGGTACTGGCCTACGGCGATAACCAGGGCGCGGTGGGCTATCTGGTTGGTGAGCCTAATCGTGGACTGGAGTACATGTTCACGATGATGAACCTCGCGCGGCATGCAGTCGGCGTCGAAGGGCTGGCGATTGCCGAACGCGCGTTTCAACAGGCCAAGGGCTATGCCATGGAACGTGTTCAGGGGCGGCCGATCGGTGCCCAATCCGAGGATCGCGTCGCCATCGTGCATCATCCCGACGTGCGCCGTATGTTGATGACCATGAAGGCCAAGGTCGAGGCGATGCGCGCGTTGGTCTATGTGTGGGCCGCGGCGCTCGACAAATGCCGTCACCATCCGGACCAAGACGAACGATTGCGGCAACACGCCGTCGTTGAGCTGCTGACGCCGGTGGTAAAGGGCTGGTGCACCGAAACCGGTAACGAGGTCACCTCGTTGGGGATTCAGGTCCACGGTGGTATGGGCTACATCGAGGAAACCGGCGCGGCGCAACACTTTCGCGACGCGCGCATCACCACCATCTATGAGGGCACCACCGGTATCCAGGCCAACGATCTCGTGGGTCGCAAGGTGCTCCGCGATCAAGGTCACGCGGCGCGCGCGTTTATCGACGGATTGCGGGATATCGACTTCGACGCCCTCGACGGCGTGGGTCGCGCGGTGGAGTCTGGTCTGGTCCATCTCGAGCAGGCCACCGATTGGATTGTCAATGCGGCGCAACGGGATCCGCGGTTGCCCGCCGCGGCGTCGGGTTATTACCTGAACTTGTGGGGAACAGTTATCGGCGGCTGGTTAATGGCCAAGGCGGCGCTGGTGGCGCAGCAGCAGCTCGATGCCGGTGGCGGTGACAGTAAATTCTACCGCGCCAAGATCGAAACCGCCCGTTACTACGCCACCCACGTTCTGCCGCAGAGCGTTGCGTTGTTGCATACCATTACCGAGGGTTCCGAGGCGTGTCTGGCGATAGCGCCGGAGCAACTCTGAGCAGTTGTGGCGTGGCTGAATAAGATCTTCGTCAGTCCGATTTTCGAGACTTGGGCTTAAACCAAAAATTTATTACAGCTCACAGCCCCAAAGTACTGATTTTGGGGTGATCAACACCAAAACCAGCCCAAATATCCAAATTCAATTCTATCATTTAGGTTTAATA
>CALZGZ010000024.1 GCA_945787105.1 uncultured Gammaproteobacteria bacterium
GGTGATCAAAGATATTTTGTTCAAAGCGGCAGAGCGTACCGGGGTACAGCTGACGCTTGTAGCAAATCAGCCGGTGCGCATACCTTCGTCTCGCTTCATTAAAATGCTTCAAGTCGCATCTGGTTTTGATGTCGCTGACAATGAGATAGTTAGAAGGCTGCGCGTTGGTGATCTTGTCATTACCAGCGATATTCCATTGGCGGCAGAAGTGATTGAAAAAGGGGCTTATGCTCTCAACCCGCGTGGCGAAATGTATTCAGCGGACAATATCGGAGCCCGTCTAAATATGAGAGATTTTATGGATACTCTGCGCGCCAGTGGCATCGATACAGGTGGTCCGCCGGCGTTAAGCCAAAGTGATCGGAAATCTTTTGCGAATCATTTGGATAAATTATTAACCAAGTTTGCAAGAAACACATAACAAGGCAAATGCAGCCGGCCTCCTTTAGCAGCGGCTAATTTCGGTATGCGCATAGGCGGAAACAGAGATCACAATAATGGGTCATGATAAAAAGCTTCAGTTATCACTACTATTACTTCGGGTGACGGTGTTTGTGGTCATGTTCATGTGGACTATCGATAAGTTCATAAATCCTGGGCATGCGGCGCAGGTCTACAAAAGTTTCTACTACATTGCCGGTCTAGAGAGTGTAGTCATGTATGTGATAGGCGCCATTGAAATGATCATATTGGTACTATTTTTGGCAGCTTATAAAAAGACTTACACATATGGTGCGGTCTTAATATTTCACGCCGTGTCTACGCTGTCTTCGTTCAACCAGTATCTGACACCCTTTGCAGGCGGGCACCTATTATTTTTTGCGGCTTGGCCTATGTTGGCAGCGTGTATCACGTTATTCCTGTTGCGTGATCGAGACAAGATGCTGAGTGTCAGCTAACAATGCGCATCACGAGTCGCTATAGCTAACATCGCACGCTCATTGATCTGCCCCCGGGTGCGAAGGCTGATGCAAAAAACATTTCGTCGGAGTTCGGGGTCTGACCCCACTCGGTGAGGCCTGATTCCTCACTACATTCGACATGACATGTTTATACGGAGGGCGTGAGGTATCAAAGCGCGCTTATGCCGCGTACTTGAGAATCTCCATTTCCGCGCCTTTCTGAACCGCCTCATCAGCTCTGGACAGCAAGTGTTTGGTAACCTCATCGGTCAAAAAATACTCGCCGCACTTCTCGCATACATCCGCGGGAACGCCCTTAATAATAATGGTCGTTTCGCCACGCTGTAGGGTGGCGGTAACAGCCCCTGACTTGAGCTCTCCTTGTTTACAGATTACGCACCTCATCGTCATCTCCTCCCCCTAAAATCAGCCGCCCGTAATCTCGGATCAGGAGTGAAAACCCGGGTCAGAAGACTGAAGATATGAAGCATACTGATGATCCGGAGGTCCTGGCAATGCGCGCATGGAAATTGTATTGCGATAACTGAAGGCGTCGCATTGAGGGTAACCGTCGACCAACCACGGCTACTCCGTTCGTTATCGTGGCCAACTCGCAATTTTTTGGGCTGGGCGATAATCCGGTCACCGGCCTGTCTGATATAATGCCGACATCACCCAAAGTGCTAAGAGTTCATGGAGATTCGTTTCTGGGGCACTCGCGGATCCATCAGCAAGCCCGGCTTGAGCACATTGCGCTACGGCGGCAATACGTCGTGCATCGAGGTACGCTCGGCCGATGGCACTCTGGTGATGCTCGATTGTGGTACCGGTGCCCACGGCCTCGGGCGCCAGCTCGTCACATCAGCCACGCCTCCGCAGTTCGGTCACATCCTGATCACCCACACCCACTGGGATCACATCCAGGGCTTTCCCTTCTTCGCACCGCTGCACGTCTCCAGCAGTGAGTGGGACGTCTATGGTCCACACGGCGCCGGCCGGTCCGTACGCGATACTTTGGCTGGGCAAATGCAGTACACGTACTTTCCTATCACGCTGGACGATCTCGGCGCGACCGTGCGCTACCACGAACTCGTCGAGGGCGTCTTTGAGATCGGAGGCATTCGGGTTACTACGCAGTACCTGAATCATCCGGCGCTCACACTCGGATACCGACTCGAGGCCGACGGGGTCACGGTGGTGTACGCGACCGACCACGAACCACATTCGCGACGACTGGCGATGGCGGAGCAGATCGAGCATGAATCCGTGCCCGGCGAGGACGCGCGGCACGCCGAGTTTCTCGCGGATGCGGATCTCGTCATTCACGATGCACAATATACGGCCGAAGAGTATCCATCAAAGGCCGGCTGGGGTCACAGCACGGTCGAGTATGTGGTGGACACGGCTATCGCCGCCGACGTGGGCCGGCTGGCGCTCTTCCACCATGACCCGTTGCGGGACGACGATGCGGTCGATCGGCTGGTGGCGCTCGCTGAAAGCCGCGTCGTCAAGGCCGGCGCGTCGGTGGGCGTGTTCGCGGCCGCCGAAGGCCGCACCGTGGAATTGCGGCGCCCGCCGTTGGCGCGTGCGGCGGCCACCGGTGACGCCGGGAACGCTTTGAACACGCCGATCGACGCTGTGCGTGACAATTGTGTGCTGGTAGCCGTCGGCGACCCGCAGATAGCGGCGGTGCTCACCGACGCGGCGCGTGCCGAAGCACTCAAGCCGCACACCGCGAGCGAAGGCGATACGCGGGCGATCGTACGCGCCGCGCGCCCGTCGCTGGTGATGGTTGACCGTAACCTTCCGGGGCTCGATCCACTCGCGCTGTGCCGCGCAACCCAGGACGATAGCGGTGAGTACGGCAATGACGTCGGTATTGTCATCGTCTCGACACGGGAAGATACCGAGGCCCAGCGGCGCGAGCGCGAGGCCGGCGCCAGTGACTGGTTGCTCGCGCCGTTCAGTGTCATATACGCGCGCGCGCGCATGCGCGCGTCGCTGTTGCGGACCGCTTGCCGCTGGGTCAGGGCACGGCAGCCAGCGGATGAAGACCGGCGCATTTGCGCACTCAAAGAACTACACATCCTTGACACCGAGCCCGAGGAGCGCTTCGACCGCCATACGCGTATCGCAGCGGCGCTGTTCGGGGTGCCGATCGCGCTGGTCAGCTTGGTCGACACCGATCGTCAGTGGTTCAAGTCGCGGCATGGTCTGAGTGCAACCGAGACACCGCGTGACGCGGCGTTCTGTGCACACGCCATCCTTGGTTCCGAGGTACTGCATGTCCCGGACGCGCTCGCCGACGATCGCTTCGCCGACAACCCCCTCGTGACCGGCGAACCGCACGTCAGGTTCTATGCCGGGATCCCACTGGTGCTGTCCAACGGCAGCACCGTGGGCACCCTGTGCCTCATCGACCACCGGGTCAGGCACCTGAGCCCGGCCGAACTCCGCTTGCTGGTCGACCTTGGCAAACTCGTGCAAAGGGAGCTCGAAGCGAGTCCGGGCGAGGACCCGGACACCCGCCGGCCGCATAGCCTGTATAAGGCAGGTTGAACTCGTCAAAGCAACAGGTATTCCACAATCTTCGGTTTCCGCAATCGAACACCACCGAGTGAAGCTCGCTGCGGGGTGCGCCAAACAACTCGCACGGGCTCTGCCCCCCAGCGGTTCTGGTTTTTCCTGGATGAGATCTATCTCACGAAGCGGCGGCCTAACAAGCGCTTGGCAACCGGCGCGACGACGACCAGGTAGCTATTCGCCCACTGCAGCACGAACATCGCGGCATCAGCCTGGCAACTAAACTTAGCGTTACTTGTTCTTCGATCCGTATTTCTCTGAGCGTATACAACGACGCGCGGCGGAGGCAAAAACGCGCCATTGAAGCGCAGCGTTGAACAACACGATAGCGTATGCCACTATGGCCCGCTGTGTTGCGAGGAGAGTCGTATGACCGTCACGAATAGTCAATCAGGAACGAATGTGTACGAAATTGCCGATGGGATCTACCGCATCAATACACCGGTTCAATTTGAAGGCGGGGCCGGGTTCTCGTATAACCAATATCTGATCGTGGACAATCAACCACTGCTGTTTCACACTGGTCCGCGAAAGCTGTTTCCCCTGGTCCGTGAAGCAGTCGCCAGCGTGTTACCGGCAGAACAACTGCACTATATTGCGCTTTCACACGTCGAGGCCGACGAGTGCGGCTCGCTCAACGAATGGCTTGCCGCAGCTCCGCAATCGTTGCCGGTGTGCGGTACAGTCGCCGCCTTGGTATCCATCAGCGACCTTGCGGATCGAGAACCCCGCGCACTCGCTGACGGCGAAGCCATCTCTCTGGGGACACACACCGTGCGCTGGCACGACACCCCGCATCTTCCTCACGCGTGGGAATGTGGCTTTCTGTCGGAAGAAAAAACCCGCACGTTGCTATGCGGCGATCTTTTCACGCAGGGAGGTGCGGATCTCCCACCCATCACGGAGTCGGACATTCTGGGGCCGAGCGAAGCATTCCGGCAAGGCATGGACTATTACTCCCACACGAAGAATGCGCGCAAGCTGCTTGAGAAACTGGCCTCCACTGAGCCGACAACACTCGCGTGCATGCACGGCAGCGCATGGCGTGGCGATGGGGCGCACCTGCTCCGCGCTCTGGCTGATGCACTGTCTGCGTAACGAGCGCCCAGCCGGGCCAACGCATTCACAAGTAGCGAGCGGGGTAGCGAGCGGGTCGGACCACTACATCGCATTGAAACTATCCGGTTTAGCTCCGCCATAATCGACTAATCATCGCTTAGAGTGGCCATTTCGAGCCCAAAATGGGTGCTTTGGATCCGCAAGATAATCCTACCGCGCAAATACTGATTGCTGTGGGAGTGACATCCGCCCGGCTTTGCGGGGACAAGTGTCATGACCCGCTACCGAGTATTAAATGACCAGCGATGCGAGGAATCTCACGGTGGTTAATGATGGCGGCGAGTTCAAGACGGCGAGATCCTTTGCCCCGCTCTTCCCCTGCTGTGCGGAGACAAGGCGAGGACAAGCCCTGCGACTGCGCGCAGGACAAGCAGCACATCGCAGCGTCAGCCTGACAACTAATATTAGCGTTACTTGTTCTTCGATCCGTATTTCTAAAATGACACAAGGGATAGCTCATGAGAGGTGATGAGTTGGTTCGCGGATCAACAACATGGGGCGGCTATGCGAATATGGTTGGCGGGGTTCCCGTTGCCGTAGCGTATAGCTCACAATCCTGTGCACGAACCACCGGACGTGATTGCCAGTCAATACTGGTTGTGGGCCCATGTGCTTTTTGTTTTTTTATTACTGTGCGGCGTATTGGGGTTGATTGCGCTGATGGGCTATACGCTTCGTAACGGTAGCGTCAGCGGCCTTATCGGTTATCTCATTGCTATTTGCAGTCTTATTCTTATTTTTGGCCTCAACTACTAGCGAGACATTTATAAATCCCGTCGTCGCAATGGAAGCACCACAATTCGTGGAAACCTACGGTGCGGGGGTAACCATCGCTGCGGTTGCACTGCTGTTCCCGGCTACTGGCGGCCGTTCTCGCCGCTGGGCGCCCAGTAATGACCAAGTGAGCAGGCGAACTTGGATCAAAGCGTGTCCCGAGCTATCTTGATACAATATGCGAGTGTGATTAATTGAGGTGTATCACGTGGAGATTCTGCAATTCCCAGGCGTGTTCGATTTACCGTGGTGGGGTTATGTGGTGGTGGCGCTGGCGCTGACCCACGTGACCATCGTCGCGGTCACCGTTTATCTGCACCGCCATCAGGCGCACCTGGCGCTAGACCTGCATCCGGCGGTGAGTCACTTCTTCCGGCTGTGGCTGTGGCTGACTACCGGCATGGTCACCAAGGAATGGGCCGCCGTGCACCGCAAGCACCACGCCAAGTGCGAGACCCCGGAGGACCCGCATAGCCCGCAGGTGCTGGGTATCAACCGCGTGCTGTGGGGCGGCGTATTCCTCTACGTCAAAGAAGCCAACAAGCACGAGACCCTCGAACGCTACGGCCGGGGCACTCCCAACGACTGGATTGAGCGCAACGTCTATCAGCGGTTCCAGGTCGTCGGGCTGACGCTGATGGGCGCTGCGGACGTGTTCTTGTTCGGCACCGTTGCCGGACTGTTGATCCTCGCCACCCAGATCGTGTGGATACCGTTTTGGGCCGCCGGGGTGATCAACGGTATCGGCCACTACTGGGGTTATCGGCACTGGACCACGCCGGATGCGAGCACCAACATCGTGCCGCTGGGACTCCTCATCGGTGGTGAGGAACTGCACAACAACCACCACGCCTTCCCGGCCTCGGCCAAGCTCTCGTACCAGTGGTACGAGTTCGACCTCGGTTGGGTCTACATCCGAGGGCTCGAGATCCTCGGGCTCGCCCACGTCAAGCGCTTGGCGCCCACACCGCATTTCGTCGCTCCCAAACCGGTGGTCGACACCGAAACGCTGCAGGCGGTTATCACCTGCCGCTACGACGTGCTCGCGAAATACGCCAAGCTGCTCAAGCGCACCTATATCGAGGAGCTCGCCAAATTGCGGCGGGTATCGCCCGATGATGCGCGATCGCTGCAGCGCCTGAAACGCTGGCTGTTTCACGACGAGCAGATGCTGCGCGAACCGGTGCGCCGCAAACTCGCCGAGGTGCTGCCCAAGACAGATGAGCTGCAAACTTTGTATGCGATGCGCCGCGAGCTCGCCGCGTTGTGGGGACGCTCCACGGCCTCGCGCGAACAGCTCGTCAAGCAGTTGCAAAGCTGGTGCCAGCGCGCCGAGCAGAGCGGCATCGGGCGGTTGATGGATTTCTCGCAGCGCCTGCGCAGTTACGCGTAAACAAGATGTGGGGGTGACATCCTCCCCTGCTGTGCAGGGACAAGCGTCACCGCGGTGAGATTTCCCGCTGCATTCAGAATTACATATTAATGCTCAGCAGGTGATTAGACACGAGTCCGCTGATACGCCTTGCGGTCCTGATCGGGCACGGGCATCAGCGTCGCCGACCCGGTGTTGCGCAGATCGACGCCGATCAGGCGTAGCGCCACGCGTACCGGGGTCAGGGCGATAGACGGCAGGGACAGGCAGCGTCCGTTCTCGAATACACCGTGGCCGTCGCTGCTGATGCTGCGGAATTCGCAGCCCAGTCCCAGGGACGCCAACACCTGGCGAACCGTCGCGCCGATCGGCTGCCCGGCGCTGTCGGCAAAGTAAAGCTGGGCGAGCGACGCCGCGTGGTAGGCCTGTCCGGGTCGAATCACCATCGCGACCTTCTTTTCAAACGCTTCGGCGCGCGCGTGGCGCGGTAACACGGCGCAGTCGGATTCAAATTGCTGCAAGGTCCGCCAGGCGCGGCGATCGCGCTCGTTGTGAGACGTGTTGCACGCCGCGGTGACCGGTTTGAAACTGTCCGCGAGATTCCAGCCCATGGTTTGTGAACCTTTATGGTTTGGAAAAAAGATACAAGAAACCAGCTTTACGCGGCAAGTTTCTTCGCAGGCGGGAGATCTGGGCCGGAGAAACGACCGGCGTGCTGGGCCCGGGGCTTGGTGTCGACGATCGGACCAACTGGAATACAAAGCAGCCCCTCGCAGCCTCAGGATGACATCTATTAAAGCCTGCCCTGATTACAACTGAAGCAAAGCGTCTTACCTACGACAGATAATTCGCGTTGCTCGGCACGACCAACAACAGGTCGTGTGCGGTTCGGGGTCCGACCTCGGTGAATTTTTTAGTAAAGCTCATCGCTGCACGTCAATCTTGATCCAACGCGCAGCCCGGCCGCGGCCTTCCGCACGGACAAGTCCCTCGGCCTTCATCTCGCGTAACACCAGCCTGATCGTTTCGCGGCTCACACCGGGGCAATCGCGCTCGAGATCGACTATTTTGAAAGGCGAGACTTTGCGGCCTACTGCCTCGCGCACGTGCTCCGATTTAGAACCGCGCACGCCATCCAATTGTCCGACTCGCTGTTCAAATTCCTCGTATGCGTGAATCAACACGCCCCAAAAATAGTTCAGCCATGGCAGCACGTCATGTTCACCTTGACGCCAACCCTGCGAACTTGCTTCCAGGGTGTCGAAATAGGACTCACGAGCGTTTTCACACAGTCTCTCCAAGCTGATGTACTGGCCAACTTCGTAACCGGCGTGAAAAAGCAATAGCAGTGTGAGCAGTCGTGCAACGCGGCCGTTGCCGTCACGAAATGGATGAATACAAACAAAATCCAACACCACCAGCGGCATGACCACCATCGGGTCGTTGCCTTCCGCTATCGCTTGCTTGTATCCGACGATGAGATCGTCCATCGCCTGGGGAGTCGCCTCTGCAGGCAACGCCTTGAATAGGACGCGAGTGATATCTCCTTGCGCGTCTTTTTCCACGAATTCGTTGTTTGCGACCTTCCATTGTCCGCCCTCGTCCGGCGTTAAGTGATAAAGGATTTGGTGCAATTTCCGAATTACATTGACGGTGACCGGCATCTTGCGCCCACCCTTATGGATAGACTGCAAGGCGTCGTGGTAACCGACGATTTCTTGCTCCGATCGATCGCGAGGAGAGGTGGTGCGTTCGATCAGCGCCATGAGCCGTACCGCCGGCGTGGTGATGCCTTCGAGGCGACTCGATGAATCGGTAGATTCAATGAGGGCCTCGGCCCGCAGTACTGCTAGTGTCTCCGCTCGCTGCCCGGCGTAAAGCGCCCGCTTACCCCGGTATTCGCCCAGGGCGCGCAGGGTCGCGACATCGCGGGCACTAAAGCCCATATCGGCCAGGAAGGCGGGCTGCAACGAGTGCATGGGTTGGCTGCTCTTTAGGATAGAGGGTAATTATGAATCATTTTTACCGCTTTTGCAGATCAGCCTATCCTTTAAAAACCCCTTACTATCTGATTTTGACGCCGTTATGTGCGCCGCACTTAGAGTCGAGGCCTAATGGCACATCCAAGACAGAGCCCGCGGTGGACCAAGTGGGCCAAATAGCGGGTAACTACCACGTCCCAGGACTTTAACCAGCGTAATTACGTGACCACGCCGGTGCCACCGGGGTGACTGTGTCGCACTCGGGATTTGGAGACGGTAAGTGAACGCCCGGCACGACAGATCGCGGCATCGTGTTGGCGCAAAAAAATAGGCGCAAACCGCGCTTCGAACTAGTTGGAAATGTCGGCGTGACATGCTCCCCTGCTGTGCGGGGATGCGTGTCACGATCTTCGCGGCTACCTGGTCCTCGCCTTGTCCTCGCAAAGCAGAGAAAAAGCCGGAGGAAGCCGCTTCTTTAGATACTTTCGATATAATGGCGGACTCGTATTGTCGGCCCGCGTGGGGCGGAATCAATGACGCAGCGAATCCAATCCGTAGTTGTGATGGGCCTTGGCCGGGTCGGGTCGCTCGCCGCCACCTTGCTGCACGAGACTGGCTTCAAGGTCCATGGGGTGGACTCGCGAGACGCCGCCCACCTCGCTCTGCCCACCAGCCGCGTCGACATCTCGGACGATACCGCAGTGGCCAAACTGCTCGACTCGGCAGACGCGGTAGTCGCCTGCCTCCCCTACCATCTGACCATCGACGTCGCCAAGGCGGCGTATGCGCAAGGGGTGCACTATTTCGACTTGACCGAAGACGTCCGCACCGCCAACAAGATCATCGAACTCAGCGACAGCGCTCGCGCGGTGCTGGCCCCGCAGTGCGGGCTGGCGCCAGGTTTCATCGCCGTCGTCGGCGCCGCGTTGAGCCGGCAATTCGACACCCTGCGCAGTATCGAGCTGCGCGTCGGCGCGTTGCCCCAGCATCCGCGCGGCTTGCTCGGCTATGCGTTCAACTGGTCGCCGGAGGGAGTTGTGAACGAGTATCTCAACGACTGCGAGGTGATCACCGACGGCGAGAAGAAGCTGGTACCGCCGATGGGCCAGGTGGAGACCATTGTGATCCACGGCATTCAGCTGGAGGCGTTCACGACCTCGGGGGGCTTGGGCACGATGTGCGACACCTATGTAGGGCGCGTGCACGAACTCAACTACAAGACCCTGCGTTATCCCGGGCATTGCAAACTGATGCGTTTTTTCTTTCAGGAGCTTCACATGAAGCACCGGCGCGAGGAGGCCGGCGACATTCTCGTCAACGCCAAGCCGCCGGTGAGTGACGACGTGGTGTACATCCATGCCGCGGCCGAGGGCCACCGCACGGGACGCTTGATGCGCGAGGAATTCGTGCGCGCCTATTATCCCAAGACCATCGCGCAACAACAGTGGCGCGCGATCGCCTGGACTACCGCGGCCTCGGTGTGCGCAGTGCTCGAGCTGGTGGCCACCGGGGTGCTCCCGGACAAAGGTTTTCTCAAACAAGAAGACATTCCACTGGACGCATTCCTCGCGACCCGCAACGGCGCCTTGTATGCGGCAGAACGCTGAACCGAGCGGAATCGCCGCGCGGGGCCAGACCCCGTATCACATATCGTCATGCTGAGCACAGCGAGGAATCCAACCTGCTGTTGGTCGTGCCGAGCAGCGCGAGGCATTTGCCATAGGCTGAAATCCTTCCCCCTGCTGTGCCCCTGCTGTGCCCCTGCTGTGCGGGGACGAGGCGGGGACATACAACGGGGGTCTGACCCCATTGAATGTTGTAGACTTCCGGGCATTGAGTTCCCGAGTTCCGTGCTCGGGCCCGGTTGCGAGTCACCGCAGGAATGCGAGACCAGCGCAACGTGGCAACACATCTTGGGCATTATGCCCCGGATAAAAATGAAATAGTGATGATGAATCGGAGAAAGCGGCCATGACAAAAAATGCGAAACTCAACGCCTGGGTGGAGGAGGTCCGCAGCCAGTGTCAACCCCACGAGGTGCGCTGGTGCGACGGCTCCCCAGCGGAATACGACGAAATGATCCGCATCATGCTTGACAGCGGCACGGCGCGGAAGCTGAACGAAAGCAAACGCCCCAACAGCATCCTGGTGTTGTCTGATCCCGCCGATGTCGCGCGGGTCGAGGACCGCACATTCATCTGCTCCAGGAGCGAGGATGACGCCGGCCCCACCAACAACTGGCACCAGCCCGAGGAGATGAAGGACACCCTGCGGCAGCTGTTCACCGGCTCGATGCGCGGCCGCACCATGTATGTGATTCCGTTCAGCATGGGACCGGTGGGCTCGCCCATCGCCCACATCGGCGTGCAGATCAGCGACTCGCCCTACGTGGTCGCGAACATGCACATGATGACCCGCGTCGGGCAGCAGGTCCTCGACACCCTGGGTGATGGCGAGTTCGTGCCGTGCCTGCATTCCGTCGGCGCACCACTGGAAGACGGCGCGCAAGACGTCCCGTGGCCGTGCAACTGCGACAACAAATACATCGTGCACTTCCCCGAGACCCGGGAGATCTGGTCGTTCGGCTCAGGCTACGGCGGCAACGCACTGCTCGGTAAGAAATGCTTCGCGCTGCGCATCGCGTCGGTGATGGCCCGCGACGAGGGCTGGCTCGCCGAACACATGCTGATCCTGAAACTGACCAACCCGGCGGGCGTGTCGCGTTACATCGCCGCCGCCTTCCCCAGCGCCTGTGGCAAAACCAATCTGGCGATGATGAACCCCTCGATCGACGGCTGGAAGTGCGAGACCATCGGCGATGACATCGCGTGGATGAAATTCGGCGACGATGGACGGCTGTACGCGATCAATCCCGAGGCGGGGTTTTTCGGGGTGGCGCCGGGCACCAGCATGAAGTCGAACCCGAACGCGATGCTCACGTTGAAGGAGAACTGCATCTTCACCAACTGCGCACTCACCGACGATGGCGACGTGTGGTGGGAGGAGATGACCGACGAGCCGCCGGCCACGCTCACTAATTGGCTGGGGCACGACTGGCACCCCCATGCCGAGGCCCATGCCGCCCACCCCAACGCGCGGTTCACCGCGCCCGCCCGGCAATGCCCGGTGATCGCGCCGGAGTGGGAGGACCCCAAGGGCGTACCGATCAGCGCGATCTTGTTCGGCGGGCGCCGCGCTACGGTGGTACCGTTGGTGCACGAGGCGCGCGACTGGCAACACGGGGTGTTCATCGGGTCGATGATGGGCAGTGAGAAGACCGCCGCCGCCGCCGGTGCGCTGGGCATGGTGCGGCGCGATCCTATGGCGATGCTGCCGTTTTGCGGCTACAACATGGCGGATTACTGGGCGCACTGGTTGTCGTTGCAGGAACGCGATGGCGCGGAACTGCCGAAGATCTATTACGTGAACTGGTTCCGCAAGAGCGAGGACGGTAAATTTCTGTGGCCGGGCTTTGGCGAGAACAGCCGCGTGCTCAAATGGATCTTCGAACGCTGCGAGGGATCCGGCGAGGCCACCGAGACGGCCATCGGCTACCTCCCCGCGGACGGTGCACTCGACGTCGCGGGCGTGGACGTCGCGCCCGGTGACATGGAGGCGCTGCTGCACGTCGATGTCGAAGGCTGGCTCGCCGAGGCCATCGGGGTGCGCGATTATTATCGCAATTTCGGCGAGCACGTCCCGGCGGCGCTCCACCAGGAGCTCGACAACCTGATCGCGCGCCTCGAATCCTCCTTGTAAACACAGCGGAGTTAGAGCTCCAAAAAATGTTGTCATTCCGAGTGCAGCGCTGAATCTCACCGTGGTCAATCATGGCGGCGAGTTCGAGACGGTGCGATCCCTCCCCCTGCTGTTCCCGCCTTGTCCCCGCATAGCAGGGGAACAGCAGGGGAGGTGCGTCGGACAAGTACTACGACTTCGCGCAGCATAAGCAGGCTTACCGCGTCAGGATGGCACCTGAAGCGCGGTCTGCTCACGTCTTAGAAGCGTATGGTCACCCAAAAATACGGGTGATCGGAAACGCCCACGTCGCGCATGCCGCCGGCTTCGATGGCCACGCCCTTGGTAATAATCCAGTCGACGCGATCGTCTCGGTCTTGATCGCCCAAGACCTGGCGCACCGCATCGACGGCGCCGTGTTGCAACACGGCCGCGAGCTGCGGGTCCGTGCGCGTGGTGTTGAGGTCACCGAGCAGAATCGCCGGCTCGTAATTCGCGAAGCGTTCGAGCACAGCGCGCAACTGCCTGTCGCGCCCGGCGCGGGTGTGCAGGTGGGTGAATAATACCCATAGGTCACGGCACCCGGCCCGCAACCGGACGGTGGTGAGATTGCGGTAGCGATGACCGGTGACATTGACCAGCGGCTCGCGGTGCCACTCCTGAACTGGAAACGCGGTGATCAGGGCGTTGCCGCGGGAGTCACGTAACCAACGGATTTGGGTCGGGGCAAACAGCCAGCCTTTGTCGTTCGCGCGCGCGATCTGTTCGGCCTGGCAACCGCCGCCGAAGCGCGTGGCGGCACGCACCTCCTGCAGCGCGGCGACATCCGCCCCGGCGATCATCTGCGCGGTGCGGCCAAGGTCGCGCTTGCCATCGAGGCCCTTGCCGCTATGGATGTTGTAGGTCGCGGCCACCAGGGAATCGGCGGCGTCTTCGCGCCAGCGCGACGGTGGATTGATCCCGGCGCCGCGGGCGGCGGGCTTGGGCCGCGGCACACCGGCTGCCCACAGCAACGCCACAACCAGCGTGACGGCAAGAACGAGGAGCAGTGTGTTCACCGGGTCTGCGTGGCAACGTGTTGTGAGTAGTTAGACATCCCGTTTTGACCGGCCGATCTCAACCGACGTGGATTATGTTGAGACGTAAACACCTACACACGGCGCCATAATTGATGAGCGGGCAAGTGGTAAAAGAGTTTACCGCAGAACAGAGGCAAAGCGAGTCGATCACGGCGCCATATTGGGTCCCACAGCAACGGGAGCCGGAGAGCTATCCAGCCTACATTGGTTTGGATGTACACAAAAAGACGATTGTGGTAACGCTGGTCTGGTTGGGGCGCGGGCCGGCGGAATTGTGGGGCGAGATTGCGCACACCACAGAGTATACCAGCGCGCCGGTTGCCGCCTCGCGGTGCAGTGTGCGGCGATATCTTGACCGCCACTTCACTCGCGGGAGCGTAGACTTTAAGCTGGCGGTATTGTTGACCTCGACCGATACCCATGGCTGACGGCGAACCAGTAATAGAATTATCCGATGTCCATAAGGTCTATCCCGACGCCCAGCACGAACGCGCGGTATTGGGAGGGATCAACGCCACGTTCCGGCGCGGCGAATTCGTCGCCATCCTCGGCCGCAGCGGTTCGGGGAAATCCACGCTGTTGAACCTGCTCGGTGGCATCGACCTGCCCTCGAGCGGCGATATCCGCTTCAATGGACTGAGCATCTCTAACCTCGACGAACGCCGCCGCACCCTGTTCCGGCGTGAACACGTCGGCTTCGTGTTTCAGTTCTTCAACCTGATCCCGACCCTCACGGTGTTCGAGAACCTGTTATTCACTCTCGACTTGAACGGCGTCGACCGGGCACGGGCGCAACGCCGGGTGGAGGAATTGCTCGCCCAGCTTGGCTTGTCCGATCGCGGTGACTCGTTCCCCGATCGGCTGAGCGGCGGCGAGCAGCAACGCATCGCGGTTGCCAGGGCGGTGGCCCACCGGCCGTCGCTGGTGCTTGCCGACGAGCCGACCGGCAATCTGGACCGCGACACCGAGCGAGATGTCTTGGCACTGCTGCGCGCGATGCCCAAGCGCGACCACACCACCGTCATCGCCGCCACCCACAGCCCGGAAGTCGCAAGCTGCGCGGACCGCGTCGTGCACCTTCGGGACGGCACATTGAACGACGCAGATTCATGATTCTCGCCCGCGTCTCCATACGTAACCTGCTGCGTCACCCATGGCAGTCGATCCTGTCCATCGTCGGCATCGCGCTAGGGGTGGCGGTGGTCATTGCCATTGACCTCACCAACGAGAGCGCCCGCCGCGCGTTCAAACTGTCGAACCAGATGGTCGCCGGCCAAGCCACCCATCACATCATCGGCGGACCCAGCGGGCTTGACGAGACCTTGTACCGCAACCTGCGCGTGGATCACGGCATACGCGGCATGTGGCCGGTGGTGGAAGGCTGGGTACGGCTGCCCGATCATGACGACCAGCGCTTCAGCGTGATCGGCGTCGATCCGTTTGCGCAAACTACGCACAGCGCGATTCACCGCTCGACCCGTAACCTGAGTCCCACCGAATTGCTGAGCGTGAACAACGCCGTCTTGCTGGCACAAGATACCGTGCGCCGGCTGGGGCTAACGGTGCCCGACGAACTTCGCGTGCGCGGCGCCGGTGGCGTTCAGCGCCTGCGGGTAACGGCCACCGTGCAATCGGACAGCGCCCTCGAGGGACAGGCGCTGCGCGCGATCGTGATCACCGACATCTCCACCGCCCAAGTGGTCACCGGCAACGTCGGGCGCCTCACCCGCATCGACCTCGAACTCAACAACCCGGCCACGGTGGCGCGGGTCCGCGGCCTGCTGCCGCCGGACGCAGAACTGGCGAGCAGCGCGTCCCGCGGCAACGCCCTGCAGCAAATGACGCGCGCGTTCGAGGTCAATCTGACCGCGCTCAGTCTGCTGGCGCTGGTGGTCGGCATGTTCCTGATCTACAACACGATGACGGTGTCGGTAC
>CALZGZ010000025.1 GCA_945787105.1 uncultured Gammaproteobacteria bacterium
ACAGTTTACTTATCTGTGCATAAATTCGCCGACGGCCTACTCACGTATCACCCACGACACCGGCAAAGATCAGTGCAGTTAATCAACGAGCCAACATATCCACAGATAGATAAACTGTCCCCGGAATACTGTCCCGTCCCCGGAATACTGCCGGAATACGCAAGGGAAATGACCGGTTTCGGCAGCGAGGTCAAATCAGTCGTATCTGACCCCAATGATTATCCCGTAACGTGACACAAGTTCCGTTATTAGAAGTTCTGCATTCTCAAAATGAATACCGTGAACGCCTTTTGAGCGCGGATATTCCAGCTTTTCTTTCCGGTCGTCGATATACAGACACTTGTTTGGATGCGTCCCGATTTCCGTCAGCGCGATGTCATAAAGAATTTCATCGTCTTTGACGTATCCATGCTCGTCAGAGAAGACACATATTCGGAAGACAGACTGAAACTTTCTGCGAACGTCTTGGGTTAGTTCCGGGGTACTGTCCGAGATTAGGCACAAGTCATATTCCGACGACAGCTGCTCCAACAGCATTTTCATTCTTGGCACCGGTGCATTGCATGCGACCAGTTGTCGGGACATGAAAGCAATATCAGCATCAATCCCCAGTTCCCGAAACTTCGTGAAAAACTGCTGCTGGCTAATTTTGCCTCGCAAATACTGATCAAAATGCTGTCCGTGAAACAGCCGCCGCACTTGGCTAATCTCCAATCCATAGCAGGCGCTGGCCCAAGCACTAAAACAGTGCGATCTCTTGGTCTCGGTGATCACGCCACCGTAATCAAAAATAATGGTTTCTATCACGACAGTGATGCGCGCCAATGATGAATCTTAATCCTCATATGTCCCATTCCCCTGCCAGGATTCGTGGCAGCAGTGGTCGCAAAATCCGGTAGGTCGCCCCCCACAACTGGTGTTCGCCAATCATATAGAACGGAACTCGGTACGGCTTTGGCCAGTGTGGAAACATCATCATTTGTTCGCCATGCCTGTCGGCATGCGCCAAATCGGCCAGACGTGTGTCGATGACCGCCGAAACTTCCTCCACCTCCGGTAACCATGCCATAAGAGGTACGATACGCGCCAAAAATGGGTATAGGCGGAAATTCGAAGTCATGGTGTCGACACAGGGCAACGATTCCAATACCGTCACGTCCGCGGGTGACAGCCCGATTTCCTCTTTGGCCTCCCGCAGTGCGGTAGCCAGCATCGTGATATCTCCCCGATCCTGTTTGCCCCCGGGAAAGGCGAGCTGTCCACCGTGAATACCGTGCTCCGAACGTCGAATCAATATCAACCGCAAGTCTCCTTCATCATCACGATACACCGGGATGAGTACACCCGCCTCCGTTCTTGTAATCCGTGATTCGCCCATGATCTGAAAAAGACTCGCTGTAATACTTAGATTTCCACCCAATCAGTAAACTTGCATTCGTTGATGCTGCAACAATACCATCATACTAAAGCAACATAATCGCAGCGGCGGCAATGAATAGAAACAGCGCAAATATGCGCTGTAATAAAACATCGTCAACGCGGTGCGCAAGACGCACCCCCAGCGGCCCTACTATGGCGACAACAATCGCCATCACCGCAAATGCTGGAAGATAAACAAACCCAAACGAATACGGCGGCAGCCCTGCTTCGAGCCACCCGGCGCTGACGTATCCCACGGTACCGAATAAGGAGTAGAACCCCGCAGCCGCAGTGGAGGTTCCCACTACCGTCTTCATCGGCAGTTCAAACCGCAATAGATAAGGAATCGCAAAAATACCGGATGCAATGCCGGCCACACTGCTGCATACACCGATAACAAGGAGTACCGCGAGAATTTCAAATCTATGGGTAGAAATATCGCGATCCGATTGTACTTTGCCTTGGTTGGATACGAACAAAAATATCGCAACCATGGTGATCACGAGGGCCAAATAAGCCCTCAGCAGATAGCTTGGCAACCAAAGGCTAACCCAAGGGCCGGCGAGCGCGCCAAAAAGGTAAGGCAAAATAGAAAGTCTGAGCAACGACTTATCGACTCGGCCAATCCGGTGCTGCGCAGTGGCAGCAAAGAATGCACCCACTGCCATCGTCGCCATTGTCGTGCCGGTAGCGAGACGTAACGCATGTTCACCGGTGAGCACCTTAGGAAACATAACCGCCAACGTTGGCATGATCACCAGCGCGTTCCCGGTACCAAGGATACCGACCAATAAACCGCCCACCGCAGCGGCAAGTGCGTATACAAAGAAGGTCAATGTCTCAATTAGAAAGAATATGCGAACATCCGCGCTATTGCGTGAAGCACCCCCAGGGCGACCGAAACAAGTTCACAGACAATGCTTGGCATGGAATATCCCGATCATCGCGGACCCCAGGAAAAGTTTGACGGCGGTTCTTATGATCAACGCCATCGTCGCTACGAGCAGACCCGGGATAATCAGCGGCGCGCCCAGTAGCGGCGCAATGACAAGATCGACAATAAGCACCGCCGAAGCAATAATCCATAGTGTTGTAGCCATGCGACATCATCATCGGTGACAGACCGTTGCCAGGTGTACAAGATCGACGATAAACACGCTTGCAAAATTCATTTTTGGATCGTACTGTCGTCTGGAGCGGTGACGGGGGCAACGATTGGCGCATTTGTTTCTACGCCGGCGACAATAATGTCAAACTTAGTGTGACAATCTCCCTTCGAATCTAGCCTGCACGTAATGATCGCTTGTCGGGATATCGAACTATAAATTTGAACTTGATTTCGGGAACCCGAAAAACTGGCGATGCATATTTTATGAATCCGCTTTAATTATTAACGTTCCATTCACGAATTACTTGGTACCCTGTTTTATCCATTCTTTAATCATGTTGACTTGTTGTCGAGACAACCGTTCACCATTCGGGGGCATTTGCATTCGTCGCTGATCCGCATTGGTGAGCGAATACATCAACCATCCCTTATCGGGTGAGCCCGGTACAATGGCCGGACCCGAGTTACCACCTTTTAATATTGCATCGATAGTATCCAACCGAAGACCGCCGTCCGGAAACCAGCCGCTATGACATTCCACACAATGCTTTTCCAACAACGGGCGTATATCTTGTGCATAGGTCACGACCTGCACCTTTGCCTCGGGATCATCCGCGGACACGTAACCCACGCGTAACAGCGCGGCAACACCGCATATCATTATTAGGCGTGGAATTACGGGAAAAAAGCAATGTGTCATCTTCCCAGACATAAATACTTCGTGCGGTATGGCGGAAATAATACAAGTAGATGCCGCGTACGTGACGCTACCACGGTCTTCTTTTACTAAACCCGCCTGCCTCGTGGCTTCAAATACAGACTCACGGCGTTGCGATCTATCGAGACGTGGATCGCGGGTCGGTCTACCAGGTCCGAATTATCAAGCCGCGGACGGATGCCATCCGGCGTCGGCCCAGAGCTCACCACTGACCGCCGAATTAGTGATCATAAAACAGATAGCATCCGCGATTTCTTCGGGCCGAATCAGACGGCCAAGCTGGGTGTCGGGTAGCACATATTTATTGATGTATTCTTCACCTAGGGCCTGGACCATCGGCGTATCTGTAAACCCCGGGTGGATCACGCCACACCGAACGCCGTAGTAAATTGATTCCTTCGTCATGGTAGCCGCCGCACCTTCCAAGCCCGCCTTCGACGACGCATAGGCAATCTGCCCCTTGTTCCCCTGGGATGAGACGGAACCAATAAAGATCACCGTTCCTTGCACGCCTTCAGCTGGATTCCAGCGTCGCATATGCCGGTGGTAGCGGTAGTCGGCGATGCGCGCCACGGTTTCGAGCGCCCAATATATCGGGGCAATCAGATCAACCTCGGTGACGACGCGGAAGGTCTCTTCCGGATAGATTTCGACGGTATCCGTTTGTTTGTTTATTTTTACCGCCAAGGCATCACGTGTGAGCCCTGCTGCCGGTACACAAATGCCCACCACGCCATGTTGTTCGCACACCTGGTCGTATACATGCTTGCGGAAATCGCGGTCGGTGACGTCGCCTTGAAACGGCAGCGCTACTTTGCCGCCGATGCCCTTATTAATCTGCTCGGCAATCTCAACCACTTCCTCGTTCATGTCGACGAGGCCTATGGCCTTGGCACCCCGTTGCGCGATTTCGAATGCCAGTGCGCGTCCAATGCCGCTGGCAGCGCCGGTTATCATCGCTACTTTGTTGTTGATAAGCATGTCTTCCGCCTCAGATTAGGTCCCCAGTTTCGGTTTTGTCGTCGTTCAACCGCTCAAGATTAAACACACATGCCCTTACATAGTGTTAAATGATATACGGTATTTTTGTGCAGTGCAACATTTTGCCCCGTATCAATCATCGTGTAGCGTTGAGTAACGTATATAGATCATAAGGTTAGGACACATACCGCGGCGGAAACCGTGCGCGGCGGTTTGCCTAGATTATGGGGCTGAATTTCACGCCGGTGGTTAAACCGACGGCACGTAACCCCAACATCGACCTTAGCCCGCATATTGCACCAAGGCGCGCCGCCGCGATCCTTGTCATGCCACCTGGAGACTCGGATGTCTCCATTTCATGGAAGAGACGCTGCGGGTGTCTCCGGTGCAAACCATGAATAGAGGTGGGACTATCCCGGTGCTGGCTGCGTCTTGAACACCTGCGCTTGCGCTTCACGGAACCCATAGCTACAGCTATGCGCTGCGCTCCAGCGCGACGCTTGTCTCCCGCCTTGTCCCCGCCTTGTCCCCGCACAGCAGGGGAACAGCAGGGGAACCAGCCGCCGGAACGAGTGTCACTTTGATGAAAAATTCCTCTGTGTTATCGCCACACTCCCCGATGGCCATCACTGTGGCGGTAAAACTCAAACAGTGTCAATGACTCGATAGATGCGGGATATTCAAATAAACCGGTTGGTCTTTACCTTTATCGACCATGCGCGGGACAAAACTGGCCAACAATTGCCGGGGCGATTGACGCCAGCGTCTGGCAACGTTTCTTGCGCAAACTGCCGAAATGCCGGATCCAAACAGATTGTGCTTTTATATTCATCGATTCCATGGCTGCGGCGGCCGCTTGACGTGTTGGATAGCTACCAAATAATAGATACCACCAATCCTCGCCGTTTCGATTCGTTCTGAATACTTTGACCTTGCCCTGTAGTTCGCGTTTCGCAATGTAACCTGCCAAATCCGATCTCCTCGTGCTACTGATCAACTGCACGGTAAAAAATTCTGGCGGCTCACTGAACAACCAGGCATCGCCATCTGGTGATTCAAATCCCTGCTTCGTTTCGTCAGAGTTGGATGCGTGTGCCGGTAGCGTTCGTTTGGCTTCGATCACGAACCTCTCAACAACGCTTGGGGGTGCGGTATCAGTCGCCCCACGCACAGAATCGGTGATCCGTGGGGGTTTATTGGGTAATGACACAACTTCTGACTCAAGCACCTTCAGTAACTTTAGCGCGCGCGCATCGTTGCTTCTAGCTGCTCTGCGTATCCAGATCAAAGCCTGTTGTTGATCTTGGTTAATCCCAATACCCCGAAAGTAGGCGACTCCAAGATTATATTGTGCCCGTATGTGACCATTCTCAGCGGCTTTGTGCCACCAGTGGATCGCCTGCGCAAGGTCTTTTTTGACACCGTGCCCGCTCAGGTATAGATGCGCAAGATTGTATTGGGCATCAATGTGATTTTGCTGCGCTGCCTCGTGGTACCAAAAAAACGCCTTTTCATAATTTTGCGGCACCCCCGCTCCATCGCTGTGTAACAGCCCTAACACAAACTGCGCTTCCGTATCCCCGTTGCGAGCAAGCCGTTCCCAAGTTTCAGGATCATAGAGGGCAGACCGATGTTTCTGTTCTTGCGTGGGCTGAGACTCCCGATCGGCAATCGCATTGTCCGGATAAACCCCTCCCAACGAGACCATAATGATTATGCCCATTACAACCACAACACGAATTGCGAGATGTCTGAATATGGCCACGCTTAAGATACCGGTATATTTAGCCGCGGAACAAAACAACTTCCAAGCTTGTCAACAACAATCACCTCGAGTCATTAAATAATATAAGACCCAAGGATACTATTGTTCAACCCGTGCCACCTGTCAACGGTTGCTACGATGCTCCCGAGCATGAGTAATCTGATTGCGGCCGGCACGTTTTGCGCGGTAAAGCGCTTCATCTGCCGCTGCCAGTAGTCCTTCTTCATTACTTCCATGAATTGGTAGCGTCGCCACACCGATACTAACAGTCACGGTAACCTGGCGTCCGTCATTGAACGGGATAGGAGTAGACTCTACAGCGGCTCGGACGCGCTCGGCAACCACCATTGCCGCTTCGGTGTCAGTCATCGGGAGCAACAAGGCAAATTCTTCACCACCATATCGTGCGACAACATCATGTCGCCGGACACGAGCAAGTACACTGCCACCCTCCACAGTATTGCGCATAATATTCGCAAACCCTCGCAACACTTGGTCGCCTGCAGCATGACCATGTGCATCATTCACCCGTTTGAATCTGTCAATATCTACAAATAGTAGAGATAAAGTTGTTTTCGAGCGTTGCGAACGACTGACTTCTTCTTGCAGACGTCGCATCAAATAGCGGTGATTGTAAAGCCCTGTGAGATCATCAGTGAGCGCAAGTTGAGACAGCCGTTCGTTGATGCGCAATAACTCTTTCGCCCGTTCATCCGTATCCAGATGGAGCAATGAGCGCAATTGTTGCAGTGAGCGTATCTCTTGATCGAGCTGTGTTTCCATATTCCAAAGACGGAGGCGAAAGACATCGCGCATAGACAACATGCCTACGAGCGCGCCATCGGCAACAACCGGAATATGCCTAAATCCCCATTCGTTGATTTGCGGCCATAGCGTGGACAGCCGTGCATCAGCATCGATTGTCTTTGGTCCGGATGTCATCACCATACTGACCTTGGTCCGTTTGGCGTCGAATCCCGTATCGTTCATTTTCATCAACAGATCGCGTTCAGTGAATATTCCCGACACTGAGCCGTCATCCTTGACGACTACCGTCGCGCCAACCCGTGATTTATTCATGATCGTGATAACCTCGGCGACAGACAACTCCTCCGAGGCAGTCACGGCCCCATGCGTCATGATATCGCGGACGAACGGTGAAACATTCTGCTTAGCATTGTTCTCGATTTGCTCTACCATGCTCGGGCATCTAATTTTTGATACGAGAATAACTTCAGGCACCACCGAAATATCCATTGCCGCTGGGAAATGAATGTAGGGCGATGCCTGGCGATCAAGATGTACTCGATTACCACAAGGTATTTAACCAAATACCGATTTTTTGGACAATCGAATCTTTAAGCACCCAATCCCCACCGGTTTAGGATCTAATTACGTATTGTTCGCCCTGCCGCAAGCATGGGTGAGGTCATCGCCCGGATCCCGGATGCTGGCGCGGAGATCGCGCGGCTGGGGGCCCCGTATAAACCGGTTCAATTTGATCTAAGTCATGGTTTACGAACAATATGCGTGACATTATTAATAATGCGAACCATTATCATTAACATATAGGACCAGTACAATCCCGCTAATGACGTGGGAACAATTGTCCATCGGTGACCGGGCACGCATTACTGCGGTGGAAGGAAGCGATTCGATGCGATCACGGATGTTTGCCCTGGGACTCCGGCGCGGTAGTGAGGTCGCCATGATCCGTAAGGCGCCCTTCAACGGCCCGTTGCAAGTGCGCATCGGCAGCACTGATGTGATATTCGCCGCCGAGAAGCACGCGGCGTTCGCCTGACTCAAGCGTAAGGCGGGGTATTGGGCACTGTCGCCCCGAGGCCCGGATATGCAACCTGCCGGTATCGGATCCGTGCTTTCATTCTTACCGATCATTCTGCTGTTCTTCCTATTCATGGGGATTTTCGAAAACAGCGGTTATCTATCGCGAGCCGCCTTTTTGATGGACGCGTTCACGTCACGCCTGGGTCTGGACAGGCGTGCGTTTGTCATGCAACTGATGGGTTTTGGCAGCAATGTACCGGCGCTCATGGGTACCCGCATCATGCGCTCCCGTGGGCTGAAATTACTAACCATGCTGATCTTCCCGTTCTCGTTGTGCTCGGCCTGATTGCAGGTATTTGTGTTTGTAACCACCGCGGTGTTCTCACCCCAAGCGGCACCGTTTGTCTTATTCAGCTTATACGTAATGTCTTTTTTGCCGCCTTTGTCACTGCAACACTGTATCGCACGCGACTGCTAAATACCGAGCCGCTACTGCTCGAACTTCCGCCATACCGCTTTCCCACACCGCGGCAGATGGTTGCTGACGGTTGGCGCGAGGCGCGTCACTTCGTTACGGGCGCCAGCGGTTTTATTCTATTAGGCGTCGTGACCGTATGGTTTCTGACCCACTACCCATTCGGTACCGATGTTGTGAACGCAGAAACCCTAGCCGGGCAATTGACACAATGGTTGACTCCATTGCTGGCTCCTATCGGCGTGGATCAGTTGATGAGCCTCGCATTGGTGTTCGGTTTCATCGCCAAGGAAGTGGTCATTGGCGCCTTGGCTGTGATCTATGGCGCGGGAGAGCAGTCTTTGGCAGGGACGATCGCCGCCCAATATAACTGGGTCCAGGCCTATAGCTTCATGCTGTTTGTACTGATATATACTCCCTGTCTGTCAACCATTGCGGTGTTGAGACAGGAATCCATGAGTTGGCGTTTCACCGCCTTGGCCGTGCTGTGGCCTTTGTTCCTGGCCTGGTTAGCGAGTTTTGCGTTTTATCAAGCGGCGACCTTTGTTATCAGCCTCTGACCGTAAGCCACAGTGATGACGTTAAGACACAAAACTGACCAGTCGCAATACGAAATTAAAGACGGCACCAACGGCAACGTTGCGGTATTGATAAAACGTATCGGCATCAGTTTAGCCGTCCGCAGACATACGCATATTGTTGGTACTCAACCAGCCGATACTACTTGTTTTAACCGGAACGGTTATCGAGTATGGTGTAAACTCAGATAGTTTTTGCGCTGAATTAGAAATAAATAGGATAATGATTATTTGTTACACTGATACCACAGAGATAATCGCTTAGCGTAAAGTCAACGTAACGAAGTTATCTTAAAATTGGGACGAAAACCGTGAATTCATATAAACAAATTCTCTTGTCCACCGATTTCTCGAAGCCCAGCCAACATGCGGCAGCGCGAGCCATGAACCTGGTAAAATACTACGATTCTCACTTAATCGTGATCCACGTTGTAGATTACGTGCCGCCAGGCTACGCCGCTGCAGAATTGCCACGGTCCCTCGCTTCGGAGGACCTACTGGTCGAGCGGGCGCGCGACCACCTCAAAAAATGGGTTGAGGATAATGGCCTGGGCGATTGCCAACAGGTCGTAAAAGCCGGTTCACCAAAGCGTGCGATCGTGTCCGTTGCCCACGATTCTGCGGTGGATCTCATCGTGATGGGCACTCACGGCGAAAGGGGTTTCGCGAGGCTACTGGGATCGACGACCCAGGCGGTGATGCACGATGCTGAGTGTGACGTGCTCGCAGTGCGTGCGAAATCCTAATTTGATTTTCTGCGAGAAAAAATAGCACTAGCCAGCCTATTATCGCCCGCTGAACAAGCTACGCCGCATAGCCCGTCGGGCGGTAAACGCGCCGGTGATGCCAATAACGTTAATAACGTTTTGTGGGCCGCAAAAACAAAATCTTACGCGCCGGGATCGTATTCGTTCTCACGCAGCTTGGCTTGCGCCGCCGCCAACCGTGCAATCGGAACTCGTAACGGTGAACAAGACACGTAATCGAGACCCGCATGGTGTAAGAACCGTATGGAATCAGGATGCCCGCCCTGCTCGCCACAAATCCCGACGATCAAATCCGGGCGGCTCTCGCGGCCCCATGTGACCGTAGTACGAATGAGCTGGCCTAGTCCTTTTACGTCCAACACCTCAAATGGATTATCTTGGAGGATGAGGTTTTCGTTGTAGAAAGGCAGAAATTTGTTCTCCGCATCTTCGCGAGAGAATGAAAATGTTGCCTGAGTAAGATCGTTGGTTCCAAAGGAGAAAAATTCAGCCACCTCCGCCAGGTTACGCGCGCGCATGCAAGCGCGCACGACTTCGATCATCGTGCCAAACTTGAAATTGAGTTTGACGCCATATTGTTGTTCTACCGCTGGCGAGATTTCATCCACATAGCCTTTTACCCGCAGTAACTCCTGGGCAGTACACACCTGCGGTACCATGATTTCCGGATGGATATCGACGCCGTCCTTGATGCACTCCGCAGCCGCCTCGAGTATCGCCCGTATTTGCATCTGGTAGATCTCAGGAAAGGTAATCCCCAGTCGCACGCCACGATGTCCGAGCATCGGATTGATCTCCGACAATTCCCGAACCTTTTGCAGCATCATTTGCTTGCGGGCGATGACCCGATCGACATATTGCGGTCCGTCCTCGCGAAGAAAGTCCGGTAACACCTCTCCGCTCACCGTCTCCGGAGTCATCGTGCGTAGAGATTGCATCAAGGTGCTCATACCTTGCAGATTCGCGCCTAGCTGGCGGAGGCTATCCAATTCTTCCTCCAGTTCACGCTCGGTAGGCAAAAACTCATGTATCGGCGGGTCCAAAAGACGCACCGTGACCGGATACGGAGACATGATCTTGAACAATGACATGAAGTCATCACGTTGAATCGGCAGCAATTCCTCTAATGCCTGCTTGCGCTTGTCCGGACCCTCTGCAAGGATCATCTCGAGAACTAGTGGTAAACGTTCCTGGGCATTGAACATGCGCTCGGTTCGGCACAGACCGATACCCTTAGCACCAAGCTGTTTGGCACGTTGTGCCGCCTCCGGCGTGTCGGCATTAGCCAGCACTTGTAAACGTGCGATCCCGTCCGCCCAATCCAGCAACCTTTGAAGCTCGTCGGTGTAATCTGCCGGAACGGTGGGAATCTCCCCGTTAAACACCTCACCTGTCCCTCCGTCGATAGTAATCACATCACCTTCGTGTAGCATTTGATCACCGATGCGTGCCTCCCGTATGCGCACGTCGACGATGATGTCTCCCGCGCCCGCCACACACGGTTTGCCCATGCCGCGTGCCACCACTGCCGCATGTGAGGTCTTGCCCCCGCGGCTGGTCACCACTCCCTCGGCGGCGAAGAATCCATGAATGTCCTCTGGTTTGGTTTCCTCACGCACCAAGATGAGCTTGTGCCCGTCTTTCGCCAGTAATTCGGCGCGGTCGGCATCAAACACAACTTGACCTGTCGCGGCACCTGGTGAGGCCGGCAAACCAGTAGCGATGGACGTCGCATTGTGCGTGGGATCGAGCCGGGGATGCAGCAGCTGATCAAGCTGTTCCGGATCGACGCGAAGCAGGGCCTCTTGTTTGGTTGTTAACCCTTGTTCTGCCATCTCTACCGCCGTGCGTACCCGCGCCGTTGCGTTCATCTTTCCGTTTCGTGTTTGCAGGCAGTACAGCGTTCCGTTTTCAACTGTATATTCGAAGTCCTGTACTTCCAAATAATGGGATTCGAGTTTGTTTCGCAGTTCTTCTAATTGTCGGTAGATCTCCGGCATTTCTTGTTTCATTTGCGCGACCGGCTTGGGGGTACGAATCCCGGCCACGACATCCTCCCCCTGGGCGTTCGTTAAGTACTCTCCGTACATGACATTCTCGCCGGTTGCCGGATTGCGGGTGAAACCGACCCCGGTTGCGCCGTCGTTTCCCATGTTACCAAACACCATAGTGCAGACATTAACTGCAGTGCCGTTGGCGATTTCCGGTGTGATATTGAATTGTTGACGATAATCCACGGCGCGTTTTCCCATCCACGAGTTGAATACCGCTCGCGTGGCCCACTCAAGCTGTTCATAAACGTCTTCTGGGAAAGGCCTGCCGGCGTGCTTGATCACCACGTCCAAGAAGGTATCGGTGATCTCACGCAAGTCTTTGGCGCGCAACTCCACATCCAACTTAGCACCGACTCTACGCTTGATGGCCTCAAAAGGTTCGTCAAAATATTCATCGGCAAGCCCCATCGCCACCTTACCAAACAGTTGGATAAAGCGGCGGTACGCATCGTAGACGAAACGTTCATCGTTGGTCTGATCGATAAGGCCCTTGGCCGTTCCGGTGTTGAGCCCAAGATTGAGTATGGTATCCATCATGCCTGGCATAGAAAGGGCCGAACCAGAGCGCACTGAAACCAAAAGAGGATTGTCGGGACTCCCCAAACGACGATTGGTAGCCTGCTCCAAGCGAGCGATGTGCTCCCGCACCTGATCCTGCATGCCCGCAGGAAATTCTTGTTGTGGATGCTCCAGAGTGCTTAAACAGGCCTCGGTCGTAACGACAAAGCCCGGTGGAACCCGCAGGCCCATCTGAGTCATCTCACAGAGATTGGCCCCTTTACCGCCCAGTAATTTCTTATTGCTTCCATCACCTTCATCAAAGGAATACACCCACTTGTGGGATTTAGCCATGCTCGAGAATCCTCCTGCAAAGACAAATTGTTATCATGGATTGGGGTTTGCGGATCAGGTCAGAATACATCGAAGGGATGATTATATGAAATTAACGCCAACAAAGTGTCTTGGGCTGCGCTGCAATACTCACTAATAGAAAGAAGTTCCAAAAAAAATAGCCAGTTACCTTCAAGGCACAAATCTCATAAAAAACAGCCACAAATTGGAGGCGACGGTGATAAGCACCGTTAATCCACATTCCGCGCCTGACCCGATCATATGTAACCTTTGTATTAAATATATCCTTTTTTAAGAATAAGTTTAAAATAGATTCACCAAAGAAAAATATCAATGATTACTGTTCGAAAAAATTATGAGCGCGGCATCACCGAGCTTGGGTGGTTACACAGTAAGCACACATTCTCTTTTGGTGATTACTATGATCCATGTTACCGGGGAGTCTCGGCGTTACGAGTTGTCAATGACGATCATGTCGAACCGGGAACGGGATTTCCGCCGCATTCGCATCAAGACATGGAGATTATCACTTATGTCACACACGGCACCATTGAACACAAAGACAACCTGGATAATATCGAAACGATAACGGCCGGCGAATTTCAGCTCATGAGCGCTGGCACCGAAATAACGCACAGCGAATACAACACATCGCAAACTGACCCACTAAGATTCCTGCAAATATGGATTACCCCTCATGAGATGGGAGTAACACCTAGCTATCAACAAAAATACTTCACTCGCGAACAGGGTATACAGCTGATCGTTTCACCCGACGGCCGCGACGGAACGCTGCGTATCCATCAAGATGCTTTTCTTTACCGGGTTCTCCTCGAACGAAACGGCCGGGTCTTCCAAGAGCAGCTCGATGAGCGCACCGCTTATATTCATGTTGTCAGCGGTATCCTGGATATCGAAGGAAAACTTCTAAAGGAAGGTGACGGTGCGATAATTCAGCATGTGGGCCTATTAAGGCTCAGAACCGAATTGGGTACGGAGGCCCTATTTTTCGATCTACCCTAATGATTACAAAACACTGCGTGCCCTCAAAACACCAGTGACGATAATTTGTGTCGAGGGTTATTGTTTTTCAACGAGCGAACACGGATCGCGACAATAGCTTATATAACTTCATCTACGTATTAGACGTAGCGCCACGTTCACCACGCCGCGTCAACGCCAAGACCATTAACAAAGCGCCAAAGGATGCGAACAAGTGCTTGACTGAATGGCCACTGATTATTCCTGTTATATGGTAGACGGCTACGTCCTGATGTTCGGCGACTTTTGAGGCTGCGTAAGCACCAAGGACCACCCAGATATATCCATTATTCGAAAGTCTGGATTGGAAAAGTATAAGAATAAGCGGGATCAGCACCATCGGTAGAAATTGCACCAGGCCGTATGGCCTGAGATCCCCCACTCCCTTAGCTTCGGTCACATACCAATAAATCACCGCGCCGAGGCCTATCACCAAGGCCGGCGCCAGTAATCTGTTGGCGCCATGAATCGATATATGTTCCCCAACGATGACGCACAAAAAGGCCATAAACGCGATGGTCATCGGTAGTCTGTCCCACAACAGCGTCTGCGTGGAGGGATTATAGTGATAATAGGCGGACCCGAATCCAACCAGCAGTATGCCGACAAACAACATACGATATCCTGATCCAAGTTCCGGTAACCCTCCGCGAGGCACGTTTGGGTTACATACATGCAAACCAAGCGCACCGGCAATTATGAATGGTATGTTCGTCATGATATTCCAGAAATTGGGGATACCGAACAGGCGGCGCTGGTCTATAAAGTTATGATAGTTGGGGTCTTGCGAAATTCTGGGAATGAAAAACATTACAATTGTGCCCACCAGAACAACACCAAGAATGAAGATAATCTTTGCTTTGTGCCGACGCACCTCGGTCATCCCAAGGCTCGTTGCCTCCTCAGTCCGTATCATGTCGTTACAAGTCCGTGCATACTCAAGTCGTAACCAAGCATTTGAATAACCACAATTCAATCTCTAGCCGTCGGCTCAACTATAGCTTTGACATTCTCCCGGGTTACCACGTGTAAATGAACCTTGTCACCCCTTTCTGTGTGTCTGGTAAACACGTCATTGGCTAAATTAACGACAGCATCGATATTGCTGGTACAAACAACTGCTCGGAAGCGATTGAGACCACGCCTATGACGTTCTTCCTCTCCATTACGAATAATCCCCGGGAGATCGTGTGCAACTATATCGGGGCTATCGGTAACCAGTAGGTATATCAGCAATCTATCACCCAACTCGATTCGCGACACAGCACTTTGGCATTGCAGTAGGGATACATTCGCTTCGTATCGTATCTCGTTGAACACCTTATCAGGACAAGTACAACCTAACGTTCCCTTGACAAAGTCTCTTATGGCCGACTTGTTCATATTATCCGCATCACTTGATTGCACGAATTCCGACGCTAACTTGATTATGAGAAGCCCGCTTTAAACGTCGACATAGCCGCAGCTCCGTACGCCGACCTAGTCCTAAAATGGTTGGCCACGGTGTTGATGGCGCTTTTCCCATCGCTTCCCAATCAACACGATCACACCGTAAACCGCACCGGCAACGACGATCAAATATCCGGGTAACACTGCAAAAATTAACGAAGTTATCGGCGTTGAATGTTCATTCATGGCTTCGTTGTAGTGGCCGTAAAGCCATACAGCGATGATCACGGTGACACATGAGACCGTTAATGCCGCTATCTGCAGCGATAGCGAACCCTCACCACGTGGAACCAACGCGCTCAATCGAGCCAGCAGTATGTACGGCGAGATGGTAAGCCCGATACCAATTGTCAGGGCGACCAATTCGAGTAGTAGCCAAGTTATGGATAGAACGAGACCTGAGCCAGGTCCAATTACAAAGACATCGGTGGCCCATTGAGATAACTGAATCAATATAACAACAGTCCCAATCGATAATACGCCTAATTCTATTCCTCTAAGATTGTTTATTGCTTTAACCATCGATCTGCCAAGCGCAACCATGTAGTCACTATCAGACCAGGAAGCACGGGCTACCCGTCACCACGATTCATATTATTGGATATGTTCTCTCGCTTGTTTGACCAAATCTAACGCGTTTTGATAATCCTCCCAAGGCATCACGTCAATGATCACCTTGTACTCAAACCCGATATCGGCTGCCCGCAATTCATAAAACTCCGAACTAAAATATTGTTTTCCTCGTCTAAGTTCCAGTTTAGCTGGATAGCATTCGATCTCGCTATAGTTGTTTGGTTCCGACAACCGAATCAGTTGTGAAATGCATTCATGCAAAGATACGCATTTGTATGTGCCGTCCTTTTTCCGGAAGTGTTCATTTGCATAATCTATTGCTTTCTCGCTTCCGTAGTGAGAAAGAATGGCGACTTTTTCATGTTGAATATATCGATGAAAATCTGGATAAATCTCTTCTGGCTTGAGTATCTCCGGTTTATGTTTAAATGAGATATGGAAAGACACGATCGTTGATAAATTTGAAATGACCTTCGCCATTTCCTCACGATCCCAATATAAACTAATTTCCATCGCTTTCTTTTCGGCTTTCATATTCGAATTCCGAGATCAGGGAATGATTAAACCGATCATGTTACTTCGTCGTTCTATGCAGGGCGCTCGATAATAAGCCCACTCAACGAATCTGCTTTGAGAAGATAAGATTACGCAAATTCTCAAGCGCTGTATATGATGCTAACGGGGACACGCGATAATGGCAATGGAACTTTCATTGCAAAAACCGAGTTCCAGTCAATCCCCATTTGGACGGGGCCATGGGGTAATTGTGCGTTGCTTCCAAGGATCAAGTGATTTTAACAATCACCGCGCCGGATGATCCGCCACGCTCAATGGCGTCATGAGCTTTCGCAATGTCCTCGAGCGGATGAATTTCCGCAACACGATGAAGAAAGCGGTCATGGTCCAGGTATTCAGTGATATGCGCTGTAGCTTGCCGTTTCGCTGATTCGGGCATGTTATAGACGAGAATCAATCGCACAGTGATATTCTGAAACATCATCGGATAGAATGGTATCTTGGGCTGTGGAGACTGGGTTGACGAATAGCTAGTGATCGCACCTCCCGTCTTGAGGACCTTCACACTGGTTTCGAGATTCGCACCGAATTCAACGTCGACAATCTGGTCGACCCCAGCGCCATCGGTCAACTCCATTACACTGTCGGCAACAGCTTGTTTGCGGAAATTGATGACCTGGTCAGCGCCCGCATCCGATACCTCCATCGCGTGCTCGCTGCTTCCTACGGTGGCGATGACCCTTGCCCCTTCCCATTTTGCCCACTGCACAGCGTAATAGCCCACTCGTCCAGATGCACCGGTGATCAGAAAAGTCTGTCCCTCAACCGCCCCATTGGCAAACACTGCTCGATGAGCGGTCATGGCCGGTATACCTAAGCACGCACCAACCTCGAAACTGGTTTTTTCTGGCAACGTCACTGCGCGTTGCGCCGGCAGCGTTACGAATTGCGCCGCGGTTCCCAAGCGCCGTTGATACTGCGCTTGATACACCCAAACGCGCTCCCCAATTCGTGCCTTCGAAATCCCGGGACCTACTGCATCAATTACACCGGCACCGTCACTATGTGGAATAACTGCTCCGTCCTGCAAACCAGCCGGCTGCGCCCCGGCGCGTTTTTTCACATCCGAGGGATTGACAGCCGACGCATGCAAACAAACCCTGACCTCGTTTGCCTTGGGCATAGGCGTATCCCAATCTCCAACCTGCAAAACCTCATGAGCAGGACCAGGCTTTTCAAACCATGCTGCATGCATAAGCTACATCCCGTTTGTTCGCGTTCGATGATGCCTTGGACTGTTGGTCCCGCCCATATCTCGCTCGATCCGCAGATCGCAACGAGCTATCATAATAGGACCCAATCTATCGTTACATCGCGGGCGGCTTTTTCTATCATCGCTTTGTGACGATGCCAGTCTCGCGTATCGGCCGGTTGTTCTCCCAAGCATCTCGCATATTCACAATTGTTCCGAGTTACGGCATCGAATGCGAACATCTTAAACCTTTCAGCCCCGGCCTTTCTAGCCAATTCCACCGCAAAGGCAGCCGTGCAAAGCCTGTCGACATCCAAATCATTCAATCTAAACACGTACTTCTCATCAAATTTCCTATAACAGTGGGCAGCGAGTAAGCTTACAATCAGTTTTCCATGGCTCGGCCTGCACATACCTTTTATTCTCATGTCGGACTGGATCGAATACACCGGAGGCCGCGTTTTCAACTGCTCCACCCTATGTATTGACTGATTGATACAGATCACTGCATCGAATTCGGAGAGCGTATCTCGGCTTAGCTTGTCTAAATCCGGCCCCTTGCCTACGATGGCTACGGTCCCTTTTAATTCGAGTCGATCCAGTGCGATGCTGTGTCCATAATGTGGCGCCCATGTTGTCTCCCCTTGCTCTCGGACGTACAGCACATCAAGAACTCTTTGCAGACCCACATGTGGATGATCATAATTGACGAGACCATCCCACGTGATTCCAACTTCAGTAAACAATGGCAGGAGTGTTTTCGAGCTTAACGGGATATCTCCACGAAACCAGTGATACACAATCAAAGTCGCGTGACGTAACAGAGACGTTACTTGAATCCGGTTATACATACACAACCTCAATGTACGGATTATTGTGTGTTATGCAATACAGAGCCGTCGTTGAAAGGCAAACAAACCGCACAAGCATTTCATCGGGGTAATCAGCAATTAGTCAGCGGGCAATGCCCAATATGGCGGACAACTTTATCAATAACCCGATTCTGATCACCGGAGCAGCGAGGTCCGGCACCAGCGTAACGGCAGGCGTCGTGCACATCTGTGGCGCATGGGGAGGCCTGATGGCGGGTCCTAATGATTTCAATCCCAAAGGATATTATGAAAATCTGGAATTGGGGGCGTTGATCAAGTCGTTTTTGAGACAGCGCGGGCTTGATCCTTTGGGACAATGGCCGTTACCACGCACACAGCATATCGTGGATGAGATCAGTGAGGGAGCAGCGTTAACGCAAGTAGACGCACGTATCCGCACCATACTCCTCGATCAAGGTTATACCCCAACCAGGCCCTGGATGTTGAAACAAGTCAAGTTGTTATTGATCTGGCCGGTATTCGCGACGCTATTCCCCACGGCTAAATGGGTACTCGTGCGGCGGGATTCAGAAAAAATCTATGATTCCTGTATGCATGCATCTTTTATGACCAGATTCAAAGATAGGAATGGCTGGAAGATGTGGTTGGACGTGCATCTGCAAAAACTTGTAGAGATTCAGTCATCGGTGAACAATGTCTTCGAATTCTGGCCAGACACGGCCATGGGCGATAATCTCGACGGTGTTCGCTCACTGATTCAATTTTGTGGCCTAGAGTTCAAGAAGACGCATGTGCAAAATTTCATCGATCCTGATCTTTGGCACATGGAAAACGCTTGAGCCTCAACCATCCGCGGTCAAGCCAGTGGCCGTGGCTGACAGTAACGCCGCGACCAAATATGTAAGTATCGGCGTCATCGCCAGTCATCAATGCCGCCTTTGTCGCGTAATTCAGACAACGTTGAGATTCCTTTTGCATTGGTAATGGTTAATGCTGCTGTTTATTCAGCGATTTTACGTTTGGATCTGGGCTATACTCACTAAAATAACCAATAAATACTTTGCACACGACGTTCTAACATCAAGGTTTTATCGCTTTCACCGAACCATCCCGGCTTTGGAAGGACCGTTATCGACTCATGTGGGAACCTATTAAATCAGCTACGTCAGAAATCGAAAAGGCTATCTCGTCTCAGTACCCTTTGATCTACCTGGTCAGTTGGGAGGAGGAACGCCTTGAGCAGATGTTGCAGTCAATCTCGGACACACACTACCAGGACAATCGGCAAGTTGTACTGTGGACCGCTGCACGCGGATTTCATACCAAAGACAAGAGCCTAGAGGATTTGACAGATCCTCAGGCGGCACTACAACATATCGCTTCCGCGAAAAATGATGCTGTGTATTACCTGAAGGATCTACCGACTTATTTTGAAACTGATAGATCGTTGGTGCGAACACTTCGGGATTTGTATCACCAATTGAGATACCGAAACACATACATTGTATTTTCCCACCCGTTGACACAGATTCCCGACGAGCTCAAGAAGGAGGTGTTTTTAATCGAGGTCGGATTACCCGCCGACCAAGAGATCTTTGATTGCTTCACGCGAATAATGAGGGAAACACAGCTCCAGGAAACGATTCCAGATGAATGGGTCTTCAAGTGCGCATCGGCGATGCGGGGGATGGCGTTGAATGAAGTGAGACATCTGGTTCTTCGTCTGATAAACGAAAAAAAGCTCGGTTTGGAAGAGGCCTTCGAAGAGATCTATGAGGAGAAAGCTCAGTTGTTGCTCAAGGAAAGCTGCCTCAGAGTCGTACCACATAGATTCGATATGAACCAGATAGGCGGGCTCGAGAATCTCAAGGAATGGGTGCTGGCACGCAGTCATCTGTTTACGAAAGAGGCGCATGATGCGGGAATACCCTTGCCGTCGGGTGTTCTGTTCATGGGAGTGAGCGGTTGTGGAAAGAGTCTGGCTGCGAAAACCATCGCGGCGGCGTGGGACCTACAACTGGTCCGGCTCGATATGAACCTGATCCTTTCGGGTGTCTATGGCCCACCGGAGTTTGCCTTTGATCGCGCTATCCGCGTTGCAGAAAGCGTCTCGCCCGTGGTGTTGTGGATCGACGAAATCGAGAACGCGTTTGGTTATGACGACGAGTCTACGACCCGAGGCAATATCAATATCTTCTCGAGTTTTCTCACGTGGATGCAGGAAAAACCGGCTTCCGTATTCGTCGCCGCAACCGCCAATAGGATTCGCAGACTCCCAGCTGAGATGATAAGGAAAGGCCGTTTTGATCAATTGTTCTTTCTGGACCTGCCGACAGAAAAGGAGCGAGAAGAAATCTTTCGCATACACATTGAACGGAACGGTGGAAGATTAGAAGATTTCGATCTAAGCGTCCTGGCAACGCTTACACAAGGCCGATCGGGCGCTGAAATCGAACAGGCGGTCAAGGCGGCACGTGTTGACGCATTTGCGGCAAAAAAAACTTTTACGCAGCGCGATATCTCCCGCAACAGCAGCCAGATGGTACCGCTTTCTGAAACCATGCACGAACAGATCAAGCAGCTGCGTGATTGGTCCTACAACCGGGCAACATCTGCCTCGAAGATAAAGCGCCGGTAAAAGAACCCACCGCAGCGGTAGTGGCGGGATGTGAGAGCCGGCACCCGATATTACAGACACCGTCTCTGATTTAAACCAAACCGAATGGCGGGTTTCCCCTTGCTATCAGTCGGTCAGGCAATACTCTGGAGACAATCGGACTCGACTTAATCTGACACCGATTGTCTGATCAGACTCTAACTATCACAGATTAGAAA
>CALZGZ010000026.1 GCA_945787105.1 uncultured Gammaproteobacteria bacterium
GACTTGGTCGCCCTCATAATGCCGGTGTCGGTGGTTCGAGTCCACCCATAGCCACCAAGTTTATCAATGGCTTAGCTGACATCTCTCCGAACCCCCGCACACCTTCTGTGACGCAAGTGTGACACGGATCCCCAAATACCGCGGCAGCAGGGCGGGTTAAATTATGGGTGTTCCCAAGTCCTTACGCCACCTGCAACCAGCGGACTGGATTAGCCGCGAATTCCAATTCACGGCAGGGGCGCGATGCGTGCAGCGTCGTCGTTTCGAGATGCTCGTTCGGAAAAACGACCAACTCGTCGAAAAGGCGCTTTCTGAATCACAAAACGAGGTCTCAGCATATTGCAAAAGATAACGCTGCGTCGAAACCTTTCGTTAGGACACAGTCCTGCACCGACGGTGAGCACCCTAATGTTGTTCTGTCTGTGTGTTGTATCCAGGGCCGCAATCGACATGAAATCTGCTCGTATTCAACGTCGATTGTTGGTCGTGGGACGCCTTGACCGTCTCCCGGCGCTCATCCACCGAGCACAGCGCGCATTTTCGAGATCTTCTCCTCGTATTGCTCGGCGAGCTCTAGAGCAGACTCAATTGTCAAGTCGCGCAACCCCAGGGCCGAGAGAAACGGTAGTTCGTCTAAAGGGGGAACCTGTGGATCGTCTCCTTGTTTCAGCCTTTGCAGCAATTTTGCCCAAAGCACCACGTTGCAATAGTCCGGTTTTTCGTTTGACGTGTGATACCAGTCCTCCGTCCCGCTGGGAACCATGGCAATGTTATCGGGGAATCCCCAGAAACGAAGCATCATACCCCCCACATCCGCGTGCAATTTCTCGATCACGCGCTCGAGTTCATCCGGAAAATTCGCTATCTCAGCGTATTTTTCAGCATGTGTGATGATCGCGATGCCACCCACATCGTCGAGGAGTCCGGCGAGCAGCGCAGTTTCCCGGTTGAAACCTCCCGTCTTGCCGGCGACAACATAACACGTCGCTGCGATTTCCATGCTGTGATCCCAGAGTTTTTCCATGCGGGTCTGCAAAAAATTAGATTCGGTGCTGAACAACTCACGCATTGAAAAACTAGTGACCAATTGCAGCGTGGTGCGCATGCCCAACCGGACGAGCGCCTCTACAGTCATATCTACGGGTGTTCGCCCGCAGTACATAGCACTGTTCGAAACCTTTATTAGTTTCGCGGTGATCGCGGGGTCCGATTCAATGATCCGCGAGACTCTGTCTATACTCCACTCTTCGTCCTCTACCGCCTTCCTCACCTTGATGGCGATATCTGGCAGACTCGGCAGCTTTAGATTGTCGTCGCTGCAACCCTGATACAACTCGTGAAGGAGTAGGCTGTCGCGGAGTTCGAATCCGTCATCGACTTCTTCGACTTCAAACGTGGTGTCGTTTTGTTTGTTAGAGAGTTTCTCTAAGATCTCGCGGTTGACGAACAGAACCAGTGCCGCAGACGACGTCGTTACTGTATACTGGTGTGGTTGCAGGAAGGACACTGCGCCCTCCGCGTTTTCCGTTCTGCTCTTGATTTCATGCTGGGTGCCGTCAGCGTTCTTCAACAATAGACGCCCCTCGAGTAGAAACAAGACTATATTACTCCGTGTTCCGAGCCTCGCGATCACCTGACTGGGCGGCACTTCGTTAACGCTTGCGTGGGCGGTAACTTCGGTTAATGCCTCTTCGGACAATTGCCGCATCTGTCGAAATCTCCTCAGTGTTTCGACGTCCGGCCGCCTTACGGACGCCTTGCCGCTAAGCGCCTTTCCAGATCCGGGGGCCGTGGACGGCGTACCCAAATTGTGCTCTTGCATGGATATTTCTCACTTTCGGAGTCGGTCCGGGAATCGCTGTCAATGCAACCGTGATAGCTGAGCGATTTCGACATGGTTTGCTACACATTGAGGAATATCGGACGGTGAAACAGAAACTTTACCGCGATCGCATTTTGACGAAGTATAGCCTTTTAACAAACGCGTGAACTTTAACGAGATATACTACCCAGGGCGTTTTACGTTCAATTACCAGATCTCGCTCTTGAAGTTTCCGGCAAGTTGTAAAACATTTTGTATTACATCACTATCCTCATGAGGACGGATTGTGGGATCCAGAACTGTTAGATTAGATAAGGAATCCGAAAAAGTACTTGCCGAAATCCGTAAAATCAGCGGCTTGTCGATCTCGGCCGTGTTTAAGGCGGGTCTGCTGAGTTTTCGCAAAGACATCGCCCGCACGACGTCAACGACACCCTACGAACTCTACGAGCAGCTGGAGTTGGGTCCCGGTGGTTATGCGACCGCCCCGTCATCCCAGGTCAAGCTGGGTGTGAAGCGTTCGATCGAACGGAAACTACGTCCTTGATCCTGGTCGATACTGGTCCGTTGATCGCGCTTTTTGATCCAGCGGATAAGTTACGCACTCGATGTCGGAAAATCCTGCGCGGAGTAAAAGAGCCGCTGTGCAGCTCCGTCCCAGTGCTGACAGAAACGTTTCACATGCGCTCTCCAGTGAGTCAGGGTGCGGATAAGCTGCGCGAGTTTATCGGGATGGGTGGACTATCGGTTTGGTACTTTGATGATGCCTCGCTCGAGCGAGCATTGGAACTCATGGAGCGCTATAAAGAACATCCTATGGACCTTGCCGATGCATCGTTGGTTGTTGCCGCCGAAGTCCTTCGCACGCGCAATATATTTACAATAGACCGGGATGATTTTGAGACCTACCGGGTTAAACGAGGGTATCGCCACTATCCCATGGAAATCGTCCACTAAGTCGTCGCGCTTCACGAAGCCCCGGCCTCGCGCATGACACCCACTTTCATGGAGGGTGGTGCGCGCTGGGTCACGACGTCGGTGTGTTGTCCTCTTCCGTTTCTAAGATCGAGTCTCCAAGCCACCAAGTCGAAGAGTCCCCGCCGGGGTTCTAAGCCGAACAAGAAACCAATGTTGCCGTCGTCTTTCTGGGTGCTGTGGAGGTATGAACCAAAGATTCGCGCGTTCGATGCACCGTGTCGTTGGGCGATCTGCCCCTGACTAGTTTCATATTGACGGTCATGTTTTGATCATAGCGTGATCAGTAACTATTATTCGGTAGCAATCGATGGAATCCGTCGAAAAAGGACTGTGACCAAAATGTGACGCAAAGCTGTCCAGGCGTGTCCATTTATGGCCTTTCCAGTTACAAACGCGTGGGATCGACGTGCATAACTGGTTGAAAAATAAAAAGCTGTTTTGACTTGGCCACTCTCATAATGCCGGTGTCGGTGGTTCGAGGCCGCTCTCGCACGTCGTGTGCTGCGCGGCACTTGTGCATCCTGCA
>CALZGZ010000027.1 GCA_945787105.1 uncultured Gammaproteobacteria bacterium
CCGCAGCCCGATTCCCCGACCAGACCGACACTTTCACCCCCCTGGAGGGTCAGGGAGAAATCGACGACGGCCGGAATCTCCCCGGCGCGGGTGAAGTAGGAGATGCACAGGCCCTCGATTTCCAGCAGCGGTGTTTCGGTGTATGCGGTCATTCTTAGTCTCTCAAAGAGATTTCGCGCAGCCCGTCGGCGAGCAGGTTGAAGCCGAGCACCAGAGTCGAGATGGCGATGCAGGGGATCACCGTCATATGAGGGAAGGCGAGGGCAATGGACCGCGCCTCGTTGATCATTCCGCCCCAGTCGGGAGCCGGCGGTGGCAGCCCTAGGCCAAGAAAACCGAGCACGCCGATGGTGATCACCACATAGCCGAGTCGCAGACAGGAATCGACGATCAGGGGGCCTCTGGCGTTCGGCAGGATCTCGACCAGCATGATGAACCAGGATGATTCGCCGCGTGTCTGGGCCGCTGCAACGTAGTCACGATTGCGCAGGTCCAGGACCAGACCGCGCACGATACGCATGATGCCCGGGGCGCTGGCAAAAGTAATGGCGATGATAATGTTGATACCCGAGGAGCCGATCGTGGTGATCACCAGGATATACAGCACCAGCACCGGGAACGACAAAATTACATTGGCGAGAAACGACAAAAACTCGTCGATGCGGCCCCGATAATAACCCGCGGCTAAGCCCATCAGAATGCCGACGAAATAAGCGCTTGCGGTCGCCAGCGGCGCGTAGAAAAGCACGGTCCGCGAACCCCAGATGACGCGCGACAGGATGTCCCTACCCAGGTGATCTGTGCCCAGCCAGAAGGTGCCGTCGCCGGTAGCGTACTCGGTGAGCGGTTTGGCAAACGGCTGTAGGGGGGTGTTTGGGTCGAACGGGGCGATCAGCGGTGCCAGTAGGGCGATCACTACCCAGAAGCCGATGATCCCGGTCCCGATCATCCCGACCCAGCTCTCGCGCAGCAGCTTGAAAGAGCCGACGGCACGCAGAGCGGAGGAGACCGTGCCGCGGGTGTCCAGAGCGTCTACGAGATCGGTCAAGAGGTGGGGCCTCAGCTGAATCGAATCCGTGGGTTCAAATAGGTGTAGCCGATGTCGGCGAAGGTCTGTGTTGCCGCGGCGACGAACACCGCGACCATGGCGCAGGCCTCGATCAGGTAGATATCTTGGTTCAACGACGCCTCCAGCAGCAACGCACCAAAGCCCTTGTAGGCGAAGAAGAACTCAACGACGATGACGCCCGAGAGAAGCCAGTTGATCTGCAACATGATAACGGTAAAAGGCGCAATCAGCGCATTGCGCAACGCGTGTCGCATGATCACACGCCGATATGGCAACCCCTTGAGGATGGCGGTGCGGATGTACGGGGTGGTCATTACCTCGGCCATAGATGCGCGGGTCATGCGGGCGACATAGCCGAAGTCGTAGATGACGAGCACCATAACAGGCAGCACCAGTTGCCACCAATCGAAGCCACCGGTCATGGTGCTGGTGCCCGGCAGGAGACCCAGCCAGAAGACGAAGATGGCGGCAAGGAACACAGCGCTGGCGAATTCCGGGATGGATGTGGTGATGATGCTGGTGACCGAGATCGAGCGGTCGAGGGCCGACCCTTCGCGCATGCCGGCCAGCACGCCGAGCAACAGGGACAGCGGGATCATCACCACGAACACCCAGAAGCCAAGCACAACAGTGTTCCAGAGGCGCGGCCACAGGACTTCAGCGACCGGCACCTTAAAGCGCACCGACTCCCCAAAGTCACCTGTTACGAAGTTACCGAGCCAGCTGAAATAACGGACCCACAGGGGTTCGAAATAGCCGTGGGCCTCGAGCCACAAGGTACGCTGCTCTTCCGACGAATAGGGACCCAATACCTTGGTGGCAACGTTGCCGGGTGTGAACTCCAGTAGCAGAAAAAGCATCACCGACACCACCACCATGGTGAGCGCCATGATGCCCAGCCGCCTGAGAATAAAGATGATCATCTCAACACCTTCCCCGGTTCAGGTAATACGGTACCGGCAGAAGTTATCCGGCACCGGCGCCTTACCCTAGCCAGACTTTGTTGAAGTGGCTCTCGCTGGCCACCTGGCAGTACATGTTGCGCACCTTGTTGGTGGCGGTGAGGAACTCGGAACGCCAGAATGGTTGGATGATAATCGTATCGTCCTGCAGGATCGTCTCCAACTTCTTCATGACCTTACTGCGTTCTCTGGGATCGAGGATGGCGCCTGCCTCGTCGAGCAGCCTGTCGAACTCGGGATTGGAGTAGGAGGTTTCGTTCCAAGCGACGCCGCTCCGGTAGGCCAGGTTTAGAACCTGCACGCCGAGGGCGCGATGGGTCCAGGAAGTGAAGCCGAAAGGCGTGGTCATCCAGCGGTCCCAGTAGGTTCCGCCCGGCATGATGTTGATCACGACCTCGATGCCGGCGGGCCGGCACATCTCCGCGATGACCTTGACCGCTGTCTGCTCCCAGGTCGGATTGGCCACACAGTCGATGCGAACCTTGAGCCCGTTAGCGTAGCCTGCGTCGGCGAGCAGCTTCTTGGCCAGCGCATAGTCCTGCGTCAGCGGCGGCAGCTTGAAATATTCCGGATGAATGGGGGAGACATGGTGGTCCTCGCCCGGTGCCCCGAAGTTCTGGTACGCAAGTTCAAGCAGCTTGGTGTGGTCCATGCATGCTTGGATCGCCTTGCGTACCAGTTTGTTATCGAACGGTGCCTCGGTTATCTTCATGCGGGCGACGCCGGTTTGGGCCGTGACGGTTTCGTAGGTTACCAAGTTGGGGATGGTTTTCAGGCTCGGCACCTGTTCCACGCTGGTGCGGTAGTTGCAGTCGATCTGACCCGAGGCGAACGCGGCTATCGTCGGCCCCGGGTCGTCGCCATGGTCGATATAGACAATACCGTCTAGGTAGACGTCACCGCCCCACCACGGATGGTCGGTGCGCCTCCTGTATTCGGCAACCTCTCCCACCGAATACTTCGTCAGAGTGAAGGGGCCGGTGCCGACCGGGTTTTTCGACAAATCCCCGCCTTCATCGCTGAAGCGGCGGTGCACGATCAGCGCAGGGTAGTCGCCCAGCGCTTCGGGAAGCGAGATATCGGCGCGGTTGAGGTGGAAGCGTACGGTGTGGTCGTCGATCTTTTCGATCGCCCCTTCGGCGGCAACTGTCGACATCACCGGTTTGCCCTCTTTGTCTTTCTTGCCGGTGTCGATCTGGCGGGTCATGGAGCTGAAACGGCCCTGGTTCGAGGATCCGGTGGCCGGGTCGAGCCAGCGCTCGAAATTGAAGACCACGTCGTCTGCGATGAAATCGTCGCCGTTGGACCACTTGACCCCCTTTCGCAGCTTGAAGGTCCAGGTCTTGAGGTCCTCGGATGCCTCCCAGGTCTCAGCGAGATAGGGTTCGGCGAGATTGTCTTTGTTGATGCGAACCAGTGGCTCGGTCATATGCCGCGCCAGGTTACCTTTCTCTGACCAATCGTAGGTGGCCGGATCGGTCATTTCCTTGACGTTCATCGAGCAGCGCAGGATACCGCCAGCCTTCGGTGCAGCGGCACGCGCCACGGTGGATGCACACAATCCGAGAACTCCTCCAGCCATCGCGTAGGCCGCCGACAGGGACACGCCGAGACGCGTCGCTGTCGAAAGGAAATCACGCCGGCTGAATTTGCCGTTGCGCAGCAGTTCCTTGAGCTCGGGAACATAGGGGTGCATCGACTTTGAAGATTTTCTAGACATGTGGTTGTCTCGCTGAGTTCTTTCAGAAGGGCTGTGTTAACGTGTGCCGGGCCGGTTAACAGACCATCCGTCTATCTTGCAGATCAGCTAATGTCCATTCTGCTGATCTCGCAAATGGATGTGCTTAGCATACTAAGCATACTTTGACATTTTCGCAAAGCTGAGTAGCTGAGAGAGTTCATTTTTCGTTTAATTTGTGCCCAAAAAACAAGTTAGTGCCCAAATAAAAAAGTTCCGAGAATACTGGTTATGAACTCAAAGAAAGACATTACCGACGATGTCTTGATCGCGATCAAACGAGTCATTCGAGTTGTTTATCTCCATTCCAAAAAGCTTCACCAGAGTTACAGTTTGACAGGGCCTCAGGCTCTGATGTAGTTCGGGCCGAGAGCTTTGAAACTATCAATTGCCTATAACGGGTAACGGAAACGAGCAAGCGGATCACGTAAGGACCGGAGATGTCACCGGAAATGGGAAAAATGAAGTTGTCGTGGGGGCGGATGGCGCTCTAACGAACCATTGGTTTTTAATCAAAGAGGCAACCTATGGGCTCGTTATGGCGGCCAACACATGCGCTACCGTTTGCTGGTATTCCTTCCCTTGAGTTAGGGGAGCCGTCGGGAGACACGTTACAAGACATCATCATAATCTTACGGATTTCGATGTCCACCCTGCGGAATTCAGAACGTTTCTTTACCGTCCTCGGTATATGCTTTGATCCGGTGGATGGCGTCGAGAATGTGCTGGAGATATACCTCGTCGCGTGTCACAGCGGCTTGGCCTCCCGTAACACGTCCGCTTTTATGTAGGGCGACAGCGCGCCCTCGGTAACGACGTCGACGTTTCGTCCTATTTCGTTATTGAGATCACGTTTCAGCGCCACTAAATCGAAGAGACTGCGCCCAGGCTCTAAGTCGATTAGTAAATCAATGTCGCTGTCGTCTTTCTGGGTGCCATGCAGGTATGAGCCAAAGATTCGTACGTTCGATGCTCCATGTCGTCGGGCAATCTGTTTGATAAGTTCAGTGTTGAGCGCCATGGTCAGCTCATAGCGTGATCAGTAACTATTATTCGGTAGCAATCGATGGAATCCGTCGAAAAAGGACTGTGACGAAAATGTGACGTAAAGCTGTCCAGGCGTGTCCATTTGTGGCCTTTCCAGTTACAAACGCGTGGGATCGGCGTGCATAACTGGTTGAAAAATAAAAAGCTGTTTTGACTTGGCCACTCTCATAATGCCGGTGTCGGTGGTTCGAGGCCGCTCTCGCACGTCGTGTGCTGCGCGGCACTTGTGCATCCTGCA
>CALZGZ010000028.1 GCA_945787105.1 uncultured Gammaproteobacteria bacterium
ATCGGCACATTACCGAGTATAAGAGTCAGGAATTGATGGACAACCTGGCTGTTATATAAGCCACAAGCCCAACCAGCGAAAAGGTCTAGCTATGTGCGCAAGTTTGCCGCGTGGTTTACGAGTCCATGCCAGCGGGCCATTGGGTGCAACCTCGATGTTTCAGTGCTGTCTATGGACTAGGTGCCTGGCCGCACAGCGGCCGGTGTAATTGGAGTTCACTATGACCGCAAACGATGTACGTGTTTCTCTTCTTATTTCCGACCCTATCATCCTGACTGTCTTCTTGCGTTTCATCGTCGGCGCTTGTCCAGGTCACGCCGATGAATCGGCCGGCGAGTGCTTCGGCGCGGTGTTTAGGGGACCAAGCGGGAGGTTGCGATGCCGGTAATTGCCATGACACGGGAGATGGGCTCACGCGGCAAAGACGTTGCCATGGGACTCGCGGAGGAGATCGGCATCCGTATCGTGCACCACGAAATGGTGGAGCATGATCTGGCCGGCAAACTGCGTGCGCGGGAAAGCACTGTGCATCGGTACTTGGAAGGCGGTGCCAATGTGTTCGAACGCTGGCGCATCGATAAGAAAGGCCTCGCTTTCTATACGGCCCAGGAAATATTCCAGTTGGCGGAAGAGGGAAACGTGCTTATCCGTGGGTGGGGTGCCACTCAGCTATTACGTCTTGTTTCGCACGTCGCCTGCGTAAGGGTGTGTGCTCCTCTCGAGCTCAGAATTAACACGCTGATGGAACGGCTTCGAATTGACAGTAAGGAGATTGCGCATCGGGAAATTAAGAAGAATGACGACGCCCACGCGAGAGTCATGCGACACCTGTTTCAGGTGGACTGGGAGGACCCGCTGCTTTACGACATGGTGCTGAATACCAGCCGGCTCTCGGTAGCAGAGTGTGTCGACCTAATCAAGCGGCTGGTCGACGAGCCATCTTTTCAGGAAACCATGGAGTCACGGGTCAGGCTCGCCAGTTTAAAGCGTGCGGAAATCATTTGGCCATCGCTGTATAGCCGCCGCCGAGCGCGCGAGACCAACATGTTGTTGGAGCCTGATCACCAGCGCCGTCTACGCCATCAACGCCTGAGGTACGATGAACGTGCCATGACGCGGGAGGACCGCGACTTCAACTTTTGAGCGCGAATTGTAATAGGAATAATAGTAGGTAATAGGGGACAGACGGTATCTGTCCCTGATTAACTTCTTAATTACTTTATTAACAATTCGTATGGCGTCAAAATTTAGAGCGGTAATTGCTCTATTGTTTCGATCGGTAGGAAGAGATTGAGATCGTAGTCGGGCAACTTGAGGAAGCCATAGTGCATGTAGAACTCTTCGGCTTTTCTATTGAGTGCGGCGACAAGCGCAACCTTGACACCAATCTCGTGTGCGGCATTCAAGATTCGATACAACGCATCGATCAGCAAGTAGGTGGCTATACCTTGGCCCTGCTCCGAGATATCTACCGCGAGTTGGCCTATGCGGGCCGCGGGGATGGGGTATTGGGGCAGTCTTTTCTTGATGGAAGCGGGTGCAGCCGCGAAAGCGATACTGGCGGCGCTCAGGCAGTAATAACGCGACCTTTGCTATCAACCGCGACAAAGCATTTGGCGACGTTTCGCTCATCGTTCTGGCGCGCATAACGTTTAAGGTAATCATCAAGCGCTGATTCACCGCATTCGAATTCGTACCGATTGTGGCGGCGTTGGATCGGCTCAATCCTGAGCTGCGATTTCCCCATTATCGGATCGCTATTTCTTCCTGAACTGCTTCGCTGCGCGGCGTAGAGCTTCGTTTGGTGAAGGCGGTTTAGCCAAGGCATCCATAAATGCATCCCTAGCTCGATCGTTTAGCGTCAGGGTCTCCTGCTCCTGAATGATTTCCTTTGCCCGATGTGTCGCGGCTTCGAGCACAAAGGTGCTCATAGTGACGCCGGATATCTCCGCACCACGCGCGAAAAGCTGTTTTGACGTGGCATTGACACGTACATCCAAACGTTGATTTTTCGATTGAGATCCCATAATCAGATTTACGGATAATGTACGTACATTTCGATACATATTTATCATTAAAAAGAACGTGATTTAAGGCGGTAAGAGTTGCCGTACAATCCGTCCTTGTTCGTTGCCGCCTCTATTCTTGCGGCGCTTCGAGGGCCACGGTAATGTCCCGTCAGGCGCCTCCAGCGGCGGCTCCCCGTCCTTCGTATTATAATCACTGGGCGATCTGCGTAAAAAACGGGGTAGATCTAGTTTTACCGACCGACCGGATGAAACTACAACGCCGGCGGCACGAGATAGGACAAATACTATCCGAGCGCACTTGCACCGCGCCGTTGTGCAATCTGATATAAGACAATGGTTATTCCAGATGAGTAGTGAGGTTGTGGCGGTCCCGGCCACAAAACCGGTAATGAATGTATTCGAGCGATATCTCACCCTGTGGGTGGCTATTTGTATCGTAACGGGCATCGCGTTGGGGCATTTCTTTGTCGATATTTTTCACGCGATAGGGTCAGCTGAGATGGCCCAAGTCAATCTACCGGTTGCGGTGTTGATATGGCTGATGATTATCCCGATGCTCATCAAGATCGATTTTGGCGCGTTGTCGCAAGTTTATGGAGCACTGGCGCGGTATCGGCGTAACACTATTTGTCAACTGGGCGGTGAAACCGTTTTCGATGGCCGCGCTGGGATGGCTCTTCATCGGTGTTCTGTTCAAACCGTATCTACCGGCGGAGCAAATCAACTCCTACATCGCTGGATTGATACTGCTTGCTGCAGCACCGTGCACAGCCATGGTGTTCGTCTGGAGCAACCTCTCGGATGGCGAACCACACTTCACATTGAGCCAGGTGGCACTTAATGACGTGATCATGGTTTTTGCGTTTGCGCCAATTGTGGCGTTGCTGTTGGGATTGTCGGCGATCATCGTACCGTGGGAAACGCTGCTTCTGTCTGTAGTACTGTATATTGTCGTGCCCGTCATCATGGCGCAACTTATCCGTCGCTATGTGATATCAGCGGGTGGAACACAGCGATTACAAGCGCTTCTGGGAAAATTGCAGCCGTTGTCTTTGATTGCACTACTTTCTACGCTCGTCTTGCTGTTTGGTTTTCAGGGAGATCAGATTATTGAGCAGCCGCTGATTATTGCTTTGCTCGCCGTGCCGATCCTAATCCAGGTCTATTTCAATTCCGGACTCGCCTATCTGCTCAATCGTGCAGCAGGAGAAGCCCACTGCGTGGCAGCCCCTTCCGCACTGAGTGGGGCAAGCAATTTCTTCGAGCTGGCGGTCGCCGCGGCCATTAGCCTGTTTGGCTTTTCTTCCGGGGCGGCGCTCGCCACCGTAGTTGGTGTGCTCATCGAAGTGCCGGTCATGCTGAGTGTCGTAAGATTTGTTAATGCGACTCGTGACTGGTACGAGAGCGGCAAGGCTGTGTGTCGAAATAGAAACGTTGTGACATAAAGGCAGGGTGACTG
>CALZGZ010000029.1 GCA_945787105.1 uncultured Gammaproteobacteria bacterium
AGGACCTGAGCCGCTATGTCACGAATAAGATTCGCCCTGAGTTTGTCGCCTATGGCCTGGACGTCACCAAATTGTTGGTCGAAAACATTTCCCTGCCACCAGTGGTCGAACAGGCTTTGGACCGGCGCACCAGCATGGGTATGGTGGGGAGTCTGCGCGACTATGCCAGCTTCCAAGCGGCCGAGGCGATGACCGCAGCCGCGAATAATCCTGGCGGTAGTGCGGCGGCGGGCATCGGCTTGGGGATCGGTTTTGCCATGGCTAATAAGATAGCGGAGTCCATGTCGCCACCGTTGTCGCGCAAGGATTATCTGCAGTTGCCTGACAGCGGTACGGGAAAACAGTCGCAGGAAGATAAATACTTCATCGAAGTCGACGGCCGTCAGGAAGGTCCGGTAGATATCGCGGACCTCGAAGAAAAGGTGCGATCCGCGGAAGTGGTTCGGGAAACGCTGATCTGGAGTCAGCCGCTGGTTGATTGGACCCCGGCCGGTCAAGTAGAGGCACTGGACGAGGTGTTCGCCAAGTTACCGCCACCACTACCCACGGGTTAGATTGTTCGCAGGTTTACTGTTCAACGAGTCACGCACGGCGGGGGCTGGCCCGCGCATCGCAGCAAGCCGAGCAAGCCGGGACGGGTCCAACTATGCGGGGTAGCCCCGCATATTGCACCAAGACGCCCCGCGACTATTCATGGTGCCCAGCTAAGAGCTTCGCAGTGTCACTCAGGTGAAATGGCAACATACGAGTCTCCAGGATCTTTAGGGAGAATAGTCGCGGGGCTATCCCGGCTCTGGCTCGGTCTCGAACGCCCGGACTTGCGCTTCACTCAAGCCATAACTACGGCTATGCATTTTGCTCCAGCGCGTCGTCCAGCCGCCCGATCCTGCGACACCGCGCAGGACAAGTCTCTTCCCCATCATCCGGGATCCTAGGCGTAACATGCAGGCTAGTGAGTCGAAACAACCGAGCCGGCAACAGTTTCCCTGCAGCCAGTGCGGAGGCCTGCTGGGCTATGCCCCGGGAACCGACTTCCTGGAATGTGGTTACTGCAGGCACAAAGAACCCGTTCCGTCACTGCTTGCACACATCAAAGAACATGATTTTCGAAGCGCGCTGAATGAACTCGTTGCCGCGCGCCGAACCGATGCCGTTCGTCAACCTATTCAGGTAACAAACTGTGACGCCTGTGGGGCATCGTTTGAATTTGATAACGATATCCATTCCGGCGAGTGTCCATACTGTGGCCATGCCATTGTCCTTGAAACCGGTGCGGAAAAACTACTCAAACCGCAGTCGTTGTTGCCATTTAAGATCACGGAGGCGCAGGCGAAGCAACATTTCCGTGGATGGATCAATAGATTGTGGTTTGCACCCAACGGTATCAAGAAATATGCGCGAGATGATAATCGGCTTTCCGGTGTCTACTTGCCCAATTGGACGTACGACAGTAATACCGACACCAACTACATTGGTGAGCGCGGTGACGCTTATCAAGTGCCGCAAAAGGTGGTTCAGGTGATAGATGGCAAGCGAGTTGTGAGAACCGTGATGGTGACCAGGATCAGGTGGACACCAGTACGAGGTATGGTGGCGAGATTTTTCGATGATGTATTGGTCGGCGCGAGCCGTTCCTTGCCGCGCCAGATTACGGATCGCCTCCAACCATGGGATCTAGAAAACCTAGTTCCGTATCAGGAACAATATCTGAGCGGGTTTGGAAGTCAGGCTTATCAAATCGAGTTGGATGAAGGTTTCGAATACGCCCGTGAAACCATGAACAGTATCATTCGTGGTGACATCGCCCGCGATATCGGTGGTGACGCACAACGTATACATCGCTTTGGCACCAGACACAGCAACACCACTTTCAAGCACATTCTGCTTCCAATTTGGACTGCGGGTTTTCGATTCAAGGACAAGGCCTTTCATTTCGTCGTCAACGGGCGAACTGGAAAGGTGCAGGGCGAACGGCCATATAGTCCATGGAAAATCGGTATCGCCATCCTCATAGTGATCATATTGATCCTAGGTGGAGTGTATCTGTTTGATTATTATAGCCAATATCAATAGACCCATCCCCTCCGCATGCCACAGATTGCCCCTGAAATCTACCGTTAGTAACCCCTTATCTTGCTCGCAAGGGCATCGGGCTTGACCCGGGGTCAGATCAAATCCAGGGCATGAGCAGGGTCAATGCTTACCCTTGAGGTGCAAATCGACGACGATCTCAACCTCGAACCCAATGATTGGGTCGGATTCCCACTCACCGATTCCGATCTTATAGTCTGTGCGCTGCAATATGGTTTTACCCTTGAGTCGTGCACCATTGTCAACCCCGCTCCACGCAAAAGGTAACCCAATACTGTGGGTGATACCTTTTATGGTAAGCCGCCCGGCTACTTCGAAGGCCCCGGCTCCAGTTTGACGGAAACCGGTGGATACAAATCGAGCCTGGGGAAATTTCTTGGCGTTGAACCACTCTAACCCGAGCATGCCCTCGTCCCGGTCGGCACTGTCGCTGTTGACGGAAGTAATATCCACGACCACATCAAAAACCCCCTCCTCGGGGTGCTGGGGGTCAAACCGAATACGGGCTTCGAAGTGCTCAAAGCGGGCCTCCAAGCCAACGCCGTCATAAGTCGCAATGAATCCCAATCGGCTGTGGTCGTTATCGACGATCCACTCGGTTGCAGCAGCCGTCGCGCTGAACACGCTGCAAATCAGCATTGTTGCCGCCGGCTGCAAAGACATCAGTCCGCCGCTTTCCGCAAACGTCGCGTTGTTCCGGGCAACATACGCGTCAATATCTCATCCCGTTGCACGAAGTGATGCCAAAGCGCGGCCCCAATATGCAGCAGCAGCAATGCGACAAGTATCCAAAAAAACGTGAAATGTACGAGTTCGGCTTGGGTCTGTAAGGCCTTGCCTGCGGGCGCAATGTTTGGCAACCGGATCAGACCATATAGCTTTAACGGAAAGTTTGCGGCGGAGTTGATTACCCATCCGCTCAACGGCATCGTCACCATCACCAGGTACATCAGCATATGGCTCGTGTGGGCCAGGCGTCGTTCCCAGGTTCGCATATGATTTGGTAGTGCCGGAGTCCGGTCAGTCAGGCGCCAAGCTATTCGCAACAGCACGAGGATGAGTATGCTGATACCGAGTGATTTGTGCCAAACAAACAATTTGATCTTGGTGGGTGACATCGGGTAATTCACTGCGATCCAACCAAGCACAAACATGCCAAGGATCATCACCGCGATCAGCCAGTGCAACGTCTTGGCGATTCGGCCCCAGCTGTGGTCACTGTTGCGAACTGCCAACCTTTTGTTCGAGGATGCCCTCGACCTCCAGACGGATATGTACCTCATCGCCGACCCACTTGAGGTCCGACGTCATACCAAATTCCGAACGCTTAATCACAGAGTTTCCCGAAAAACCGGCGATGTATGTCCGCGATAATGGATGTATCCCCGCCCGATTGAAACGCATGTTCAACACTACGGGTCTGGTCACGCCCAGCATGGTCAAGTCACCATGCACGTTGGCGGATTTGGGTCCCGTGAGCTCGATCCGTGTGCTGACAAATCGGATTTTCGGATAGTGTTCGACATCGAAGTATTTACGTCCTTTGAGTCGGGCGTTCCATTTGTTGTCATCCATGTCCAGGCTCTCCGTATCAATGGAGACCATCACTCGTGTGTCGCCGAAACGATTTTCGTTGAACATGAGTTCGCCATCAAATTTCAAAAATTCACCCTGAGAGTTAGAAAATCCTAGGTGACTCACAAAGAACAGAATTTGGGTGTGGACGGTATCGAAGCGATAGAGGTCCTGCCCCGATGTCGACGCAGAATAGACGATGGCCACGATTAACAAACTTCGTATCATGTTGTGCATTGAGATCTCCACCTCCGCATAGTCCAGATCAAATGCTAACGGAAACCCGGCGCCGAGGTACGCAATATTGGGACCGGCTGAACTCAGGATCCAGCTGTTTTTTCGATCTTCGCCCAGGTGTCGCGCAGGGTAACCGTGCGGTTGAACACCGGATGGTTGCGGCTATGATCTTGGCGATCGGCACAAAAATATCCTTGCCTTTCAAATTGAAACCGCGCTTCAGGTTGTATATCAACGAGGCCTTGTTCCACTTTGCAACCAGTAAGCACGATCCTCGATTGAGGATTGAGGTGTTCGAGAAAATCAGCCTTGGCGGCGGGGTTGGGCACCCTAAACAGGCGGTCGTATAGTCTTATTTCTGCGTTTGCGGCGTGATCCGCAGAAACCCAATGGATGGTTCCTTTGACCTTCCTGCGGTCCGCGGATGATCCACCCTTAGTGGCCGGATCGTAGGTGCAGCGGATCTCGATCACCTCACCCTGGTTATCTTTGATGACTTCGGTGCAGGTGATGTAGTAGGCATAACGTAAACGCACTTCGCGGCCCGGTGCGAGGCGAAAGAACTTTTTCGCCGGGGTTTCCATAAAATCACTGCGTTCGATGTATATGACTCCTGAGAAAGTTAACGGCCGCTGTCCCATCTGTGGATTCTTCGGATGATTACTCGCGGTTACCGTTTCAGTCTGACCTTCAGGATAATTCTCGATCACCACTCGCAGCGGATCGAGTACACCCATTCTGCGCGGCGCCCATTGGTCTAGATCCTCCCTAATGCTATTTTCCAATACACTCATTGCGATGGTCCCCTGTTTCTTGGTCACGCCGATGCGTTCGCAAAAATCGCGTATTGACTCTGGGGTGTAGCCGCGGCGCCGCAGTCCTGAAATCGTTGGTAGACGTGGATCATCCCATCCTGAAACGTGGCCTTCATCGACCAGCCGATTAAGTATGCGTTTGCTCATCACCGTATGTTCGAGATTCAAGCGCGCGAATTCGATCTGCTGTGGATGACTGGGTACATCCAGCTGGTCTAATACCCAATCATATAGGGCGCGATTATCTTCGAACTCTAAAGTACATAAAGAGTGTGTGATGTCCTCTATGGCGTCGGAGACGCAGTGCGTGTAGTCGTACATCGGATAGATACACCAGCGATCGCCGGTCCGGTAGTGCGAAACATGCCGTATGCGGTACAGGATCGGATCGCGCAAATTAATGTTAGGTGATGACATGTCGATCTTCGCGCGAAGTACATGTTGTCCATCTTCAAATTTGCCGGCACGCATTGCCACGAACAGTTTTAGATTTTCCTCCACGGTACGACCACGATAGGGACTTTCCTTGCCGGGTTTTGTCAACGTGCCCCGGTACTCGCGGATCTCGTCGCCGGTCAAGCTGTCAACGTACGCTTTCCCTTGTTTAATTAGCTCGATCGCGTAGTCGTAGAGTTGTTCGAAGTAATCGGATGCGAAGCGTAGGGCGCTCCATTGGTAGCCCAACCATGTAATGTCATCGCCTATGGATTGGACATACTCCAAGCTTTCTCTCTCGGGATTGGTGTCGTCAAAGCGCAGATTGCAGGTACCCTGATAATCCTTGGCGATGCCGAAATTGAGGCAGATGGATTTTGCGTGTCCGATGTGCAGGTAACCGTTTGGTTCCGGCGGAAACCGAGTGGCTACCCGGCCTTGGTTTTTGTTTTGAGCCAGGTCAGTATCAATGGTGTTACGAATAAAATTGCTAATTGCGGATTTTTCCACTGTACGCGACAAAATCGTTGTTTCCGATGAGTGTAAACGCTTACTTTTTCGTACTGTTTGTGTTATCGACTGTAACGGTTAGATTGGTCAGTTTATTATAACCTGAGAATGGCGCACGGGATTGCACACGAGTTGCTGCGGTTTTGTGCTGATAAGATGCATCGAGTGATGGACGTGACGATATGTCTAACTAGGGTCAGAACGCAGCAGAGTAACGGCCACGTGAGTGGGGATTTATTGCGGAACAAAAACCCGTGCATGAGCACGGGGATGGACGCGGTGCCCGCACGGTGTCGTGCGGGCCACGGACGAGGCCGGGCGCGGCTTTGTCGACGGCCGGCCGAGTCCAGTGTATCCCAGCTTGGCCGGGATGATTCCCAGCGCGTAAGCGCGGGGAGATTCAACAAGACGGAGTCCGACTGGATGGCAAATCAGACCAATTAGGATGTAAGTGATGTGGCGGCAATACAAATTTAGTGTAGGCAGTCGCGGTAGGGGCACCTACGACATTACGCGGGAAATTAGCAGTCGTCTGTCGCAGGCTGAGATCATCACCGGACTCGCACATGTGTTCGTACATCACACCAGTGCATCCCTTATTCTCTGTGAGAACGCGGACCCGGCGGTGCACCGTGATCTGGAGACTTTCATGGCGCACACGGTGCCGGATGGCGATCCGATGTTCGAACATATCTCTGAGGGTCCCGATGACATGCCGGCTCACGTGCGAAGCGTATTGACTCAGAATGGTTTGGCCATACCGATAACCGGTGGCCGGCTCGCGCTTGGCACTTGGCAAGGGATTTACCTGTGGGAGCATCGCAGACAGTCGCATTCGCGCTCGGTGACGGTGACCTTCCACGGCGACAACGGGTAACTTTTGGGCCTACCGGCGTATTGCACCACGGCGGCCCGCCCCAATTTATTCCAAGCAAGCTGAACAATCGAGTGTCGCTAATTCATCGATGCGACGCTGCGGGCCTCTCCGATGCAGACCATGAATAGCGGCAGGACTATCCCGGCGCTAGCTCGGTCTCGAACACCTGAACTTGCGCTTCACGCAACGCATAGCTCGGCTATGCATTTGGCTCCAGCGCGGCGCTTGTCCCCGCACAGCAGGGGGCTTGTCCCCGCACAGCAGGGGAACAGCAGGGGAACCCGCTGCCTGACACTGCTCAAGTGGTAATACCGCGACTGCGGTTGCCAAAAGCCGGCGGCTACATGCTGGTGTCGGTGCGCTGGCCACGGCCTGGGTTTTTTTGGCTTGTTGTGGTGCGGAGTTTTGACTATATTAACGGTGTTATGGTGCACTGCAACAAAAATCAGTCCGCGACTAGCCGATGAGCGATTCACGGGACCCGGTCGCCATGCCCTTCAATCCATTGGAGATGTACGAGGCGTGGCTGGATATGGCCATGCGCAGTCAGCGTGTCGCGTGGCAGGTGATGTCCGAACAGCTACAACATCCGCACTCCCACACGCCCGATCCCTTTAATCTTGCTACCGCCTACAGCAAGCTGGTGTCCAGCCTGTTGAGCGATCCCACAAGCTTGTTGGAGTCCCAGATCGCGTTTTATCGTGATTCGCTTGCTTTGTGGCAAAGCACCGTTAAGCGGATATTGGGGGCCGACGGACTGGAACCGGTGATAGCACCCAAGGCTGGCGACAATCGTTTTCGTGACGAGCAATGGTCGGACCACTTTTTGTTTGACCACGTCAAACAGACTTATCTGTTGGCGGCGCGCTTGATCGAATCTGCGGTGGACAAAACCAACGGTTTGGATCGCGATGAGGCCGAAAAGCTGCAGTTTTTCACCCGCCAGCTTATCGATGCCTTGGCGCCCTCCAACTTTGCCCCGACCAATCCTAAAGTGGTGAGGGAGACTGTCCAGTCTCTAGGTAAAAATCTCATCCGTGGCATGAACAACCTATTGGGAGATATAGAAAAGGGTCGTGGACAACTGCGCATCAGCATGACCGATGTCGATGCGTTCAAGTTGGGCGCGAACATCGCCACCACGCCAGGTAAGGTCGTCTTTCAAAACCGGATGTTTCAACTCATTCAATACTCGCCGACCACGGACGAAGTATTCAAACGTCCATTACTCATCGTCCCACCGTGGATTAATAAATACTACATAATGGACCTGCAGCCGAAAAATTCGCTCATTAAATGGCTGGTCGCCCAGGGACATACCGTATTTGTTATCTCATGGGTAAACCCCGACGAATCCTATGCCGATACCGGTTACGATGAATATGTGTGCGAAGGTTTTTACACCGCGTTAGATACTGTCGAGCGAGGTACCGGCGAGCAGGAGATTAACGCCATTGGTTACTGTCTAGGGGGCACGTTGCTGGCCTCGGTCCTGGCACACATGGCAGGAAATGGCGAACAGCGGGTAAAAAGCGCCACTTTTTTTACTTCGATGATCGATTTCGAGGAACCCGGCGAGCTTGGAGTATTCATTGATGACCAGCAGGTGACCGCATTGGAAGAACGCATGCAGGAAACCGGGTATCTGGACGCCACTTGCATGGCGTCCACCTTCAATATGTTGCGAGCCAATGATCTGATTTGGACTTTTGCCATCAATAACTATCTGCTGGGTCAGGATCCGTTAGTATTTGATCTGCTATATTGGAATTCAGATTCCACGCGTATGCCGGCAGCGATGCATAGTTTCTATCTACGCACAATGTATCTCGAAAACCGGTTGCGGGAACCGGGCGGAATTACTATTACCGGAACGCCTATCGATATTCGCGACATTGATATCCCGGCTTATTTTCTATCCACACAAGATGATCATATCGCGCCATGGAAATCTACCTACGCCGGGGCAAAACTACTGGCCGGGCCCGTTCGTTTCGTGTTGGGGGCGTCGGGCCATATCGCCGGCGTCATCAATCCTCCGGCAGCCAATAAGTATCATTATTGGACCGGCAAGCGGAATCCATTGCCTGACAGCGCCAAACAGTGGTTGGACTCGGCAGTCCAGAACGACGGTTCCTGGTGGACCGACTGGGCCTCGTGGGTGGACCAACAGTCCCCGGAAAAGGTGCCGGCCCGTAGCCCCGGAGACGGTGAGCTCGAGGTCATCGAGGACGCGCCCGGCAGCTATGTTTCCAAGCGCATCACTTAACCGCTCCCGTAACCAGAATCTGAAGCCGCACACTCCGGCACGAAGTGTCACATCGTGTATCGAATACTTTTTCGGAAACAACTTTTCAGCTCCTTTGTTGCCGCCGTGGTGCACAATACGGGCTAAGGTTGAATGTACCGATAATCGTCGGCTTGGAAATCGGCGATGGCGGTGACGCCCGAGGTTACGAACCTGACACCGGAAATAACTTGTAAGGTTCGTACATTTTTCTTGCGGGCTGTGTTCAAACAGAAAAAAACATGGATATTTCGCCGCAATAGATCTTCCATATCTGCTTGGAAGGGATTGGCGGTCTGGTGACGCTCCGTGGCGTTGTTATCTAAGATGAGTGGCCAGCCCTCGGCATGAACAATGGCAACGAGGTCGTAATCTTGCGCAACCATGCCGTGATTCTGGAAATCAGATACGGTGTTTAAGATATTTTCAACCGCAAACGGCTGCGTTTGCGCGGGGTCTTTGTAGAGTTGGTTGACTTGAAACAAGAACCTGACATGACGCGTATGGCTTAACGGCCGCGTTTTTTCAGCGGTTCCGGGCCCAAATTCCTCGTCGATGGTCTTGGCCAGTTCGGGGAGGCACTCTTGTACATACTTCACATTGCGCTCCTTCTTGCGGTGATTGCGCGAGGCTCAGATTGTACCAATTACAGGCGGACCCAATGCTTTGTGGAATCGTTGATGACGGTGCAGTCTTTTGAATGTGATCAGGAGGTTATTGCATAACGAATGACAGCTTTCACCACGCCACGCCCAGGGGGTTGAGTAATCTAGTAGCAATGCTCTACTCGTCTTCTCATTCGGGTACGAATCCCGCGAGTTGCCGTGCCTGGGGTTTTTGGTTAATTTCGGTGCGAGTCCATCTTCCAAGCTTATTGAAGCCCAATGCTCAAGCTGTTCGATCTACACCGTTCTGGCAACTGTTACAAGGTCAGACTGCTGTTAGCTTTTTTGGGAGTTGCCTATGAGAAGATCCCCATCGATGCCAATGCCGGAGAACACAAGACCGCAGCGTTTCTCAACATCAGTCCTCGCGGGCAGCTACCGGTCCTACAAGACGAGGCGCGAGTGATATGGGATTCGATGGCGATACTGGTGTATCTGGCTGTTCGGCATGGAAGAGGACAATGGTTGCCCGCAGACCCCAATGGGATGGCAGCCACGATGCAATGGTTGGCGCTCGATCAAAACGAGGTTCGCTACGGCTTGGGTCGAGCCCGGGCGATTACACTGGGCAACCCGACGCGATTCGCGCAACTGGGGAATCTGGAAGAATGCCGGGAGTTTGCGCACACCGCGCTAGAGGTGTTGGCAGGGCGGTTGCAGACGAACGAGTGGTTAGTAGACGACGCGCCCACTATCGCGGATGTGGCCTGCTACCCCTACGTGGCCATGGCCTCCGAAGGCAACATATCCACCGCGCCGTTCCCCGCGGTACGTCGATGGCTCGCGCGTATCGAAACACTGCCCGGATATGTCCCGCTACCTTAGCATTGGTACGTAGTCCGCATGCCGCGTCACGGCGGCAAAGAAAACAGCTAATGCTGTTTGCGATAATAAATTCGATAAAGGTTCGAGGCTGCGTTTTGCACCCGGAATTGGCGCTATCACGGCGCTGGCTTGGGCTCGCACGCAGGTGTTCGTGCCTGGGAGGCATTGGGCATTATTGCCCGGGACCATGAAGCCCTGTCAACGCGGGTCGTCGGGTTCGGCGTCGAGCTGTAGCCGCCGATAGTATTCTTCCATCTCTCTACCGACGTCCTCAGCCGGGGTGCTTGTTGCCGCTGCACCTTGCCCGGTTTCGTCGGGGCTCGCTCCGGTGGCAATGCCGTAGCCGCCGGTCTCGGCGCCGATGGCGGCGTCAGCATCGTCGCCGGCCGCGCCATAACCCCCGGTTTCTACAGCAGCTCCGGAGGTAACAGGGGTCTCGGCGTCATCGGAGGCCGACCCGTAACCCCCTGCCTCAACCTGCGGGTCAGATTCGCCGGCGACCGGCGCCGGCGAGGAACGGCGGTACTGGCTGTGATCGAGGGCCACGAACATCGCGCCCAACACGATGGCCGCGCCCATAATCCCGCGGTTACGACGCTTCACCGACATCAACGCGGCGGCGGGTCCAGATGCATGCGCACGCGCAATCGGACGCCGACCACACTGCCGGTGAATCCCGCTACCAGCCACAGCCAACCATGCATGCTGCCCGATCCGATGCCGGCCAGCAACGCGCCGATATTGCAGCCGAAGGCAAGTCGGGCACCGTAACCGAGGAGCAAACCCCCAATTATCGACGCCACAAGACGTTCGCGTTTGATACGGTCCTCGGGCGCGAACTTACCGGCGAGCGCTGCGGCCAGCACTGCGCCAAGAATAAGCCCGAAGTTCATGATCGAGATGTTGTCGGCCAACACGCTGCGCGACAGGGCGACAGCGGGGTATCCGGAACTCCAATACGGCCACGAGGCAGCATCACCACCGATCGCCGTCCAGATCTTCGCGCCCCACAGGCCGAAGGCGAAGGTGATTGACCACGGATGCCCGGCAATCAGCAGGGTCAGCAGGTTGAATGCCGCCAAACCGATCACCCCCCACAACAACGGCCAGGGACCCAGAATCAACCGGTCGGTAAAGCTGCTATCTGCGGTTTTCGCGGCAAACAGTGGTTCAATGTTTCCATGACGTTGCCGTTCTACCGCTAGCACCACGGCATATAAGGCGATCAGACACAACCCTTGCGCCACCAGCGCAGGACCCCAACCCAATGCGGTGATGAGGGATAGCTTGCCGAAGCTGGGTAGGGCCAGCCACCAGTGAAGATGGGCGGACGCGACGGTGGCGCCGATAATGAAGAACACCAAGGTGACAAGCATCGCGACGTGACCACCGCCGACGGTGAACAGGGTCCCGGATCCGCAGCCACCACCCAGCTGCATACCGATGCCGAACATAAACGCGCCGATCAGCACCGAAAGGCCCACCGGCGCGACCGCCGCTTGCGCGTTGATGCCGGGAAACAACTGGCCGAGCACCGGGAAAAACAACGTGGACGTCAGGCCCAGCAAGAGTATCTGGGCACGCGCACTCGTGCTGCGGCGTTCGCGGATCAAACGTCGCCAGCCGCCTGCGAATCCGAACGCGGCATGCAGCAAGGTCACACCGAGTCCGGTACCGATCAGAAACAGCAGTGATTGCCGAGTCTGAAACTCGTTCTGCAGAAACAGACTGACCGCTAACAGGGCCAATAGCGTCATCAATGCTACGGGTTTGTCAGGTGTCACTACAGAAGCGGATGTTTGCATGAGTCGAACTCGCTACAGTGGTTATAGACAACGAGTGTGCTGCAGGCTATAGCAAGCGCAACCCGACATCAAGCTATTTGAATCGCAGCGTCAAGCAACAGCGATGTCAGGCATGGCCGAGGGTCTGATGCACTGCATCAGTGCCACACTAGACGCCTGCGAAAATTTGTTGCAAAAAATTTCACGGCCCAAATAAGTGTTGGCAGGGCCACGAAAGGATTGGTGAGCGCGGCGACCGCTATACCCCGCTGGGGTTGTGCGCTAGCAGCAAGCTAATGCGTTGTTAAGCCGTCCGGTACGCAGATATTGTCCGGGCTGTAATGTTCACAGACGACGCGATGATGCCAAATTTATTCCCTAAAAACTTGCTATTTGATTGGTTTTTATATTGATTTCCGAGGGGTATAGTATGTATCTCGGACGTCGTCGCGGCGCGATTAAAATGTGGGATGTCGTTCCCCGCGCAGACCGCAAGGCATGAATGGCTGCGGTTGTCACGGTGGCTTGCAGCGCAAAAAGATTTGTTAATAAAGGGCAAAGATGTTTTGAGAGTTAGGTTCAACGCAGCAGTTACTACCGTGGAAGCGGATCGAAGTTCAAACATCATTGCATTTAGGCACAACAAAAAATAGTTGTCTGTTACATAAGTCATCATAACAATCCATAGCCGTGCCGAAGGCCCGATGACCAGGTACGAAAGGGTCGACCATGGCGCGTTAAAGTAAAGTAAGGAGGGCATCTATGACATTTCAATTGAAAACGTTTTCTAAAATTCTGCTAGCGGCCACGCTTATCGTGGGCGTGTCGGGCCAGGCCCGCGCCAGAACCACGCTCGAGATGGCCTACATGCCGATCGTTCCGTGCAGCCAACTTTTCGTGATCGAAGGTATGGGCTGGGCCAAGGATGCCGGGATCGATCTCAAGCTGACGCGGTTTCCCAACGGCCCGGCGATCGTCCAGGCCATTGCCTCCGGCAAGATGGACGTCATGTGTTTCGGCATCGGGCCCGCCATGGTCACCCGCGGCAAGGGCATCAAGCTCAAGGTCATCGCCGCCGGCATCGTCAATCAGATCGGTGTCATTGCTCAGGGTGATCTGGTCGAGTACTTCGAAAAGCACAAGAATGGGAAGGATGCACTGATGGCTTTTGCCAAGGACAAGGGCCGCAAACCCAAGATTGCGAGCTTTCCCAAGGGCTCGGTCCCCGATACGGTGACTCGTCACTGGCTGCTGCGCTCGCTGGGAATGCAGCTAAGCGATGTTGAATTGATCGGCATGGGCGCCGCCCGCGTGCAACAGGCGCTGTTGTCGCGCTCCGTGGATGCTGCCGGGATCTTGGAGCCGATCCTGACCATCGTCGAGAGCAAGCTGCCGGACGCCAAGGTGGTTGCCCGGGCAACGGAAATGATGGACGGTCAGCCCGGTTCCACCATCGCCGCCCGTGAGGGCGTCATTGCCAATCACCGCGATGCGCTCGTCAAGCTTATCGAACTGCATATCAAGGCCACCGAGCTATTGAAGAACGACCCGGCCAAGGCGGCGCCGCATGTGAAGAACTTCGTCGCCAAGGGTCTGATCGACGTAGAGACCATACAAAAGTCCCTTGAGTCGCCGTCGTCCAACTTCAAGGCCAATCCAGAAGAAATTAAGGACGGCACCCAGTACATGCACGACTTTCAGAAGAGCGAGAAGATTAAGACCAACGTGTCCGTTGACGGCTTGTTCGACTTCAGCATCTACAAGGATGCCGCTAAGAATCTCGGCATGTAGCGACGCCGTTTTGCAGAAGAGACAACGTCGGCCGTTAATGTGAAATCCAGCACACGGTATTTCCTGTCGGCTGTTGGGCTGGTCGGGTTCCTGTTGATCTGGGAGGGCATCGCGCGCAGCGGGTTGTTCGCAACCTACCTGCTGCCTCCGCCCAGCACCATTCCGGCCGCCTTGATTTCAGAGATCCGCGAGGGTATCTGGCAGGTGATGGTGGTCGCCAGCCTGCGTCACTATAGCGTCGGATTTGTGCTCGGTTCGGTCCTCGGTGTTGGCCTGGGGGTCATGGTGGCCTTATTCCCGCGGATCGAGGCCGGCCAGGCCTGGCTGGCCCGGGTCCTGCGTCCGATTCCGCCGTTGGCGTGGATTCCGTTTGCCATCATTTGGTTTGGGATCACGGAGACGGCGGCTGCGTTCATCATCTCCATCGGCATCTTCTGGATCAACTATTTTACCGCCATGGGTGCGGTCCAGGCGGTGGACAAGGATCTGATCGAGGTCGCCCGCGCCTTCGGCCACCGTTCTTTTCCGGCGCTGCTGCGTAAGGTCATCTTGCCGGGCGCCGCGCCGGGTATCCTTAGTGGGCTGCGCGCCGGTCTGGGCCAGGGTTGGATGACAGTGGTGGCGGCGGAGCTGTTTGGGATTCAAGGTATCGGCCAACGCATGATAGAGGCCTCAGGTCTGCTGGCGTCGAACGTGGTCATCCTCTACATGTTCTCCATCGCCTTACTCTATGGGGTCAGCGACTACGTATTCGTGCTCGTTCAAAAAAGGATCCTGGCGTGGCAAAGATAATCGAAACCCAGGATCTGGCCGTCGCCTTTGCCGAAGGGGATGGCCACAATATTATCTTCCGTCACTTGAACGTGAGCGTTGAGAAGGGAGAATTCGTGACCCTGGTCGGTGTATCGGGAGCGGGTAAATCCACGTTACTGCGGGTCATTGCCGATCTCATCCCGCCCTACGAGGGATCGGTCAAGCTCGATGCGGCACACGACCCGACGCGACGACCGATCGCAATGGTTTTTCAGGCGGCGTTGCTGATGCCCTGGCGCAAGGTTGGGGACAACATCTCGCTCGGCTTGGACGGCATCGACGTGCCGGCGGCGGTGAAAAAGGAAAGGGTGGAATGGACTCTCGAGCTCGTCGGCCTTGCCGGCTATGAGGACCGCTGGCCGTATCAGCTATCCGGCGGCCAGCGCCAGCGCATTGGCATCGCCCGGGCGTTGGCCGTTGACCCGGCTATCCTGCTGATGGATGAACCGTTCGGGGCGCTCGACGCCATTACCCGCACCGGTCTGCAGGACGAGTTGCTGCGCATCTGGCAGGAGACCCATAAATCTATCCTGTTTGTCACCCACGACATTGAGGAAGCCGTGTATCTTGGGGATCGGGTGCTACTACTGGGCGACAAGCCGGCACATATCGTCAACGAATACCACATTAACGTGGATCGCGATCAGCGCCGTGAGAGCGAACAATTTCTACTCATGGTCGACGAGGTAAAGGCCGGCCTGTTGGCGGCTATGGCCTTGAGTAACGGCAGTGGGTAGATCACCGGTACGCCCGTTACCAACGTTTGGGGGTAAATGTAACTATGTCTTTGACGCTTAACGAACGTCCCGTCTTCGTTCTCGGTTCCGAACGCTCGGGGACGACCTTGATCATGGCGATCCTCGGCTGCCATCCCCGTCTTGCGGTACCGGAGGTCGCCTGGTACTACCCCCGTTTCCGGCCGTACCTGTTCACCTATGGCGACCTGAGCGAAATCGAAAATTTCCGCACCCTGTGTCGTGAAATGGCCTATGGCCTGCGCACGCCGTTTTGGGGTATGACGGTGAACCCCGCCACATTTGGCGATGAGATCGCACAACGCGCACTCGCCCTGGAGCCGAGTTTCGCCGGTGTCTATGCAGCCATGCTCGAGCGCTATGCCGAACAGCAGGGCAAGCCGCGTTGGGGCGAGAAGACCCCTTACAACCTTTTTTATGTGGAGCAGATTCTGGAGGACTTTCCCAACGCCCAGTTCGTCTTTATCTACCGCGACGGACGCGACGTCAGCGCGGAGTTCCTGGATTCCTCGTTTGGCCCCACCAACATCTATAGCGCCGCGGAGCTGTGGCTGATGGGCCAAGCGGCGGTGAAGCCATGGCGGGAGGCATTGCCGGCCGATCAGTGGTTCGACATCAAATACGAAGACTTCGTGCGGGCCCCGGAGGAGCACCTCAAACGGCTGTGCGCTTATCTGCAGGAAGACTACAGCGACGCGTTGATGGGGTTTCATACCACCCCGATCGCCAAACGGCGCGGCAAGACCAAGGACAATTGGGCGGTGGCCGAGCCCATATCGGGCAAGCACGTGGGGATCTACAAAGATTTGTTGAGCATCCGCGATCAGCGGATCATGGCCGCGGTGGCCGGTGATGCACTGCGAGAATTCGGCTATGACAACGTTCTCGAGCCGCTGGACCTGAGCCCCGAGCAAATTGCTTTGATGGATGAAATGGATGGGCGCTACCGGGCGGCCACACTCGATGGCCCCGGCGGTTGGATTGTGATCGAAAGTTACAACGACTGGCTCCTCGATCAACGTGCGGCCCGCCGTGCAGCGGGTCTGTGGTCTCAGATTCCGGATCCGCCGCCATTTCCCATTGGCCACAAGCACGAGGAATACCTTTCCGGCATGCGCGCCAAACGCCAATGGAAGGACCACTTCTGCATCAAACGGGAATACTCGCGCGCAAAGGCAGTGCTCTAACCGCGATTCGGCGCGCAGGCCACTCGAGCTACGTGCCCTGTTAAGCAACCGTTGAACACAATGGTGATCGAAAATTTGGGTCACAGGTGGTGACGCCGTCCCGGAGTGATGCGGTTGTGATATATTTTTGTAGTGATTAGCCCGCAACAGCAACTTGTGTTCGTGAGCCAAATTAGTTTCCGCATTCGCACGCTTGGCATGGGGATCGTCGCCACAGCCGCGGCAGCATTGGTGGCGTCCTGTGTCAGTACCGCGCCCAAATATCCCGCCCCCGTGGTTGCCCCGCTACCAGAGCCAGCCCAGGTCACCAAGGCCTATCCTGTCGAGCGATCCCCCGCAGTTGTTGGTGAGGAGCTCAAGGGTGGCGTATTGCCGGATACAGCAGGACCTGGGGCATTGCTGGGTATATCGCTCAACGGGACACCCGTGTATCTGTCCGATTATCACGGCAAGGTCGTCGTTGCGAGTTATTGGGCGAGCTGGTGTCCACCGTGTTGGACCGAGCTACCCCAGTTGGAAGACATTCGCACCGAGTACAACGGCCGAGCTGTTGAGATCATTGCGATAAATGTCGGCGAAGTCCGATCCGCCATCGACAGCTTCTTGCAACAGCAACAAAAACCGTTGCGATTCACCATCGTGTCTGATCGCGCTGGGCAGGCATCCGTCATCCACGGGGTCAAGGCGGTACCCAGCACACTCATTTTCGATGCCGAGGGAAAGGTATCCAAGCGATACGCCGGGGCGTTTGGATTCAACGCCCAACGGATACGCAGCGACATCGACACACTGCTCAGTCATCGGGGTTGAGTTTTGATCATGCGAGACAAATCCGTCATGGATCGGCAGCCGCTCCTGGACCGTACGGTATCGGTGGCGCCGATGATGGAATGTACCGACCGGCACGACCGTTATTTGTTGCGGTTGATCTCCCGGCGGACGTTGCTGTACACGGAAATGATACCGGCCACGACGCTTATTTACGGTAATCGCGATCGTTGCTTGGCATTCCATAGGTTTGAGCAACCGGTGGCCTTGCAAATCGGCGGCAGCGATCCCTCGCAAATGGCGCTAAGCGCTCGATTTGGTGAGGACTACGGCTACCAAGAAATCAACATGAACGTCGGTTGCCCCAGCGATCGCGTGCGATCGGGTCAATTCGGTGCTTGCCTGATGGCACGGCCGGAGCGCGTAGCTGAATGCGTACATTCCATGGTCCACTCCGTTGGCTTGCCGGTGACGGTGAAATGCCGAATCGGCATTGATGATCAAGATTCACTGGAAAATTTGTGCGCGTTTATTGACGTTGTTTCCAATGCCGGTTGTGACGTGTTTGTCATCCACGCACGCAAGGCGTGGCTAAATGGGTTGAGTCCGAAACAAAATCGTACCCTCCCACCGTTACGCTACGACATCGTTCATGCGATCAAGCGTGAATTTCCCCGTCTCACTATCGTGATCAACGGAGCGATCACCAGCCTGGATGCGGCAGCGCGGCAATTAGACTCGGTAGATGGGGTGATGATCGGACGCCAAGCCTACGCCAATCCGTATCTATTGGCCGACGTGGACCGGCGGTTCTATGGTGACCGTCAGCCGGCACTGAGCCGCGAGTCGGTGCTCGAGCAATACATGGAATATTGTGCCCGGCAGTTGGCGGCTGGCTGCCGGTTGCATTGGCTCACTCGGCATATAATGGGGCTGTTTCACGGGCAACCGCGGGCCAAGGTTTGGCGGCGCTACCTGAGCGACCACGTTAACAATCCGGGGGCCGGCGTAGAAGTCATTCGCGACGCGGCGCGGAAAGTATTGCCGCATGCGTCGTAAGATCGGGAAACTTGTTTACGATTGCCGCGGTCAAACCCAGCCGTTTGAAGCCAAATTTTAACCACAAAGGAGAACACAGTGATGCACATTGTGAAAGCTACTCGTTCGAGCATATGTTTATTGATTGTCGCGATCTGGGCGATCACGGCGACGGCGGCGGAGACCGAGGACATCATCAAGTACCGGCAAGGGGTCATGACGTCGATTAGCGGGCACATGGCTGCAGTCTCCCAGATCGTGCGCGGTAAAGTCGATTATGCCGACGATCTTATGTACCACGCAGAATCGATCGACCGCAGTATGCAGACTGTCGAGTCCCTATTTCCCAAGGATACGGATTTTGGGGAGACCCGTGCGTTGGATGCCATTTGGTCCCAAGCCGACAAGTTCAAGAAGGTGTCCGACGAGGCCAAGGCGGCGACATCGGCGTTTCGCGACACCGTAAAGGCCAACGATAAGGCCGCATTGGTCGCAAAATTCAAGACGGTGGTGGATTCATGCAAGGCGTGCCACAAGGATTTTCGCGAACAGAAAGACCAATAGTAGCGATCCCGGGCCTAGCTGTGAATATTGCGCCAAGGCGCCCCGCCCCTATTCCTGACTGAACGCCGCGGAGCACCGCAGCGTTGCTTCCATGAAATGACGGTATTCGATATTAAAGTGGCCTTGGCAATAATAAGGGCCGGACTATCCCGGCCCTGGCTCGATCTCGAACGTCTGCACTTGCGCTTTACTCAACAGAAAAATAGGGGTCAGAGTCTGTGACTTCGACCCCTATTTTTCATCGTTCCGGCGCGGCGTTGAGCGGTCCGACAATGCGACTACGCGCAGCACGAGCCTGTTCGCCAGCCTCCGGGATCCTTGGTGTAATATCCGGGCTCGCCCGTGGCTTGATTCTGTTGTGCGTGATTTTGGCCGGCGCGGTCCCGGTGACGCACGGTGCTGCGTTGCTTGAACGCGGCGAGTACCTGGTCCGCGCCGGCGGTTGCACTAATTGTCATACCGATGAGCAGGGTGCGTTCCTCGCCGGGGGACGCGCGCTGAACACCCCCTTTGGGACCTTCTATGCCCCCAATATAACGCCGCATCGGCGGCATGGAATCGGCGCTTGGACCGACGCGGAATTTTTGCGCGCCATGAAAGCCGGCTTGGCACCGGACGGCACCAATTATTATCCCGCATTTCCCTACGTGGCCTACGCCGGGATGCGGCGGGAAGATGTGTTGGCGGTGAAGGCATATTTGGACAGCATCCCGCCCGTGGCGCAGCCCAATCGGCCGCACCAGTTGCCCTGGTATTTGCGTTTTCGCCCTGGACTGTGGTTATGGAAGTGGCGATATCTGTCACTCCCCGCACCCGGGACGACGCGTGACACTGATCCGCTACGGCAACGAGGCGCCTATCTTGTTAACGCGTTGGCACATTGTGGCGAGTGTCATACGCCGCGGGATTGGTTCGGGGGCTTGATCGATGCTCGGCGCCATGCGGGAACCGTGAACGGTCCTGATGGCGATGTGGTGCCGAATATAACGCCGGACCGCAAAACCGGCATCGGTAAATGGTCCAACGATGATTTGTTGTTTTATTTACAGACCGGTCTCACCGCCGATGGCGATTCCGCCGGCGGTCCAATGGCGGAGGTGATCGATAATATTACCAGCCGCTTGACGAAAGCAGATCAACAAGCGATTGTGCGTTATGTGCTGTCGCTGCCGCCCATCGAGAACTCGTTGCAGTCGAGTCGGGCAAAAACCGAACGCGACCCATATGAATATTGAACGTTAAATATTGTGAGCCGGCGGAAAGTCACCGAACATCAGTCAAGTGAATTTGTATACTTCACCGGTCACCGCCGCGCATCCATGAGACCAGTGCCAGAATCAGGCCGTTGTCTTAGTTACTTACATCTGCAATAAGCGTATCAGCATGAAAAGACTCATAAAGATCATTTTCTGGTTATTGGGCGTTATTGTCGTCCTGGTGCTGGGACTGGCGATTCTTGTGCCGCAGTTTATCGATCCCAATGACTACAAGCAGGAGATTGCCGGACTCGTGAAGAAGCAAACCGGGCGCGACTTGACTATCACCGGAGACCTCAAGCTGTCCGTGTTTCCGTGGTTGGGCATCGAGACCGGTGAACTTGCGTTGTCAAACCCTCCTGCGTTCGGTGATGAACCGATGCTCACAGTGAAGCGCGCGGATATCAAGGCGAAGCTGCTGCCATTGCTGCGTCAGGAATTACAAGTGGATACCGTTATCCTCGAAGACCCAACGGTGCATTTGATTATCGATCCCAAAGGTGGCACCAACTGGGACGACCTCGCCGCTGGCGCCGCGGAACCCGCCGACAAAGAAAAGCCCGGTGCGGCACTGGCGGCACTTGCGGTGCAGGGAGTGAAAATCAAAAACGGCCGCATTCGTTGGGAAGACCGCAAGGCGGGTTCCGTCTACACGGTCAGCGCACTCGATTTGAATACCGGGAAGATACTGGCCGGTAAGCCGGTTCAAGCGACCGCGAAATTCGATTTCAAGGACCGCAACTTACCGCAGTCGGTGTCCGTCGATTTAGACGCGATGGTGGCGTTGGATCTTGATAAGGGCGGTGTTGCGCTGCGCGATGTGGTCGTGAACACCGCGTACAGCGACATCAAGGCAAGCCTGAATTCGCCGGACCTGGCCTTCGACCAGAATACCGCTACGTTAACTACGAAAAGGTCGGTGGTCAAAGTAACCATGGCCGGGATTGAGGCGAGTGTGAGATGGTCGGGACTCAACTTCGCTGTGGATAAACAGGTGCTGACGATGTCGGAGGCGGAGGTGACAGGTGCTGTGCAGGGCCGCATGGTCACGGCATCGCTGCCGAAATTGGCTTTGAATCTAACGTCGCAACACCTGGACATACCTCAACTGAGCGCCGCCGTCGACGCTATGCAGCTGTCTGCGGTAATAAAAGGCACCAAGGTAATCGATCGACCGACATTCGCGGGACGCATTGAGACCAAACCGTTTGACCTTCGTCCGATATTGAAAGATCTCGAATTGGCGGTGCGGACCCAGGACCCGAACGCGTTGTCGCAGGTTGTGGTGGGCGCTGATTTCAACGCCACCTTGAACTCCATCGATGCCCAGAAAATGTCTTTGCAGATCGATGACACCCAGGTGACCGGATCGCTGGCGATATCCGATTTCGCGAATCCCAAATATGGCTTCGACCTGAATGTCGATCGCATCGATGTTGACCGTTATTTACCGCCTGCCGAGGCGCAGGCGGGTGATAAGACCACAACTCCGCCGGTTGCCGCGAGTGGGGCGGTATTGGTGCTGCCCCTGGGGTTATTTCGCGGTCTTCACGCCAACGGGCAACTGCGCGTCGGGAAGATGATGCTGTCCGGTTTGGCCACCCACGAGATACAACTTGGGGTGCATTCTACCCCGGGAAGTGTGACCGTGGAGCCGCTGCGCGCCAGCCTATACGGCGGCACCCTGAGCGGAACCATGCAGTTCGTGGACAAACAGGATGTAGTCCGCCTCGACGTCCGTCAGTCAGTGTCTGCTGTTGAGTTGGGTGAACTGCTCAAGACCCTCGAGATCACCAGTGATGTAGTGGGTAAAGGCGATCTAAGCATGGACATGGTGGCGCAGGAGCGTGGCGGTGCACAAACCGTGAATGGCACTGCTCGTTTTCAGATCCGTGACGGGACAGTCAAAGGTGTGAACCTGCGTAAGCTCGTGATGCAGGCAAAGCAGATCTATAACCAGGTAAAGGGCAGGGAGGCGGAAGTTGAGATGGAAGACAAAGATGAGTTCCAGTTCACGGAGATGACCGGCACCATCAAGTTCAACGAAAAGATCGCTACTAATGATGACCTTAGTGTTAAATCACCTCTGTTGCGGGTGACCGGCAACGGTCAGGCAGATCTCGTGGCCAGCACCTTGGATTACCTCATTAGGATCAATGTAGTAGAGACCAGTAAGGGTCAAGCTGGCGAGGAATTGGCGGACCTCAAGGGAGTCACGATACCGGTGCGTGTGAAGGGCAAACTTGAGGATCCCACATACCGGCTCGACGTCGAGACGTTGCTCAAGGACGCAGCTAAACGTGAGGTCGAGAAAAAGCTCGACGAGAAAAAAGAAATACTCGAAAAGAAGCTCGACGAAAAACTGCAGAAAGGGTTGGAAAAACTGTTTAAATAGGTGCGATGTGCCAGCCCGGTCAGCGTGTGTCAGTTGTCTAACAGCGGGTTTTTTGAGTTTGCCATCGACGCCGCTCGTGGCGGCAGATATTCTCAGCGCCGTGGTACGCTATCAGGCACCGGCATACACGGTGTCGTTTGAAGCCGTACTCGACGCCCACCATAAACATGTACGTCGTCTGGTTACCGACTACGAAAACCTGATCGATCTGTCACCCACGGTAGTTCACAGCGATGTCATCAGTTCGACACCGGATGGTCACTCTCGTGTGAAGCTCGTGTTGAGGCCATGCTTTTTGATAGTCCTGTGTAAGCGCATAATCAAAGTGACCGATTCATCTGTGTCCGGGCACGGTGATGTGATACATGTGACCGTGCCGGCGGTCAGCGATTTCCACCAAGCCCGTGAACAGCTGTCGATAACGCCGGATGCGAACGATACCGAGCGAACACGGGTCAGTTATCGTGGATATTTGGTGCCGAAATTTAGCGTTCCGCCCATTATCGGCCCATGGATCATCCGGCGTCAGATTATCAACGAGTTGACAGTCACCGCTCGGCGGGTGGAAAGTTTGGCGCAACTCATGTAACCGTGTGCAGAGTTCCGTTATGAAGCCTGAGCTGCGGGTCACCGTGTTCTCCGATTACATATGCCCCTTTTGTTACATCGGACATCTGCGCCTGGCCAAACTGCGCGACAGCTATGATCTCAAGACTAATTGGCGTTTTTTGGAAATCCATCCGGATAATCCACCCGAGGGGCGGCCCTTGTCCGAACTCGGTTATCCACCGGAACAGTGGCGGCGGATGATGGAGAATCTACGGAAGATGGCAATCGAAGAGGGCGTCGAGTTGGCGGAACGCACCTTTACCACCAACTCCCACCAGGCATTGTTGTTGGCCGAGGCCACAAAGGCTGCGGGTGCACAGACGTTTTACCGGCTGAATGCCGGTTTATTTACGGCCTACTTTTTGCGACAACAAAACCTCGGAGACCCACAGGTGCTGCGTGGAATTGCTAAACAGGCCGGTGTGGAGGACATGGTGGTCGAGCAAGCGTGGAACGACCCGCATTATAACGATATATTACAGGCCAACCTGCGTGATGCGGCACGTTTGGGAATCAACGGTACCCCAGCTTTCATAATCGGAAACCGTATCGCTGCTGGGGCGGTGCCGGTATCGACCTTGAGAGATATGGCGGGTATCGCGGATATTCAGCTCCGACCGGCTTAGCCCGTAGATTGCGCCAACGCGCCGCACCCCTATTCATGGCTATACACCGGTGAAAGCCGCAGCGTCTCCTCCAGTAAATGACGACATTCGATGCTGCAGATTGTTTGGTCACAATAGGGGCGGGACTACCCAGGTGCTGGCGAGGTCGCGAACGCCCGGACTTGCGCTTCACTCAGCCCATAACACGGCTAGGCATTGTCCCCGCCTTGTCCCCGCACAGCAGGGGCACAGCAGGGGGACAGCAGGGGAACTGCAGGGGAACCAGCCGCCCGACCCGGCACGTAGTCACAGAGCAAGTCCCTCCGCGATCATCCGGGATCCTTGGTGCAATGTACGGGCCGGAGGTTTGTAGCGACGAGATTCGTTGACCTGGGTTGACTTAAAGCCGATGATTATTATCATTATGTCGCGCCTGCGAACCGATGGCGGGCGGTGACCCCGCGTTGTGGTTCTAAACTCCTTGATTTAATTGATGTGATATATGCAGTAACAGCATGGCTGCGCTGGTAGAAATAAACCACTTGACCAAGCGATTTTCGTTCCTCACCGCGGTGGACGATATCTCCTTTGGTGTCGACAAAGGCGAAGTGTTGGGCTTTTTGGGTCCCAACGGTGCCGGTAAGTCGACGACCATGAAGATGATTACTGGATTCCTGACCCCAGATGCGGGAAAGGTTCAGATTGGTGGTGTCGATATCGTTGACCAGGCGGTGGCAGTCAAGAAACGGATCGGCTATTTACCCGAAGGCGCGCCGTTGTATCCGGATATGACCCCAGCAGCATTCTTGCATTTTGTCGGCGCGGTGCGCGGCTTTAGCGGCGAAGAACTACGTAAGCGTATCCGTGATACCGTCGACAAAGTGCACCTGACGTCGGTGCTCGAGCAATCTATCGGGACCTTGTCCAAGGGTTTCAAGCGGCGCGTAGGAATCGCCCAGGCGATTCTGCATGATCCGGAAGTGCTGATTCTGGATGAGCCAACCGACGGACTGGATCCCAATCAAAAACAAGAAGTGCGGGCCTTGATCCGGAATATGGCTACAGACAAGGCAATCATCCTGTCCACCCATATCCTGGAGGAGGTGGACGCCGTGTGCAACCGGGTCATCATTGTTGCCGATGGTAAGATCGTTGCCGACGGTACACCTTCACAGTTAGAGGCCAAATCGCCACACCACAACGCGGTGACTTTGGTGGTGAGCGATGTCGATCAACGCCATGTCCAGCAACAGCTCGAGCTGTTAACGGGCGTTGCCTCAGCCCAGTGTGTAGTGCAAGACAACTGTGTTCACTGTACGGTTTATCCCGCGAACGGTAATCCCATATTGGCTGCGGTCAGCGGCATCGCGCGTGAACGGGCGTGGAACGTGGAAGAACTTCACGTTCAACGGGGTCGCCTGGACGATGTTTTCAGAACAATTACCACTAAGGAATGAACGCAAGAGGCTAAGGAGGCGTGATGTCGAGTGTGTGGATTATTGCCAAGCGGGAGTTGTCCGGATATTTCACGACTCCCATCGCATATGTATTCATCGTCATTTTCCTATTCTTGAATGGCGTATTCACATTTTACTTGGGAAGTTTTTTCGAGCGCGGTCAGGCCGACTTGATAACCTTTTTTGGTTTTCACCCATGGCTTTACTTGGCGCTCATCCCGGCGTTGACGATGCGACTGTGGGCGGAGGAGCGTAAGGCTGGCACCATCGAATTGCTGTTAACTCTGCCCGTATCAATGTTCGAAGCGGTGCTAGGCAAGTTTCTTGCGACTTGGATCTTCGCGGCGATCGCCCTGTCGCTGACGTTTCCCATGTGGTTGACGGTGAATTACTTGGGCCAACCTGACAATGGCGTCATCTTAGCGAGTTATTTCGGCAGTCTGCTCATGGCTGGCGCCTATATCGCCATCGGCTCGTGCATATCCGCACTAACCAAAAATCAAGTTATTGCCTTTGTGATCACCGTAGTGATTTGTCTCATCTTTCTGCTCAGTGGTTTTCCGCTGGTACTTGATTTTTTCAGTGGTTGGACTCCGGAGATTTTGGTGCGGGCAATCAGCGGATTGAGCTTTCTGACTTATTTCGATGATATCAGCAAGGGGATCATTGAATTGCGCGACATTGTTTACTTTGTATCGTTGATAATTTTCTGGTTGTTTGCGAACGCCGTTCTCATCGAAGTCAAAAAGGCAGACTGATTAATTAGCAATGTCATCCACTAAGCAATTCTTGACCATTACCAGCCTGGTCGTCGCCACCGTGCTTTTATTGGCGGTAAACATATTGAGTAATGCGACGTTTACGTCGACCCGGCTTGACCTGACGGCGTCCAAGTTATTCACATTGACTGAAGGCACGACCAATATTCTCGGTAAACTCGATGAGCCGATTACGTTACGGTTGTTTTTGTCTCAACGGGAGGCGGCTCGTTTACCGGGTATCAACAGTTATACGCAGCGAGTCAAGGAGCTGTTGGAAGAATATGAACGAATCGCAAACGGCAAGATCCGACTGCAGATCATAGACCCTGAACCCTTTTCCGAACAGGAGGACCGTGCCGTCGGTTATGGATTGCGTGGTGTCGGCTTGGACGGGGATGTGGTTTTTTATTTCGGCCTCGTGGGCACGAATTCTGTCGACGACCAGGAGGTCATCCCATTCTTTTCGCCCAATCGAGAGGAGTTCCTGGAGCACGACATCACTAAGCTCGTCTATCAACTGACCACGCTCGAAAAAAAGATCGTCGGTATTATGAGTACGCTGCCTATTGACGGTGGAATGGCAATGCCTGGACGTGGGATGGCGGCTCCGTGGGCGGTAATGGACCAAATGCGTCAACTGTTCGAGGTGAGGACGGTGGCGACTGATGCCACATCAATACCGGCCGATATCGACGTATTAATGTTGGTGCACCCCAAGAACCTGTCGCAATTGTCCTTGTACGCGATCGACCAATTCATCTTGACCCGAGGGCGGGCGTTGATCTTCGTCGATCCAAATTCTGAGTCTGATCAACCCGGTGCGATGCCGACGTTGGGCGGTGCGCCCAGTGGATCAGATCTGCCGGAGTTGTTCGCGTCATGGGGGATACATCTGGTCGATGGCAAGGTGGTGGGTGATTTACGCGTTGCCGAGCAGGTGCGCTATGCGGACCAGGCCCGTGCCGCGGTGGCGGAATACCCGGTATGGATGAACCTGCAACCGGATCAGTTTAATGCCGACGATATCATTACCGCCAAACTAGGGAACCTGGTCTTTGCAACGTCGGGCATTTTGGAAATCAAGCGTTCCGAGAAAACTAAAGTTGAACCCCTTGTGGAGACTACGCCTGGCGCGATGCAGATTGATGCCGCGCAACTGCGTTTTCTCAACGACCCAACTATTTTGTTGCGGCAGTACCGACCCGGAGGAAAAAAATTGATGCTGGCGGCACGGGTTTCCGGCCGCTTGAATACCGCTTTTCCAGATGGCAGGCCGGAATCGAAACTCGAGCAAGACCAAACCGATAATGCCACCAAGGAAGATGGTGATTCGCAAGCCAAACGTGCTAAAGACGCCCCGCATCGCGCGGAGTCTGTGGAGAATGTCAATCTCGTAGTCGTAGCAGACACCGATCTGCTCAGTGACCGCTTTTGGGTACGTGTTCAAAACTTTCTGGGTAGTCGCATCTTAATACCTTCGGCCGCTAACGGTAATTTTGTCATCAATGCATTGGAGAGCCTAACGGGAAGCAATGACTTGATCAGCGTGCGCAGCCGTGGCCGTTTTGCACGGCCGTTCACCAAGGTCGCGGAAATCCAGCAGCAGGCAGAACTGCGATATCGGCAAAAAGAGCAGGAATTGCTGACTCGATTACGCGAGACCGAGAACAAGTTGCTTGAACTCGAGGATAGAAAGCAGGGTGATGAGGCGGTTATTCTGAGTGAAGAACAACAAACAGAAATCGAGAAATTTCGGCTGGAAAAAATCCGTATCCGCAAGGATCTCCGTACCGTACGCCATCAGTTGCACAAGGATATTGAAGGTCTGGCGTCGTGGATGAAGTTCGTCAATATCGGCTTGATGCCGATATTAATTGGTGCCGGCGGTATCTTTATTGCCTTGCAACGGGCGCGGCGTCGTCAAATCAGCCACGGCCGAAAGCAGCCATCATGATTAACGCAAGGGTACTGGGCGTTCTTGTTGTGACAGCCGGCGTTGTGTTGGCCGGTGTATTTTACAATCAGCGGAGCCAGCAACACGCCTCTGCGGTGGTGGTTACGCATTTTCCCGCGTTGATGGATCAGGCCAATCAGGTCGCCAAGGTGCAGATTGAGGTGGGCGAAACGGCGATCACCTTAGTTAAGGGGGAGCCACGGTGGACGGTGGAACAAAAAGGCAATTATCCGGCCGCACCGGATAAGATTAGGTCCCTTATCCTTGGACTCGCCGAGCTGCAACGAATTGAGCCCAAGACCAGCAACCCAGTACTGCATGCCAAACTGGGGTTATCTAACAATGACCCGCAGTCTGCGTCGATGTTGATACGGCTCAAGGATCAAGATGAAAGCGAAATCCTTGCTGTGATGATAGGTAAACAAAAGCCTGCTGCTGTGGGCGGTAATCGCAGTCAGTATTATGTGCGTGTCCCAACCGATCCACAGGTGTGGCTGACCGAAGGCAAGTTACCATCGGGCCGCACTCCTGCTGCATGGATCGACCAACGAATACTGGGGCCAGAGGTGGATAATATCCAGTCGGTCAAAGTAGTTCATGCAGACGGTGAGCAACTGCAAATTCGCCGCGCGGGCAAGGCCGATCATGATTTCGCGCTTTTGGGGCTCTCCGAGGAAGAGGAGGTTGAATCGATTTATTCGATCAATAATATCCCGCAGACACTGCAATCACTGACCGCCGATGACGTAATTCCCGTCGATAACATTCAACTCGGCACCAAACCGATTAACGTGCAAATCGATACCTTTGAGGGGGGCCAGATCAATATTGCGTTTTTCAAGCAAGACGACAAGGTCTACGCGCGGTTGACTGCGGCCGATCCCACGCACGAAGTCGATTCAGCCCCGGCGATTGAAAAGATCGGCGTCCGCAAGGCCCGCTGGCAGGAGTGGGTATATGTCATCCCGGAACACCAGTACGATGCCGTCGCGATTAAGAAGACAGATCTGATTACGGCAAGCGGTGCAACACCCGAGCCGAGGACTTAAGCTTATTTTGCTAAGGGTGCGCAGTATTGCCTACAATTCATCATTTCCTCTTGCACTGATCGACTTATGGGTAAACTGAATCGCTATAGTTCCCGCGTCACCCAGCCGAAATCTCAGGGTGCGTCTCAGGCCATGCTTTATGGGGCTGGTCTCTCCGATGACGATATGTCGAAAGCCGAGGTAGGCATCGCCAGTGTGTGGTTTGAAGGCAACACGTGCAACATGCACCTGAACGATCTCGCCGTGCATGTACGTGCCGGCGTTAACGATGCCGGTATGATGGGTATGCGGTTTAATACCGTCGGCGTCAGTGACGGTATTTCCATGGGGACCGACGGCATGAGTTATTCGCTCCAGTCGCGAGACCTGATCGCTGATTCAATAGAGACGGTGATGGCGGCGCAGTGGTACGACGCAAACATTTCGATCCCCGGTTGCGACAAGAATATGCCTGGTTGTTTGATCGCCATGGGCCGGTTGAACCGCCCTTCGTTGATGGTCTACGGGGGCTCGATCAAACCGGGACATTGGCAGGGAAAAGTATTAGATATCGTATCGGCATTTCAAAGCTACGGAGAATATCTCGCCCACGCTATCGACGATAATCAGCGCAAAGAGATCGTCAAGCATTCCTGCCCCGGACCGGGGGCTTGTGGCGGGATGTACACCGCGAACACCATGGCCAGTGCGATCGAGGCGATGGGAATGTCACTGCCCTACAGTTCGTCGACCCCGGCGGTGGATCCGGGGAAAGTAGAAGAGTGCCGCGCGGCGGGACACGCGGTCGGCAAGCTGTTGGAGAAGGACATCAAGCCGCACGACATCATGACCCGAGCGGCCTTTGAAAATGCGATGGTGATTGTCACCGCGCTGGGCGGATCGACCAACGCGGTGTTGCACTTGATCGCCATCGCGCGATCGGTCGGCGTGATGCTGACCATTGATGACTTTCAGTCGGTCAGTGACCGGGTTCCATTTCTCGCTGACCTCAAGCCCAGCGGGCGCTACGTCATGGAGGACCTGCATAACATCGGCGGGACACCGGCGCTGATGAAATACCTGTTAGATGAGGGCTTGATCAATGGCGATTGTATGACGGTGACCGGAAACACGGTGGGTGATAACCTGGCACAATTGGCTGGCCTGGCGGCGGGGCAGGAGGTCATTAGACCGTTGGAAAATCCGATTAATCACTGCGGACACATCCAAATCTTGAAAGGCAATCTGGCGCCGGGGGGTGCGGTGGCAAAGATCACCGGCAAAGAAGGGGAACACTTCACGGGGCCGGCCCGGGTCTTCGACTGCGAAGAAGAAATGCTCCAGGCGCTGGAGCGTGGCGAGATTCAATCCGGTGAAGTGATCGTGATTCGCTACGAAGGACCCAAAGGGGGGCCGGGCATGCCCGAGATGCTCACGCCCACTTCGGCGATCGTGGGCGCGGGACTTGGAGATAAGGTGGCGTTGATTACCGATGGCCGCTTTTCCGGCGGTTCCCATGGATTCATCATCGGTCATGTGGTGCCCGAGGCCCAGGAAGGCGGTCCCATTGGTTTGCTTCGCGATGGCGATATCATCAGCATCGATACGACGAATAATACCTTGGATGTTGAATGGTCGGACTCGGAGCTGGCCGAGCGCAAGCGGAACTGGGAGATGCCGCCATATAAGGTGACACGCGGCACGCTTTACAGATATATAAAGACCGTCAAAGACGCGAGCCTGGGATGTGTTACCGATGAATGAGTGTACCGCGTGACGGCGCGGATCATTATCTTGGTGTATATAGCGAGCTTTGTTAACCATTTCCAATCGTTCGGTGACTCATCGTGATGGTCTTGAAAACGCTGATTTTCTTATTTGTTGTCCCGCTGCTGTTAGTGGACCCCGCGTTCGCCGAAACTCGGTTCGTGACCGATCAAGTGAAAATAACCTTGCGCAGCGGTGAGAGTACCGAGCATAAAGTGATGCAGATGTTGCCAAGCGGATTGCCGTTGGAAGTGCTCAGCTCGAACGAAGAGACGGGATATTCCTACGTGCGTACCGAAGAAGGTGACACGGGTTATGTGCTGAGCCGATTATTAATAGGACTGCCGAGCGCAAGACAGCGGCTCGCAGCGGCAGAACAACGTCTGGCCGAGCTGCAGCAGGAACCCGAAAAACTGGCCAGTAAACTGGTTGCGTTACAAACCCAATATGATGGGTTGAAGGCCACTTACGAGACAGCCGAGAGCGACAACCGCAATCTCAAGGCTCAGTTGGAGGAGATTCGGTCCGCCGCTACCAATGCAGTCAGCATTGCTGATGAAAGGAATATGTTGCGTAAACGGGTCGCGGCATTGAACGGGGAGGTCGGGGAGCTGAAATTGGACAATCAGGACCTGCGCAACCAATCAGAGCGAAAGTGGTTCATGATGGGCGCCGGCGCCATCATCGTGGGCATTTTGCTGGGGCTAATTCTCCCGCGGTTGCGCTTCCGCCGGCGCCGTGATACTTGGGGTTCTTTATCCGGATTTTGAGCAAAATCGGGGTTTTCGTGGCCGATTCTGGATTCTTGGACTAGAATAAAAACCATCATTTATCGCTCAAAGTCGAAAGGGGGCGAAGGTGTTCGTATTAAAAGAGTCATCTCGGGATCGCTGGCTGCTAGGTCTGGTGGTGCTGATGAGCGTCGCCGCGAATCTACCAGAAAGCATGACCCAGTATTTCGCGATCGATAAGAAGTGGCTGTTGGTAGGGTTGCTGGTTATCGTCGCCGTTTCCCTGGTTCGCTACGTTCGCACCGGCTTAATCCTGGTGACCGCAGTCCTGGTCCTGGGCGCAAATCTGCCGGCGGAACTGGCCCAATTCTTCAACCTCGATCCCGCGGTGATGCTGTACACCCTGGGGATCATGATTGCGATTCCTTTGGCGAACCGCTATTTCAAATTGCCTACCGGCCTGGAACCGAAGCAAGTGGCAAAAACTGCATACGGTGCCAAGGCATTGTTTCATGCGGTGCTCAAGGGAAACGTACCGGTGGTTCAATCGCTGATCGATTCCGGCGTCAACGTCAATGTCCGCACGGTGTCCGGTAAAACGCCGTTGATGGCGTCAGCCTTTCGAGGTTATACCGATATCGCGCAATTACTGATTGCTGCAGGCGCGGATATCCATTCGATGGATCGTGAAGGTAGTACTGCATTGACGGTGGCGCAAAATCACGGATTTTCTCGGATTGTTGCATTGCTCAAGATCGCCAACGAGAAAGAAAGAGAAAAAGCCAAGGAAGCCCCGATCGATGTCCGAACCATGAGTGGTTCGGCCAAAGTTGCCGCCAACGGTTGATCTCATACGGCTTGCCGGCTTGGTTCGCACCGCCGTCAGAAGTTGTAGATCGTTGGCAGCAACCAGCTCAAGGTCACCCACATGATCAAAGTGAGCGGGACCCCAACCCGGACGAAGTCGCTAAACGTGTAGTTTCCGGCGTTCATTACCAGCAAATTGGTTTTATAGGCCATGGGGGTGGCGTAACTCATATTTGCCCCGAACAATACCGCCAACACGAAGGCCTCAGGGGGTAAGTTCAACTGTTGTGCGATGTTCGCCGCGATCGGTGTGCCAATGACCGCAGCCGCGTTGTTTGAAACGATATTGGTCAATACTGCCATTAGCAGCATGAGGCTACTGAATATGACCGTTGGCGAGGTGCCCGCGGTGATTGCCAGAAATACATCCGCCAAGTAAACCGTCGCGCCGGTTTTGGTCAACGCAGATCCTAGCGCAAGACTCGCTACCACGATCAAAATGACCGATGTGCTCAATGCATGTTGCAGATCGCGCCAGCCAAGGCACCCGGTGATGATCATCAACAGCGCGCCGCACGTGGCACTGATCGCAATCGGTAACAGCCCCACTGCCGAGACCAAGACGATTCCCGCCATAATCATCAGTGACAGCGGCGCTCTTTTTGTGTGTGGCAGATCCGCGGTGGCGTCCAGCACCAACAGGCGGCCATCCCGCTTGATCTCGGTGATCCGTTCGCGCGCACCTTGAACCAACAGTACATCGCTGATTTGCAATATCTGTTTGTCCAGCCCCTGGGACAGGGATTCGACAACGCGTCCCGCGCGGTGAACAGCGAGTACCGCCAGCTGGTAGCTGTCGGTAAAACGCATCTCATCCAGCGTGGTGTTTTGTAATGGCGAACCCTGCACCACGACTATTTCCGCCAGCTGCTGGTCCTCCGCCATTAACGGGTGATCGTCATCCACTGGGTGGTCCTGGGAATACAGGGTCGCGCCCAATACTTGCTCGTACTCCTTGAGCCGCTGCGGGGTGTCCCGCACGGTGAGGCGGTCGCCAGCGCTGATCGCCGCATCTGGGAGCGGTACGGTATAATTATTTGCGCCTTTTCGGATTCTCAGCACGCGCATGTTCCCATCCGTCTTCTTCATCACCTCTGATAAGGTCTTGCCATCGGCAAAACTATCCTCGGGGATATGCAACTGGGCGGTGAAGATTCGCGGTGATGTGTCGGCGAGCACTGGGGTGCGATGCGGCAGGATACGCGGCGCGATTAACCATAAATACAGAATACCGATTCCACCAGCCAAAATGGCTGGGAGAAAAAAGTCGAACATGTCGATACGACGCAAGCCCAGATCCGCCGCCACGCTGACCACCAGCAGGTTCGTAGACGTACCGATCGTGGTGCTCATACCGCCCACCAGGGTGGAGAAACCCATCGGCATGAGCACAGATGACGCGTCAGACTGGGTTCGCAGCGATACGCTCACCAGTATTGGCAGTAACAGCACAACGATCGGAGTGTTGTTGACGAAGGCGCTCAGCAGGCCGCCGACCACTAATGTCAAAAGCAGCGATGCTTGAGGACTGACACCCCACAAACGTGCCAGCACGCGGCCAATGGGTTCCAGGGCTCCGGTGCGCGCCATGCCGGAACCGGCAATCATGAGCGCACATACTGCTACTAGAGCTTCGTGTCCAAATCCGGAAAAAAAATCCAGGGTGCGTAGCTGACCCCCGGATCCGTGATAAGGAAACAACTCAAAACCGACCGTCAATATCACTAGTACCGACAGACTGGATGTTTCCAGCGGAATTCGCTCGCGGGTGAACAGGAACAGCGCCAGCAAGGTTAAGATTAGCACCGCCGCGGCGTGGGCATTGGGAATATCTGGCATTTTAGGAACGGACCCGAGTGGCGGCGGTGATTATAGGGGAACGCGCCGAATTACGAAAATTCTAACCCACATAGTGCACCAAGAACCTGGATGATGGCGACGCGACTTGCCCTGCGCGTAGTTCCCCTGCTGTGCGGGGACAAGGCGGGGACGAGCCCCCTGCAGTGCGGGGACGAGCCCCCTGCAGTGCGGGGACGAGCCCCCTGCAGTGCGGGGACAAGCCCCCTGCGGTGCGGGGACGAGCGCCGCGCTGGAGCGAAATGCATAGCCTTAGCTATGCGCTGAGTGAAGCGCAAGTGCTGGCGTTCGCGGTCGAGTTAGCGCCGGGATGGCCCCGCGACTATTCTCCCTAAATACCCTGGAGACTCGTATGTTGCCATTTCATCGAAGTGACACTGCGAAGCGCTTGGCTGGGCACCATGAATAGTCGCGGGGCGCCTTGCTGTAATATGCGGGCTAAAGGTCCTAATGCGACGGGAAACCAAATGTGATAAATCTGTGTTAGGCGAGGATAAATTTGTCTGCCGCTGGCCAGGGCTGTTTTCGGTTATGCTGGCGTGCGAAAAAATAATACCTAGCATTTATGTCTACACGATATCCCATAGTTGCGATTACTGGGTCTTCCGGCGCAGGGAGTTCCCAAATTATTGCCGCATTTGAGCATATTTGCCGCCGCGAGCAGGCCAGGATGGCGGTGGTTGATGGCGACGGTTTTCACCGTTACCACCGCGCCGACTTCGCGAAGATCGTGGCGGATGCCGATGAAGTGGAGCATCCCAGCCACTTCAGTCCCAAGTACAATATGTTCGACAAGTTGGAAGCGTTGCTGAACGACTATTCCCATAGCGGGTCTGGACAACATCGACGGTACTTACACGATGAGATCGAGGCCGCTAGATTCAATCAGGAGCCCGGCACCTTCACCCCCTGGATGTCGGTTCCGGAGCATACGGATCTTCTCTGTTATCAAGGCCTGCATGGCTGTTTCGTCGATCACGAATACAACATCGCGAGTTATATGGATCTTAAAATCGGCGTGGTGCCGGTCGTCAATCTGGAGTGGGTTCGAAAGATTCATAGGGATATTCGCATGCGTGGATACCGGCCCGGTGATGTTACCGAGACCATATTGCGACGTATGCCAGATTACCTTAATTATATTACTCCCCAGTTTTCTCACACCGACATCAATTTCCAGCGTGTGCCGATGGTTGATACTTCCAACCCGTTCATTGCGCTGGATGTACCGCTGGAGAAAGAGACGGTCGTCGTGATCCGCGTCGCTCAGCCAGAGCAGTTAAACGTGGATTTCTTATACCTTCTCAACATGGTTCCCAAATCGTTCATGTCGCGACGTAATTCCATTGTCGTTCCCGGGGATGAACTGGGCTATGCGATGGAACTGATTTTTACACCGATCATGCACGTTTTACTTCAAAAACGGCGCGATGCGATCAGCGACCCAGTCGACTGAGCGGGTATTTCCGATCAACCCCTTTCCTTGGGAATCACCGGCTGTGTAAGCTACGCCCTGTAGGTAAGGGTCTGACCCTAGCAGCCCGTAAACTGCACCAAGGCGGCGAAAAGAAGGGCTAACGATTTGTTTGCAATAAGAAATTCGATAAATGTCGGGTGTGACGCTGGGTACGCGAGTAGGTGCCTATCCCGGCGCTGGCTCGATCGCGAATGCCTGCGGTTCACTCAATCCATAGCCACGGCTGTGGATCTTGCCCCAACGCGGCGCTTGTCCCCGCACAGCAGGGGGCTTGTGCCCCCTTGTCCCCGCACAGCAGGGGAACTACGCGCACGACACAAGACCCGTCGCCATCATCCGTGATCCTAGGTGCAATATAACGGGCTCTAGAGAATGACAAAACGCGATCACCAGCCTTAACCAACCCTGTTTTTGACGAGGTAACGGTCATGGAATACTTCATTCAGCAGCTTATCAATGGAATGACGCTCGGTATGATCTATGGACTGATCGCCATCGGCTACACCATGGTCTACGGCATTATCGGGATGATCAATTTTGCCCATGGCGAGATATTCATGATTGGCGCCTTCGTGTCCATTATCACCTTCCTGATGTTGGGAATACTGGGTGTAGGTTGGATGCCATTGGCGGTGCTGATTGTGATGATTGTCACGATGTTGTTGACTTCGGTTTACGGTTGGGCGCTGGAACGAGTGGCGTATCGGCCGTTGAGAAATTCTCCGCGTCTGGCGGCGCTGATTACCGCCATCGGCATGTCGATTTTTCTGCAAAACTACGTCCAGCTGCTGCAGGGTGCCCGGATCAAGCCCCTGCAACCGGTGATCGCCGGCGGTTTCCGGTTCATGCAGGAATCGGATTTTGTTGTCACCCTCAGTTACCTGCAGGTATTTATTATCTTGTTGACCCTTATTCTCATGGCGGTTTTCACGCTGGTCATTAACAAGACCGCGCTGGGACGCGCCCAGCGGGCATGTCAACAAGATCTCGGTATGGCCGCTTTGATCGGCATCAATGTCGATCGCACCATCTCGCTGACCTTCGTTTTGGGTGCGGCAATGGCGGCGGTGGCGGGGCTGATGTTTCTGATGAACTATGGGGTGATTGATTTTTACATCGGTTTCTTGGCCGGGATAAAGGCTTTTACCGCGGCGGTGCTGGGCGGTATCGGTTCATTGCCGGGAGCGATGCTTGGAGGGCTGTTGATCGGCTTGATAGAGGGGTTCTGGTCGGCCTACTTCACCGTGGAATACAAAGACGTCGCCGCATTCTCAATTTTGGTGTTGGTGTTGATTTTCCGCCCCACCGGGTTGCTGGGCAAACCGGATATTGAGAAGGTCTAGCGGGATGGCCACTCCGTCTTCCGAACAACTCAAAATGCAGCCGCTGGATCTGCCGGCACTATTCAAGGAGGCAGGCTATGTCGCGGTGGTCGTCTTGGGATTGACCATTGGATTGGTTGGATTCAAGACCGAAGATGTGCCCGGGGGCCTGGATATCGTTACCCGATTCGGACAAGTGATCTTGGCGACAGTGGTAGCGTTCGCCGGACGGGTTGGATTTATCCTGCTGCGCGAACGGCGGTTCATACCGGTACTCATCGGTGCTGGGGCATTCAGTGCCGCGATGTTGGTGTTGCTGATTGGCAACATCGTTGATGCCGATCAAGGAGTGGGGCGGTTTCTGCCCTTTGAAAGTCTGGTAGTTAACTGGCTGATAATGTTGTTCGCGCTGGTTCTGGCGGGTCGCGCCGCTTGGTTGTGGTCGCATACGCGCCGGTCGCAGTTTGTTGTAGACCGCGAGGCGGCGATGGACCGCTTCAGCGCCCGGGTGCAACAGGGGGCGAAATTCTTCGGGCCGCTGATGCTCGGTGTGGCCATAATACTGCCATTTCTCCCGGTGGCGGACCGCCGATTGTTGGATATCGCGATCCTGGTCGTGACCTATATCATGCTGGGTTGGGGCCTCAACATCGTGGTCGGCTTGGCGGGCTTGTTGGACTTGGGTTATGTGGCGTTTTACGCCGTCGGCGCCTACAGCTATGCGCTGTTGGCAACGTATTTGGACCTTGGGTTCTGGACCTGCCTGCCGTTTGCCGGAATCATGGCGGCATTTGCGGGGATCGTGCTCGGTTTTCCGGTGCTGCGCTTGCGCGGTGATTACCTGGCCATTGTCACGCTGGGATTCGGCGAGATGGTGCGCGTCATTCTGCTCAACTGGTATGAATTTACCAAGGGTCCCGACGGTATATCGGGAATTCCACGGCCGACATTCTTCGGTTTGCCGTTGGTCCGCAGTCCCCCTGAAGGCACGGAGTCTTTTCACGAGTTTTTCGGGCTCACCTACTCACCACTGGACCGCATCATTTTCTTGTACTACCTGATCCTGGCGATGGCGCTGGTCACCAATTTTTTCACGCTGCGTATCCGCAAGTTGCCTGTGGGTCGTGCTTGGGAGGCGTTGCGCGAGGATGAGACTGCCTGCCGCAGCATCGGTATCAATCCGCGTAATACCAAACTGACCGCGTTTGCCATCGGCGCCATGTTTGGGGGCTTCGGCGGTTCGTTCTTTGCCACCCGGCAAGGATTCATCAGCCCGGAAAGTTTTACGTTTATCGAGTCCGCCATCATCCTGGCCATCGTCGTGTTGGGCGGATTCGGCAGCCAGATCGGTGTGGTTTTGGCGGCGATCTTGTTGATCGGCTTACCCGAGTTTTTCCGCGAACTGCAACAATACCGCATGCTGGCGTTTGGGGCGGCGATGGTAACGATCATGGTATGGCGGCCCAGCGGCCTGCTGGCACACCGCGAGCCAACCATCCGTTTGTACCCCCATGGACCGCCAAAAGAGGAGGGCCAGTCGTGACTGCCCCCGCGCATGAACAGGGTGGGCCGCTGATATCGGTGGAGCACCTGACCATGCGTTTCGGTGGCCTGGTGGCGATCGACGATGTGTCGTTTAGCGGCGACAATAGCGAAATCACCGCGATCATCGGGCCGAACGGCGCCGGCAAGACCACGGTATTCAACTGTCTCACTGGATTTTACAAGCCGACGGTGGGCAGGTTGACCCTGAATCATCCGGCTAAGGGTGAATTGTTGCTGGAGCGCATGGAGGGTTATCAGATCCCGGCACACGCCGATGTGGCGCGCACCTTTCAGAACATCCGTTTATTCCCAGCGATGTCGGTGCTCGAAAATTTGATCCTCGCGCAACACAATGAATTGATGCGCGCATCGGGTTTTTCGGTGGCGGGTCTGTTGGGCATGCGTCGGTACCATGATGCCGAACAGAAGGCGGTGGAGCGTGCCAGATATTGGCTGGATCGCACAGGGTTAACCACGCGCGCTGACTGGGACGCGGGCAATCTGCCCTATGGCGACCAGCGCCGCTTGGAGATCGCCCGTGCGATGTGCATCAGACCTGTATTGTTATGCCTGGATGAACCGGCTGCGGGATTGAATCCGAAAGAGTCCGCCGAGTTGAACGAGCTACTGCGCTATATACGCGATGAACATCAGATCGGTTTGTTGTTGATTGAACACGACATGTCGGTGGTGATGGAGATCTCTGACCGCATCATTGTGCTCGATTATGGCCGTAAGATTGCAGCCGGCACCCCGGATGAAATCAAAGACAATCCCGATGTCATTCGCGCTTATTTGGGCGAGACCGAAGAGGAGGCGCTGCCGGAAGTTGTCGCCCAAGACCTCGAGCACCCGGTGTCGTAGGCATGAACTTGCTCAACGTGTCCGGTATTCATACGTTTTATGGTCGTATCGAGGCGCTGCGCGGGGTGGATGTAGAGATCAACGAAGGTGAGATTGTGACCCTGATCGGCGCCAACGGCGCGGGTAAATCCACCTTATTAATGACAATTTGCGGTAATCCGCGCGCGTCTGCGGGCACCGTCGAGTTTGACGGCGCCGATATAACCCGATTGTTGACGCACCAGATCATTCGCTGCGGGATCGCGCAGTCACCGGAGGGACGGCGCATCTTTCCGTTTATGACCGTGCTCGAAAACCTACAAATGGGCGCGGCGATTACCGATCCAGCGTACTTCGATGAAGATCTGGCGCGGGTATTCACCTTGTATCCGATTTTAAAGGAACGGCAGCACCAGCGGGGTGGCACACTGTCGGGGGGTGAGCAGCAGATGTTGGCGATTGCCCGGGCATTGATGAGCCGGCCACGGTTGTTGTTGCTGGATGAACCGTCTTTAGGGCTCGCGCCGTTGTTGGTAAAGCAAATCTTTGCGGTTATCAAAGAGATCAACGAAAAACAGGGGGTCACCGTGTTTTTGGTGGAACAAAATGCCTTTCATGCCTTGCGTTTGGCACATCGAGGTTACGTCATGGCCAATGGCCAGATTATTATGTCCGGGACCGGTCGAGAGTTGTTGGCCAACAAGGAAATCCGCGCGGCGTATCTTGAAGGGGGGCATAAATGAATACGATGCCGCTGTTGGGGACTTCGATGTCGGTGTTTCTGGGTTTGACTATCGTGGTCATAGGCTTTGCCGCCTTCATGACCGGCCAAGCCCTGGCTAACACCTGGAAACCGGTTTGGCACGCGGTGATCTACAGCGTATTGTTGGGTATTGCCGACCGCTTTTTAACCTATGCCTTGTTCGACGGTGAATTGCTGTCGATCACCGGTTACCTCATAGACACTGCGGTATTGATTGTCATCACCGTGTTTGCATATCGACTGACACTGGCCCGGAAAATGGTGAGTCAGTATCCTTGGCTGTACCGGCGTGTGGGACCGTTCGGCTGGAAGTCGATAGATCCGACCGACACCGGCGGCTGAGTATCGAAGCGGATTTCGCGCGGTAATCACATATGCTACATTTACCCACACTTTGCCAGGGATGCGCCGTGTTGCGGATGGAGTCGACATTTAAGAAAACCCCCATTTGCAGGAGACTTTACTGATGAGAAAACTGACATTTGCAGTATTCGTAACCGCACTGGCCGCGCTGTTTGGTGGTTCGGGGGCGATGGCGGACATCAAGATCGCCGTCGCCGGTCCGATGACTGGCCAGTACGCTTCGTTCGGTGAGCAAATGAAGCGCGGAGCGGAATTGGCGGTGGCGGATATCAATGCCGCCGGTGGTGTTATGGGTCAAAAGCTCCGGTTGAGCATCGAAGATGATGCCTGTGACCCGAAACAAGCAGTGGCGATAGCTAACAAGATGGCCAGCGACGGCGTAGTATTCGTGGCCGGGCATTTCTGCTCCGGATCCTCGATCCCGGCCTCCAAGGTCTACGAAGAGGAGAACATGCTACAGATTTCGCCGGCGTCCACCAACCCGAAACTGACCGAAGAGGGTGGGCCCAATGTGTTCCGCACTTGCGGCCGCGACGATCAACAAGGCCTCGTGGCCGGTAACTTCCTCGCCGACACCTATGCCGGGAAAAAGATTGCGGTTCTTCATGACAAGACCGCGTACGGTAAAGGCCTTGCCGATGAAACCAAGAAACAGCTCAACAAGCGGGGCATGAAAGAGGCCATGTACGAGGCCTACACCGCCGGTGAGAAAGACTATTCGGCATTGGTCTCCAAGATGAAAGGTGCCGGTATAGATGTGTTCTATCTCGGTGGTTACCACACCGAGGCCGGTCTGATGATTCGGCAGGCGCGCGAGCAGGGTTACAATGTGCAGTTGGTGTCAGGCGACGCTCTAGTGACCGACGAGTTCTGGAAAATCACCGGTAAGTCCGGGGCAGGCACGCTGATGACCTTTAGTCCCGATCCGCGCAAAAACCCATCCGCGGCGCCGGTAGTGAAGAAATTCCGCGATGGAGGTTATGAGCCGGAGGGATACACCCTGTATACCTATGGGGCGATCCAGGCTTGGGTGGATGCCGTCAACAAGGCGGGTGGCACGGATACCAACAAGGTGGCCGACGCGCTGCGTAACAACCAGTTTGACACCGTGCTCGGAAAGATCGGCTTCGACGCAAAGGGCGACGTCACGGCGCCCGGTTATGTGTTCTACATCTGGAAGGACGGTACCTACGACTACATGTAAGGCGCGACCAGTTTGAGTCACCGGGCCCGGCGGCTAACGCGCTTGCCGGGCCTTTTTTGTTTTAGCGGGGAGTTAGCCCGCATATTGCTCCAGTCGGACACCGACCTTGCGGTAAGTTATTGATAAACCATTTGCATATATCGAATCTAGAACATTTTTCTTGGGTATACTTTGTACGCGGCCGGTGTCCTATCCGGGCTCTGGCTGGTCCAGGCACGCTTGAACTTGGACTTCACTCTAGCCATAGCTACGGCTATGCCTTTCGCTCCAATCCGGCGTTCAACCGCACCTGTCCTGCGCCAACTTCCCGGATACTGATGCAATATGCGGGCTAGCTGTTGCCACATATCAACTACTATTGGTTGGCTTTTGCCGCGATCAGCCCATCCAATTCTTGTTTCAAGCGTACCAATATTTCGTCGTATTTGTAGGCGCCGACCTGCTGCCGGCCCCGTTTCAGATTGACGTACTTGGGACCACACCACAGTCCGAGATCGGCGTCATCGGTTTCGCCCGGACCATTGACCCGGCACCCCATCACCGCAATGGTGATTGCGTACCGCTGTGCATACTCAGTCATTGCTTTGACCTGTTGCGCGAGGTCAACGAAGGCTTCGTTTTCGACCCGCGAACAGCTTGGGCAACTGATAATGTTTAATTTTTTACTATCATACCGCACCACGCTGCGCACGCGCCCAGCGTAGATATCCTTGAGAATATCGTGACCGACACCGACTTCATCGGCTTTGTTCGCGTTGGGCAAAGTGAGCGACACGCGCACGGTGTCACCGATACCTATGCCAATCAATTGCTCAAAAGCGATACGCGTCTTCACGACGCCGTCCGGCGGCATGCCGGCCTCGGTGACACCCAGATGCAGGGGGACGTCGGGCCGCTGCGCGGCAAAACGGCGGTTGGCATCGATGACATGGTTGGGATTCGAGTCTTTCAGTGACACGCAATACCGGCTAAAGCCGATTGAGTCGAGCAGATCACAATGTTCCAGGGCGCTGTCCACCATCGGAGAAACGGCATCGTCGGTTGGATATTTATTGCGCTTTTCGGGATCGACGGATCCACAGTTCACGCCTACCCGCAGCGCACAGTCGTTGTCGCCAGCAACATCTACCAGATACCCCACTTTGTCCTGCCAGGGTTTGTGTTTCTCGTGGTGGTACAAGTGCCCGGGGTTATAGCGAATCTTGTCGACGTGGGACGCCACTAATTCCGCCATGCGATAGTTCTCCTGAAGATCCACGGAGAGCGTGATGTCGGTCTTTTGTCGAATCATCGTTAACGCATGCGCATCTTTGCGGTTGTCTACCGCGATACGCACAATCCCGGCACCGGCGGCTGCAAGGTCATTGACCTGGGACACGGTCGCGTCAATATCCTGGGTGCGGGTGGCGCACATGCTCTGTACTACAATAGGATGATGCGACCCAATCGTCACCTGCCCGATTGACACGGACCGTGTCGGGTTGCGAGAGATGCGCATAGGCTACATGATGTGTTGGATTCGCGGGGATCGTAAACTAATCGGTTCTGCCGCCGGACGCAATAGTCGGATGGCCGCGGGTCATGGAAATGCCGACAAATACCAAGTTTCCTGACACATTAGAATCAATACCAGACACCGTGTCTAACCAAAGCAGAAACCGATTACTCGCATTGTTGAGTAATGGTGAACTCACCTCAGGAACAGTCCTAGGCGAACGCCTCAATATTTCCCGCGCGGCGGTGCACAAACATGTGCAGGCGCTGATGCGCCAAGGAGTCCCGATTCACCGGGTGCCAGGCCGTGGTTATAGGTTGTCCCAATATGTGCAATTACTTGATTCGACCCTGATTCGTGGCGGGCTGGATGCAGATATCACTAATCAGCTGAGTCACATCACCGTATTGCAACAAGTCGATTCGACCAATAACTGGTTGCTGAAGCGACAATCACAATCCGGCATTCACGGGCATGTGTGCGCCGCCGAAGCACAATCAAAAGGTCGGGGCCGGCGCGGACATGATTGGGTGGCGTCTCCGTATCGCAATGTGATGTTTTCTGTTGGGTGGGAATTCGCGGCTTGGCCCGAGTCCGTCACCGGTCTCGGGCTGGCGGCTTCGGTGGCGGTGGTCCGGGCGTTGCATAGATTATCCGTCACTGGTGTCGGGATAAAATGGCCCAATGATCTGATTATCGGCGACGCTAAACTCGGCGGCATACTGATCGACGTCAATGGTGAGTCCGCTGGAAGATGTATCTCTGTTTTGGGGATCGGCATCAATGTGCAGCTGGCAGGATCAGATGCCGGTCTCATTGACCAACCATACACGGATCTCAACGCAGTAACCGGAATGGTGACTGATCGAAACCAATTGATCGCCCTCTGCTGCTCCGAGATAACCCGGATGCTGGGGCGTTTTGGAGCCCTTGGTTTTCAGGCTTTTAGGGCCGAGTGGGAGCGCATGCATGTGTATACCGGTCGCCGCGTCAGATTGGTTGGTCATCGTGGCGAGGTTCGTGGGCTCGTATCGGGTGCCAGCGAATTCGGCGCATTACTGGTAGTGGATGATAATGGGCACACGCATCGTTTTTTGTCTGGTGATGTTCGGTTGCGGTTGGAACAATGAATCTACTGATTGACGTCGGTAACAGCTATGTAAAGTGGGCGACGGTTGAGGACGGTCATTGGGATGGTGGATATCGCACCGCGATATCGGGCGCCATATCCGAATTGTTTGAATCATGTTGGGGCTATTTACCGGCGCCACGTAGAATCATGGTGTCCAACGTGCAAGGAGAGCAGTTCGAGTCCGATCTCGTGAAATGGTGTCAGAGCTACTGGCGGGTTCGGCCAATGTTTCTCGAGCCCACGGAAACCGCATGCGGTATTGTCAACAATTACCATAACCACAAACAGCTCGGACCAGATCGCTGGGCAGCGTTGATTGGCGCCCGCACACTAGCAGATGGTGCCTTAGGAGTCATTGATTGCGGCACCGCAATAACCGTAGATGCATTGAGTGCGGATAATGTATTTTTGGGTGGCGCTATCCTACCGGGATTGAAACTGGCCCACGATAGCCTGTTAACGAACACGCGCGGTGTCAACGAAAGCGAGTCAGATCTTGTATCGGTGCTCGGGCGTTCCACGGCGGACTGTGTAGGTAGTGGCGTTTACTATGGATTAGCCGGTGGCATTGACCGGCTTGTGTCTGAGATTGAAAAAACTCTGGTACAACGCCTAAGATTATATGTGACGGGAGGAGACGCGATACGCCTGCAGCCTCTGTTGACGGCGCAAACCATCCTGGAGCCAGAATTGGTGTTGAAAGGATTATTGGAAGTGCTGAATAGACTATGAAATGGTTTTTCGCATTGCTGGTGCTTGCGAATGTCGGTATGTATCTGTGGGCGACCGGCCATAAGACTAGCGATTCACCGCCGGTCCGTTCCTTGGTGAATGCCAATGGAATGAGGCTACTCAATGAGCTGCCTGCGGCGCGCAACGATCGTAGTGCCAATTCTTGTTATCGCATCGGCCCGTTCTCCGATGAAAGTGGATCCATTCAAGCAGGGGAGTCCCTCAACGAATTATCAGTACCGTATACCGCATTGACTATCAAAAAACGTGAAGTGCGCGCATATCGGGTATACCTCGGTCCGTTCAATACCTCTGAGCAGATTGAGCGACAACGGAACATACTGCGCAGCAGCGGCATTAACGAGCACTACGTTAAGAGCGAGCGCGCCGCCCAGGACTTGATCTCGTTGGGCCTTTTTTCCCAGCAGGCCAGGGCCGATGAGTTCATGCGGGAGTTGATCAATAAGGATGTCCGCGCTAAGACGCGCCCTGAGAACCGAACGCTGGGTCCGACGTACTGGTTGGAGCTTCACGATGTCGAGTCAAACCAGGCGGTGTTGGGGGTCCTGCGTGAAATACAGTGGGCGGGTGACCGCGCGCGGCTGAGGGTTTTTCCCTGCACCTAGCCCGCATTATGCGGGTCGGCCGGCAAGTTTCCGCGCCACGGGGCGAAAACGGGGGAGCGGCGCGCTGGCATGTTGCGGTCAGGGGCCGGATCTGAGGCCAGATTTGGGGAGGTCGACTCGCAACCGGTTTCTTCCTACAATCCGCCCCCTGGTGGCATGGCCCGCATAGCTCAGCTGGTAGAGCAGCTGATTTGTAATCAGCCGGTCGGGGGTTCGAGTCCCTCTGC
>CALZGZ010000030.1 GCA_945787105.1 uncultured Gammaproteobacteria bacterium
CCAATGATAAAGCCGCCATCGGGCGGCCTCCGGAAGCTGTCTTGGACGTGCTGTAACCGATGCTGGAAATTCTCGTTCTGTACTACAGCCGCTTTGGGTCAGTGAAGCAAATGGCCAACCTGGTGGCGCATGGCGTGGAATCTATCGACGGTGTACAAACCTGTGTACGCACCGTGCCGCCGGTATCCACCGTCACCGAGGCAACAGAAGATGCCATCCCCAGCCACGGCGACCCGTATGTCAGCCTCAATGACATGCAACGTTGTGTCGGGCTCGCGCTCGGTAGTCCCACACGATTTGGGAACATGGCGGCACCACTGAAATACTTTTTTGATACAACTGGTGGGTTGTGGTTATCGGGTAATTTATGCAGTAAACCGGCGGCGGTATTTACGTCTTCATCGTCGATTCATGGCGGGCAGGAGTCGACCTTGTTGTCTATGATGTTGCCACTGTTTCATCACGGCATGATAGTGCTCGGGCTTCCTTACTCCGAAGCGGCACTACGCAGCACTGAAACCGGCGGCACCCCTTATGGCGCGAGCCACGTCGCCGGAGCAAACAGCGACCGACCCATCAGCAGAGAAGAACGCGAATTGTGCATCGCCCTCGGCAGACGTCTGGCTAACCTCGCGGTGGCCATCGCCGCGCCTGCACGCTAGCTAGGCGAGTAACGCCGATCTAATTCCTGCAGAAACGGAATCGTGATGCGGCGTTGGGCGGTCAAAGAAGCCTCATCAATTCGGTCCAGTAGCCCGAACAAGGCATGCAAGTCACGCGGATATCTGCGTAATACATAGTCAGCGACTTCGTCGCTCAATGCCATACCGCGGCCCGCAGCCCGCAGCCGTAAGGCGTCACGCTTTCGTGCATCGGTCAGAGGAGTGATGCGATAGGTCTCTCCGCTCTGCAGCCGGCTCACCAGGTCAGGCAAGGCAAGGCCGAGTTGATGTGCCGCCTGGTGGGCGGTGGTGATCAAGTGACCAGCGCTATCCTGGACCCGCTCATAAAGCTGAAATAGGGCGCGTTCGGCATCTCGCCGCCCGGCGATGACGTCGATATCATCGACACATACCAAGCCAATGCCGTCGACTTGTTCCAATACCGACACATCGACTTCTTGTTCTCTCATGGGTAAGTAGTACACCGTTTGACCACTCTCCCGCGCAAGTCTAACCCCCGCATACATGAGATGTGTCTTGCCACAACCGGGGCTACCAAACACATGCATGACCGTGGGCGCATTGCCCGCTGTTGCTGCGAAGTGGTGCAGTGCGGTCACCAATTCCTCGTTTCCGGCACAATAGAAGTTGTCAAACGAGGCCCTATCTGGCAGCGAAACGGATAACGTGAGTTGGCGCACCACAGTTAACCCTAATCTGTTGCTTGGATTTCCCGCTTCGCAGCGACATCGCTGTGCTTTCCGAACGCCCACACCCACACGTAGTGGGCGCCGCTGATGACGGTTGTGGTAAACACGCCACCGACGAGCACGGTGATCAACATCGGTATCGCTATCCATTGTGCCTGCTGCGCCAAAATCACCGCAACTAAAGCGATCTGCATAACGGTGTTGACCTTACTGACCGCGCTGGGTTGCATTTGTACGCTTCCGTTCAGAGTCACCAACACCAGGTAACCACCAACGATCAGCACATCGCGGAACACCACGGTAACCAGCAACCACAACGGTATCAAATCGAGGATCGTAAGCATCACGAAACCACTGACCAGTAGCACCTTGTCCGCGACCGGATCGAGGATCGCGCCCAGACGCGTCTCAAAGTGGTAACGTTTTGCAATATAGCCATCCAAACCATCGGACACGCCGGCGAGAATGAATACCAACAACGCCAGATTGAACGCCTTGTCTTCGAGAAGCACGATCAATACCGGCGCCGCCGCGGCCCGGAGCAGCGTTAACAGGTTGGGGATGAAAGACATTGCCAGCAGGCTGATTTTGTAACTCTGAGAATTTTCGTATCGCTGTTCGGCAATATACCTTAATATATGGTCGAAGCGAACCGAGCGTAGAGGTACTCGCTAACCGTTGAAAAATTTCGTTATCCGTTGAAATAATCCATTTATCAGCCAACCACTGGAGCCTGGCCCTGGCCGAATTCGAACCCGAGCTTACCTATCGTGATGCCGGCGTTGACATCGATGCTGGTGATAACTTCGTTGAAGCAATCAAACCGATCGCCCGTAGCACCAATCGCGAGGGGTGTGTGAGCGGGTTGGGCGGATTTGGGGCGCTGTTCGAGATTCCCACCAGCTACCGACAGCCGGTGTTGGTCGCCGCCACCGATGGCGTCGGTACCAAACTCAAACTGGCGTTCAGGCACCAGCGGCACGACACGGTCGGTATCGACCTGGTCGCCATGAGCGCCAACGACGTCGTGGTTCAGGGCGCCGAGCCGCTGTTTTTCCTGGACTATTTCGCTACCGGACGGCTGGTTCCGGAGACTGCCCACAAGGTCATCGCCGGCATCGCCGAGGGCTGTCGCAAGGCCGGTGCCGCACTCATCGGCGGGGAGACCGCGGAAATGCCGGGCATGTATGCCAACGAGGAGTACGACCTGGCCGGTTTTTGCGTCGGTGCGGTGGAGCGGGACCGGATACTCGACGGGCGCGCAGTGATTGCCGGGGATGCACTCATTGGCTTGTCTTCCTCGGGTCCGCACTCCAATGGGTACTCGTTAATCCGAAAGATCATCGATGACGGACACATCGACGTTTCGCGACAGTTGGGCCCGGACTGCTTAGTCGACCTGCTCCTTGCGCCGACTCGAATCTATGTCAAACCGCTGTTGGCGTTGCTACGTCGCATCGATGTCCATGCGTTGGCGCACATCACTGGCGGCGGTGTGCCGGGTAACCTGCGCCGGGTGTTACCGGCGGGATGCCGAGCGGTGATTGATGCCGGCAGTTGGTCATGGCCACCGATCTTTGCATGGCTGCAACAAACCGCGCATATCGAGACCGATGAGATGTACCGCACGTTTAATTGCGGCGTCGGCATGATTGCGGTGATTGGCGAGGCAGATGTCGACGTGGCCATGGAATTGCTGCGCAGCCAGGGGGAGACCCCGACCCGGATCGGCCACGTGGAAGCCACTGGGGGCGAGCCGGAGGTCATCGTCCACCATTTGGAGGTGCGGCCATGACCATCGCCATCGTAGTTCTGATCTCAGGCCGTGGCAGTAATCTGCAGAGTATTATCAACGCTATCGATCAGGGCGAATTGCCGGCACGGATTGCCGCCGTGATCAGCAATGAAGCCGATGCCTTGGGTCTGACACGAGCCCAACAGGCGGGAATTGAGACCCGTGTCCTGAGCCACCTGGGATTCGCCAACCGCAACGACTACGATCTGGAGTTGCGTAACCTGGTTGCTGAATACCGTCCGGATCTCACTGTGCTCGCCGGCTTCATGCGCGTACTCGGTCCGCGGTTTGTGAGTCACTTCGCGGGGCGTATCATCAACGTTCACCCGTCGTTACTGCCCAAGTATCGTGGGTTGAACACCCATGCGCGGGCACTCGCGGACGGCGCCAGTGAACATGGGGCCAGCGTGCACTTCGTGACCACTGATCTCGATGCCGGTCCTATCATCATTCAAACAAAAGTGCCAATATATGAGCATGACTCCCCCGAGATCCTGGCTGAACGGGTGTTAAAGCAAGAGCACCGTATCCTTCCCCAAGCGATCCGCTGGTTCGCGGAAGATCGCCTGCGCATCTGTGAGGGTCGTGTGTTACTCGATGGTGGGACGCGTTCTGAGCAAGGCCTAACCTCCCACCTTCAGTGAACCGATGATGTAACTAACATGCCTAGTCGTCGAGCGCATATCTTGGTGGTTTGTTTGGCACTGATACCGATGCTATCAGCCCGTAGTGACCTGCTGCCGGAAGAATTGACGCTTCAATACCGCGTCAGTCTGGGCAGCGCCGAACTTGGCAGTTTGTCCACTCGATTGCGCCGCGCTGGGGGCATGTATCAAGTGGATTCCCACACCCAGGCGGAAGGTCTGGCGTCAATTCTATTGGGTGGAGACTTAAAGGAAAGCTGTATTTTTTCCGTCAAGGCAGATGAGATCCGAACGCTAAACTATGAGGTAATACGTGAAGGGCGCAGTGGTTATCGCCATAGCGTGAAATTCGATTGGCACGCGGGAACGATCCAATTTGAGGGCGGTGACACACGCCCGCTGCCGAACGGCTATACCGTGGACAACTGCAGCGTCCCGTTTGCATTTATGGTGGGCAAACCCCACACCTTCATCAACCGCATGATGCATATCGTCGGCGGCAACCGCATTAGGCATTTTACTAATTCGAGTATCACCGAGGAACGGCTCGCGACGCCGCTCGGCGTGTTGGATAGTATCCGTATCGAACAACAACGTCACAACCGGCCGGACCGCACGTTCACCGTGTGGGTGGCGCCGTCGCGGGGCAACCTGCCGGTGAAGATCGTCGAAAAACGGCCCTCGCGGGTAACAACAATGTTGTTGACGTCCGTCAGCGGTTTGTAGGTCACAAGCCCGCATAGTGCACCAAGGATCCCGGATGATGGCGCCGGGACAGGCGGCTGGTTCCCCTGCTGTTCCCCTGCTGTTCCCCTGCTGTTCCCCTGCTGTGCGGGGACAAGCGCCGCGCGGGAGCGCAATGCATAGCCGTAGCTATGGGTTGAGTACAGCGCACATCCATGCGTTCGCAACGTTTGTGCGTCCATGCATGTCATCTCCCGTATCGAAGACCCGACCGTGCAGCGGTATCGCTACCACTACCAAGACCCACACACCGGCTTACATCGCCTCTCTTGCATGTCGCCTGGCGACTTAAATATTGTTCTCAGACGGCATCGTTAACACCGCGGCGCGTTCCACGCCTACGGCGCCGGCAGCAGCGCCGATGTTTCCACCACCGCCTATTGCCGTTACACTACGCGATCGGGTATCACAATCAGAGCGTGTTGTTTCAGCGCATCCCCAATCCGTTGCAGAACGTTGTAAATAAAATTCATCGCGGTGTCGATTGGATCATCGACAACCGCGCAACCACTGGCGGTCGATTCATCGGCAATTTTGATGGATTACGCGCCATCGCCGCGTTGATGGTGTTAGCGATGCATCTACGCACCATTCCCGGTCTCGCGCTTGGCGCCCCCGGCGTGTGGATCTTCTTCACTTTGAGCGGCTTTTTGCTGTATACGAGTTTTTTGCGTTCCAGCCAGGAAACGAATTCCACCACCATTATCGCCTATCTCGTGCGGCGTGTTTTCCGCATCATGCCCTTATATATCATCTTCTTGTATAGCTACGCGTTTCTATACAAGGGCTGGTCGCCGGACTTTAAGCAGGTGTGGTTTCTCGCCCATACCTTTTTTCTAAGCGGCAATTTACATCTGTGGACCATTCGCACGGAGATGGTTTTTTACGTGTTTCTCCCGGTGCTGGTGTTACTGCTGCTGCCGATTCGATCACAGAACGTGCGCTTCATCATCCTGTGTTTCCTGGCAATAGTCAGTTGGTATCAGTTTGAGAAAGGGACGTGGAGTCTGTTTCGCGGCAACGATTTTTACGCCCCGTTTCTGTTAGGTATGGCGGCGGTCCATATCTACGAACGGGTGCCACGTCGGTCAGCCACGGTGGTAGCCTACGCGACAATGACAATGATCCTACTGCTGTCGACGTATTGGCCGTCGACAGAACTGTTACGTCAATTCTTCGGGGTTGAGAGCCAGGTGGGAATGTATGCTTACGGCACGGTGTTTTATCCCCTGTGTTTCCTGCTGGTGTTGAGCGTCAGCCGGTTTCAGAGCCGTATATTCGGGAATCGGTGGTTGCGACTGCTGGGTGTGTGCGGGTACGGTATCTACCTGTGGCACCCACTGACGATCGAGCTGGTGCGTGACTGGGGGCTTGAGGGACACCTCTACCAGCTGGTTTGTTACCTGTTGAACTTCGCGCTGGCTATCGCCACCTACCTGGTGATTGAGAAACCGGGTATCGATCTCGGTAAGCGCATCTCCAGATGGGTGCGCGACGGTCGCCCGGCGTTGCGGGTTATTCGGCCGGCATGGATCTGCCTGCTGGTAGTGACAACGTTCATCGCCGTTCGCCAGTCGTACCTGGTCGAGGACAAGATTGAATTCCATGTCGAGATGTGGTCCTCCCAGCAAACGGTCACCAAGATCTATCTCAAGAATCGCGGAGACTATTCCGAGGAACGCACGGCGGTGGCGCCGATTGCAGCCAATTTATGGCAGACCTTGCACCTACCGCTGGCCGATCAGCCAGTGCGCGGGATCCGCTTCGATCCGGGGGAGGCCGATGGCGAATATCGCGTGCGCCGCATCCTGGTGAAATTTCCGATGTTTGAACCGGTGCCGTTGGACCTGCAGAGTTTTTCACCACGCCTGGGGGTAAGTGGCATTCGTCACGAGAACGGTTACTTGATGGTGTCGGCACAACCCGGCCACTCGGACCCAATCCTGATTTACGACGGAGCTATTCCCCAACTAGCAACCGTATGGACCAGTACCATCATCGCGGCGGTCTCGGGGGCGTTGCTACTGGTGGTGGTGTGCAGCTTGATCGACGGCTTGATACGGCGCATGTCCTGGGGGCAACAGCGCCTGGCCTAACGTTTAGTCTTCATCCAACGGCGGCGTGAACCGGTGGATCCGATGTGACAGGCGATCTTCAGCGGTTTGGTAAGCCACTAACGCGCGGTCGGACGAATATCGAAAATCAAGTCCTCGTCATCAGCCGAGACACGGACCTCGCCCCCTTTGGTCAGCCCACCGAACAGCAACTCATCCGCTAGCGCCCGTTTGATTTTATCTTGGATCAAGCGCTCCATCGGCCGCGCTCCCAGTGCCGGGTCATGTCCATGTTTGGCCAGCCACCGTCGTGCTTTTTTATCAACATCGAGAGTGACATGTTTTTCAGCCAACTGATGTTCCACCGTCATGATGAACTTGTTGACGACATGGTCAATGGTTTCCTCATCCAATGACTTGAAGTGTATGATGGCATCCAAGCGGTTGCGGAATTCCGGCGTAAACATACGCTTGATCTCTTCGATGTCGTCGGTGGAATGATCTTGATGGGTAAAACCCATCGAGCTGCGGGCCATACGCTCTGCGCCGGCGTTCGTGGTCATAATCACGATGACGTTGCGGAAATCCGCTTTGCGGCCATTGTTGTCGGTCAGTGTTCCATAATCCAACACCTGCAACAACAGGTTGTACACGTCCTGATGCGCTTTTTCGATTTCGTCGAGCAGTAGCACCGAATGCGGATGTTTGGTGATCTCATCGGTTAGTAATCCCCCCTGATCGAAACCGACATAACCCGGTGGCGCACCGATGAGCCGCGATACTGTATGGCGTTCCATGTACTCTGACATGTCAAAACGGATCAGCTCGATACCGAGCACATGCGCGAGTTGACGAGTGACCTCGGTCTTGCCGACCCCGGTAGGTCCGGAGAACAGGAACGATGCGATGGGCTTATCCGGATTACCCAATCCAGAGCGCGACAGTTTAATCGCAGACGACAACGCCCCGATCGCGTCGTCTTGTCCAAACACCACCGTCTTTAAGTCACGCTCTAAGGTCTTCAGAGCGTCGACATCAGACACCGACACCGTCTTGGGTGGAATTCGCGCAATCTTGGAAACGATGCGTTCAACGTCGTGCACACCGATGGTCTTCTTTCGCTTGTGAGCGGGCATCAGTTGGGTGCTCGCGCCGGCTTCGTCGATGACATCGATGGCTTTATCGGGAAGATGGCGGTCGGTGATGTAACGTGCCGACAACTCCGCCGCTGCGCGCAGCGATTGATGGGTGTACCGCACTTTATGGTGCTCTTCAAAATGGATCTTAAGCCCACGCAGAATCTGCACCGTCTCTTCCACCGAGGGTTCGATGACGTCGATCTTCTGAAAACGGCGCGACAATGCACGATCTTTCTCGAAGATTCCACGATATTCTTGATAGGTCGTAGATCCGATGCAGCGTAGCGCCCCGGACTGCAGCACCGGCTTTAACAGATTAGATGCATCCATCGCGCCACCCGAAGCCGCGCCGGCGCCAATCACGGTGTGAATCTCGTCGATAAACAAGATCGCGTGTTCGGTCTGGTCGAGTTCCGCCAATACCGCCTTGAGGCGCTGTTCGAAATCACCGCGATACTTGGTGCCGGCCAACAACGCGCCCATATCCAAAGCGTGAATGGTGCTGTCAGCCACCACCTCCGGCACCTCGCCATCCACAATCTTCTTCGCCAGGCCTTCCGCGATGGCAGTCTTACCTACACCGGCCTCGCCAACGTAAAGCGGGTTATTTTTGCGACGCCGGCTCAAGATTTGAATCGTGCGTTCAATTTCCCGTTCACGCCCAATCAACGGGTCGATACGCCCGCGGCGCGCTTGTTCGTTGAGATTGACCGCGTAAGCCTGTAACGGACTTTGCGTGGCCTCTTCTTCGCCGGCATCGTCCATATCGTCTGGAGCCGGCAATCCGGCTCCCAATTCACTCACTTTCGATATTCCGTGGGCGATGTAATTGACGACATCGAAACGTGTGATGTCCTGCTTGTGAAGAAAATAAACGGCGTGAGAGTCTTTCTCTGCAAAGATGGCGACCAGGACATTGGC
>CALZGZ010000031.1 GCA_945787105.1 uncultured Gammaproteobacteria bacterium
AAGTCTCTGCCACCTTCGGCGTCACCGTGGTCCTTTCCGCCGGCTATGTGAGTTGGGTGCTCAAATCGGGCTCCCTCGCTGCGGCCCTGTTGTCAACGACGCCGTTGTGGCGGCAATTCGACCCATTGCCGGTGTTATTCAAAACCAAACCAACATCTGAGGAAGATGAAGGCGAGGAAGACCAAGCCTCGGCACAGTCCGCCGATAACAGAATAGACAGATTATTCGAATCGCCGGAGCCACAAAAGCAGCCACAATCATTGACCTTAGAGCCCGCATGAAATTTAGAGCCCTTAACAAATTAAGTCCTACGATTAGGATCAGTCTCGCGTTGGTCTTACTCACCAACGGTCTATTTCTGCTCGGTGATCTCGCCGGCTTGACGCCGGACGAGCGCAGCGGGCTGATAGAGGGGCGGCGGAAATTTTGTGAATATCTTGCCATCCATATCTCTTCGGTCGCTGGCGGGACGGGTGTGGATTCTGTTGAAACCGCGTTAAACGCCATGGTGGAGCGCAATGCCGATGTATTGTCGGTGGCGGTACGGGACCCGACCGGTGGGCTTCTGGCCGAGGTGGGTAATCACGCCGAGAACTGGGATGAGGAGCTGCCGCAGGACTTATCCACCGCGGACCGGGTCCAGGTTCCCATTTTCAGCGACAACACCCGCTGGGGAACGGTTGAAATAGCCTTCACACCGTTGACCGGATCGCTTCTCGACTCGATAACCCAGTCGGCGATCGGACTCATGCTGTTCGTGGGCGGATTCGGTTTCTTTATTTATTGGGTATTCATCAAGAAAGCACTGCGGGAACTCGATCCCGGGTCTGCTATTCCGGAGCGGGTCCGATCCGCGTTTAACGCTTTGGCCGAAGGCCTGCTGCTCATGGACGAGAAGGAGCACATCATCCTCGCCAACGATGCCTTTGCCGAGAAGGTACAACGACCTGCCAAGGCGCTGGTCGGTTTAAAGGCGTCCGGCCTGGGTTGGGATACCGACCGACTGGGGGGACAATCCGAGTTTCCCTGGCAACGTAGCTTGCGGGAGCAAGAAACACAAACTGGTATCCCGCTCGTATTCGAATCGGATCAACACAGCAGCCGGATGTTCATGGTCAACACCGCGCCGATCTTTGATAGCAATGACGTCAGCCGTGGGGTACTGGCCACCTTCAACGACATGACCGCATTAGAGAAGAAACACACCGAGCTGAAAGAGACTTTGGGGCATTTACGCCGCTCGGAAGAAGACTTGCGCAATAAGACCCTGGAACTCGAATATCTCGCGACCCGAGATCCGCTCACTGGATGCCTGAACCGGCGGGCGTTTTTGGACAAGTATGAAATGGCAGTTAATAGCGCTATCCAAATGAACACCGACCTGGTGTGCATAATGGTGGATCTCGACCATTTCAAATCGATCAATGACCGATTCGGACACATCACTGGCGACAAGGTGCTACAGATCGCTGCCGAGTTCTTGCGCTCTAATGCGCGGCCCGGCGATCTGGTAGGCCGATACGGGGGCGAGGAATTCTGTATCGTTTTGCCGGAAACGAGCATCACGGGCGGTGTCGAGATCGCGGAACACCTACGTAGCGCAATCGCAGAGGGATCGCGCATACGATTTACGTCCTCGATGCGGGTGACTGCAAGCTTTGGCGTTGCCGCCCTATCGACGGCGGACACATCGGACGCACCCGACCTCGTCAATCGGGCTGACAAGGCGCTCTACGCAGCGAAGGAAGCCGGACGCAACCGCGTAATCACGTGGCAGCCCAGTCTTACTTCGGAAGATCCCGCTACCGATGCAGGATCTGAAACTAATTCAATGCCCGATAACGATATCCTTGCCGACGCCGTGAAAGGTTCGACGGGTGACAATAAGCTCAACTACTTTGAAGAACGCATCGCAGAGTTGGAAAGTGAGCTCGGCGTCAGTAAGCACTTGACCGCGCGAGGTCAGGGCATTGACAAGCTAACGGGTTTACCGAACCGCCTCCTGTTCGCCGATAGAATCCATCAAGCCTTGGCGCGCACCTCGCGCCAAGACGGCGTGGTGGCACTCATTTCCCTCGATATAGATGCCTTCAAGCGCGTGAATGACGCCCTGGGTCATGTCGTTGGCGATCAATTGCTAAAAACGATAGCGGAACGGCTGGTACAAATTCTGCGCTCCGGCGACACCGTGGCGTTCTGCGGGGGCGAGAGTGAAGACTCCAGCATTTCCAGGATCGGCAGCGATGAGTTTGGCATCCTGGTGACCGACTTAACCGACGTCGAGCTCGTTACCTGGATTGTAAAAAGAATATTCGAGAGCTTATCGCAAAGGATAGAAATCGACGGACACGAGATCTTCGTTACCTGCAGCGCCGGCATCAGTGTGTACCCCCACGATGCTTTTAGCGCGGAGGCGTTGCTGCAGAACGCAAGTGCTGCGCGCAACGACGCCAAACATCGATTCGGTCGCAATAATCTGCGCTTCTTTTCTCCCGATATCAATAAGTCCGCATACCGCCAACTTTGGCTGGAAACACAACTGCATAAAGCGCTGGAGAGCGGTGAACTGGCGATACATTATCAACCGCAAGTCGACATCAAGACGATGCAGATACGCGGGTTGGAGGCGTTATTGCGCTGGCAGCACCCGAAGCTCGGCTCGATTCCCCCCGCTGAATTTATTCCCATCGCCGAGAGCACCGGCCTCATTAGCAAGATTGGAGAATGGGTGCTCCGCTCGGCATGTCAACAGGGGCGAGAGTGGCGGGATCACGGTTTCTCCGACATCATCATCGGCGTAAACCTGTCTGGCATCCAAATTCGACAAAAAGATCTCGCTGACAGGGTGATGGCGATACTCAAGGAAACCGGCCTGCCCGGCAATCAACTCGAACTTGAAATCACGGAAACAACGGTTATGGAAGATATCGATCTCGCGGTGAGTAACATGAACCGGTTGCGTGACGTGGGCATCCGATTCGCAGTCGATGACTTTGGTACCGGTTACTCATCATTGAGCTGTCTCAAAGACCTAAACGTCGATTCACTCAAACTCGATCGTGCTTTTCTCACCGATTCGCTGCCGGATCAACAGGGACAGCTGATCGTTTCCGCTATCGTATCCTTGTCCCAATCTCTGGGGCTGCGTGTTGTCGCAGAGGGCGTCGAAACCGAAACGCAGAGAGCGTTTCTGCGTGATGTCAATTGTGCTCAGTTTCAAGGGTTCGTCTTCAGCAAACCCTTACCCGTGGAACAAATCTCCGAACTGTTGCACACTCATTACGTGAACGCCACCGAGTCCGCTGCCTGATCCGCGCATGTCAAGGTGCCCGCGTATTACACCAAGGATTCCGCACAACGGCGAGGGGACTTGTCCTGGGCGTAGTCGCAGGGTCGGGCGGCTCGAAGCCGCGCTGGAGCGAAATGCATAGCCGTAAACATGCGTTGAGTGAAGCGCAAGTTCAGGCGTTCGAGTCCGAGCTAACGCCGGGAAGCCCCGCCTCTATTCATGCTTTGCGCTCAAGACACCTGCAGCGTCTCTTCCATGAAATGGCGACATTCGATTCTCCAAGTTGCTTGGCAAGAATAGAGGCGGGGCGTCTTGGTTCAATATACGGGCTAGGGTACGATTGCCGTGATCCACTGGGGTGGAATTGTTTTACGCAGGCTCGCGGGCTACCTGGTATTCCCGCACCCCCTTGATTTCGAAAACTTGAATGGGCTGTTTGCGTCCCTCGACTTCGACTATGCTCTGGTGGCCCACGATTATCGCTGAGCCAGCGGCGTTCAAGGTTTTCTGACTTGCGATGACGCGCCAACCTAAACTCTTGTTGAGACCCTCGAGGCGTGACGCGGTATTTATGGTTTCACCAACAGCGGTGTACTCGGTGTGCCCGGAGAATCCTACGGTTCCTACTACTGCCTTACCTGTATGCACCCCAACGCCGATAGCAAACGGTGGTAAGCCCTGGTTCCGGAAGTCCTCTTTCGAACGGCTGGAATAGGCTTCGGTGATAGCCTGTATCTGCAGCGCGGCACAGATCGCACGGTAGGCGTGATCCCGGTGCGCCACTGGCGCTCCGAACACCGCGAACATCTCGTCCCCTGACAATCTAAAAATAGTTCCGCCGTTTGCAAGTATCGGCTCACAAATGCGACCCCAGTGGTCATTCAACAAGCCGACCGTCTTCTTTGCTCCAAGATGCTCGCTGTATACGCTGAAACGACGGATGTCGGTAAACAAGGCCGTGACTTCGGTTTCCTCACCCAGAAGGTCAGGCCTATCGTCATTGGTGAGTAGCACCTTCACGATGTCTTCCGACACGTGACGGCTAAACAGCTCCCGTATCCTGGTGCGTTCGCGTTCCTCGTACGTGAGTCGCAACCCCAAGGTGACGAGGAATCCCAGGGCAATCGCGCCATGTGCCTGACCTGCAGGCAGATGCCATCCGTTGACAAAGGTGACCAGGCCCATAAGCGCCGACAGAGCTATAAATCCTGTCGCTATGGCAATACCTCGCAAGGGGTGCGTACGTTGAAAGATTATTAATGAGAACACGAGCAGAATCGTCACGTAGAGCATGCGAACACTTTCGGCTACGGGCTGGATTGCAGTGTTTCCGAGCAGCGTTTCCACGATATTGGCGTGCAGCTCTGCCCCGTTCATGAACCTACTTTGCGCAGTAAACAGGCGGCCAAAGTAAGGCGTGACGTGTACATCCTGATTGGACGCATGATCCATGCCGATGATGGCGACCTTGTCGCGCACCTGCGCGAGCAGTGGATTTCGAATCGCCTCGGGTTCCAGCAGTGTGTGCAGGGATATACGCGGGATGGTGCCCGGCGGACCCGCGAATCCGATTGGTTGCTGTGCTGGGGACACCGTCCATCTCTGGTCCCCCGGGCGCGAAGAGTGCCGGTTCGGCTCTCTATTGGAGGCCTTGAATGCAAGGAGTGGAGCGAAATTGAGCAGCGGCGGCGCGGCATCGCCGGGCGATGGATCGACGCGGTAGGGCGTCACCGCGAAGGATCGCGTGACCCCGTCCCGATCGACAGGAACGTTCACTAGGCCGATGTGATTGTCGAGGCGGGGGAAGTCAGGCAGCACCGCCCGATAATCCATAATCGGCAGTTGGGGACGCCCCGACACATCGATGACCGCCGCCAGCACGACGTCGCCCGAATGCAGCTGTTCGCGAAACGATCGATCGTGGTTCGTGTTGAACTGCATACCGGCTCCGAGTTTGCGCATCCACGACTCCGCGCTGACTGCAAACAGGAAGTCGATGCCGACCACACGCGCCCCTGCGGCCCGCAACACTTCAATGGCGCGGGCGTAGTGGGGGCTCCAAAACGCGAGGGGTTCTCCCGGGTGAGTTCGCAGTGTCTCGTCGTCGACGGTAATGAAAACCGTATGGTGCGGCGCGTACCGGTTCGGCAGCAACCGGTGCCACAAATCATAGTAGCCGTAATCGAGGGAGTGAAAACCGTCGCGGCGATGAACGTACTCAGTCAGCGACACAATCCCCGCCGCGATAATCACGGCAATAACGAAGTGACGTTTGCTGTAGATGTCGATGCTCCCTCGTCCGGTTACATGCTATTTTACACTTTTGTTCTGTGCTATAAGCGAGGGCGAGAAAGTTGAACTACCAGAACCACGATATGCGTGAGCGTCGCGTTGGCGTCCACGGCGTTCGAATTCAATAACTCAAAACGGAGAGCGGCTAGTGAACATTCACAAGAATACCCGCTGGTCTGTCGATTTCCTCCAGTCGAAGCGCCAACAGACCGATCAGGACGCCGATGAGGCCGTGTTGTCGATATTGTCGGACGGTGTAGATCGGGAAAAGGCGGTTCAAGACGTATTAAACCTGCTCATCGAGAATCAAGACCCGATCCCACAGGATCTGCCCCCGTCGGTCAAAACCTTTTTCGAAAAAACCAAGCACCTCCCTGACTGGGCGGATCCTGGAAAACTACGCATCGGCGCCGAAGTGTTCGCCGATTTCGGCCCTGAGATCGTGTGGATTTTGTTTTGCCGCTCGCTGCCTCTGTGCTACGCGTGTGCGCACGGTGCCGAAGTCCTGGTTCGAACCGGGCGATTGAATCATCCGGAGTGGGACAAATACCGAGTATTGAACCGACGCATCATGGAAACGGCCCAGTTTATGATGTGCGTGCTAGAACGTGACGGCTTCGAACCTGGGGGGCAAGCAATCGTAGCGGTGCAGAAGATTCGCTTGATACATGCGGCGATTCGGCACTTTATTGGCCAGCACGAGTGGGACAGTGCAACGCTCGGAGAGCCCATCAATCAGGAAGATATGGCTGGCACGCTCATGTCCTTTTCAATAGCGATCATCGAGGGCTTGCGTCTTCTTCACGTACCGCTGACCCGGGCGCAGGAGGAAGCCTACCTGCACCTATGGAAAGTCGTGGGCCACCTTATTGGGCTGCAGGCCGACCTGCTACCCGAGGACGTGGCGGATGCCAGTGCCTTGGAGCAAGCGATTTTGGATCACCAGGTGGCGGCATCGCCGGCCGGGCGGGACCTCACTGTCGCGATTATCGAATATCTCAGACATCTGCTCGTGGCCAGATTTGCGCGTCGCTTCCCTGAGGTGCTAATCCGGTATCTCGTCGATCATCACATTGCCGATATCCTGGAAGTGAAACGAAGCGCACCCCACTTACCGTTTCACTTCTTTCTGGGTCTCGCGCGTTGGCAGGCGGAACGCGAAGTGCATTCACGCGCGTTCCGCTGGCTGGTCGAGAAATTTAATCTTCACCTATTGCAGGGTTTGATCGACGAGCAGAACCCAGTCAAGGGGGGGCACTTCAAGATACCGCCCAGCCTGAGCGGCAGCTGGGGGCTATTCAAGTAATGGGACTTCGGGCCCGGGTTTTGATGAGTGTGATCGGCGTGTGGTTCGCCACGGAATTAGTTGCCGGCCCCGCGGCGGGAGACGAACGGAGCGCACCGGTGGTTCTGGACCAATCGCCTGGCGAGGCGGAGTCTTTGTTGACGGTCATTCAACTCCTGGAGACCGACATCGCGACCAAGGCGGTGGTACAGGACGCCGACTATGCCCCGGGATTAGTGCAGGTTTTACGGCGTGCGGATATGGAGGCGCGCGGGGTACGTACGGTGAGCGAGGCCTTAAATCTTGTCGCGGGGCTGGATGTGCCAATCGACAACCTCGGTATTCGGCAACCGGTGATACGAGGTTTCGGCGGTATCCTCTCCGGGGCGACAGGCAAACTCAAGGTGCTGATTAACGGCGTATCGATCAATTCGAGCCAGAGCGCCACCGGGTCGACTTTGTTCGAGATACCGATTGGGCAGATTGACCGGATCGAGATCATCCGTGGGCCGGGGTCAGCGGTGTACGGCGAGTATGCGTTTCTCGGCGTTATTAATGTCATTACTCGAAACGACGGCCGGCATGTGTTCCTGCGGTACGACAGCTGGGAAACCATCACCGGGGGTGGCTTGTGGAGTTACATCACACCGGGAGGAGCTAGTTTCAGTCTCAACGTATCCGGGTGGGAGACCGACGGTCCCGACGTAATCGCCGGTAAGGATGCCTTGTATGCGTTCGGCCAGGGTTTAATATCCAATGCGCCGGGACCTACGAACGAAGCGCGCGATGACGCCACCGTTGTGTTTCAAGCCGACTACGGCAGTCTCTCGTTTCTCGCCCAATATCTCGACAGCGGTCAGGGCGATCATTTCGGCGCCTTGTTCCTACCCCTTCCGGGGGACCGGATCGTGTTTACCAACCGGTGGTGGACGGCGGAGGCGAAGCAGGTGTTGAATCCCACGCCCGCGAGCGAGACGCGCGTCAAGATCGGCTGGCAGGAATTCCGCAACCGCTTCGAGGACGTAGTAATCTCACCACCGGGCTTTTTGGGTATCTATTCCGACGGACAGACCGCCACCACCAATCACGAGGAGCGAAAGCTTTATGCCGGCGCTGAGCTGGTGTGGAATGGACTCGAAAAGCAAACCTGGTTAATCGGCGCCGAATACGCAGATATCGACAGCTTCAACGACTACAACGAGCAAAACTTCGACCCGAACAATTTGATTCCGGGCACGCCTTTTCCCGCTCCCCTGCCCGAGTCACAGCGGTTCGTCGGAGATCTGGACGACAGGGGGCGAAATATCTCCAGCTTGTTCATTCAGGATCAGATCGAATTTAACGATCAGCTGGCGGTAACGGCCGGCGCGCGCTTCGACCACTACAGCGATGTCGGCGATTCGTTAACTCCCCGCGTGGCTGCGGTTTACCAGCCCCATGAACGACATATCATCAAAGCCCAATATGCCGAGGCGTTCCGGCCTCCCACCTTCGTAGAGTTGTATTCGACGGCTACGGTCGCGTTGGGCAATTCGGACATCGACCCGGAAACCGTGAAAACCACGGAACTGAGCTACATCTACAAGACACCGGACACTGTACTGCGCACGACGGTGTTCCATTCGGACTTCGAGGACCTGATCGTTTCCCAAGGTGGCCAATTCGGGAATGCCAGCAATGCGACCGTGAACGGGGTGGACTTGGAGCTGGAACGACAGATCAGCAACAGCTTCAAGGTTGAAGCGAACGCCTCCTATGCTGATACGGAGGATGATGCAACGGGCCAGCCGTTGGAGGGCAGCGCGGATTGGATCGCGAATCTCGGTTTGATCTATCAACCCACCCCCCACTTTTCCCTAAATTTCCGTTATCGATTCATAGACGACCGCCATCGTGCGCCGACCGATGCGCGCGAAGACCTGGACAGCTTGTCGATTGCCAGCGTAACCGCAAGCGTCTTCGATGCGGGTTTCGACGGCGTGACGTTTCGATTCGGCGCGCAGAACCTGTTCGATGAGTCGGTAAAGGATCCGGCTCCCCAAGGCACCTACCCGGATGATTTCCCCCGCGCGGGCAGGATCTACTGGGCTCAGGTTTCGGTTGAGTTGTAGCATGGCGGTAGCAATTGGCAAATCCCGGGCTGACAGACCTGCTGCAGCTTGACGGGTCCGCAGTACTGAACATACAGGAGGATGGCGATGGAAGTATCATGCAATGATGCGATCGATAAGGCCGTCGCGGCCCTTAAGGATCAGCAGCAGGGCGACGGTTCCTGGCCGGGGACCAATTTCGCGGGTCCCATGTATACCGCGATGACGCTGGTCGTCGAACATTACGTCGGTGTCCTCGAGGAGCACGACGCCCGCGAGGCTGTGCGCTGGATGTGCACTACGCAACTGGACGACGGTTCGTTCCCATCGTACCCGTTCGCCGAACGCGGCCAACTGGGCGCTACGGGAATGGTATACGCGGCATTCGTGGCGACTCACGCCGAGGATCTGGTGCCGGAGGCCATGCAAAGGGCCAAGGCATTCCTAGACCAAAATGGTGGATTCGGGCCAGGGGTCATGGATCCGCAAACCCGAATCTACCTCGCCCTGGCTGGGATCGTGGATCCATTGACGCTTGACAAGCCGCAACTGCTTTTCAAGCTCATTCCAGGCGTGGACCGCATGCTCGGCAGGCGCTTTGGGTTGGCGATGGTGCTGATCGCCAATCAAAACTCCATGATCGTTCGGGGCCTGCAGGTCGGCGCGGGCCGCACCAATCCCTGGCGGCATCCCCTGCGCGCGCTCGAGAACTGGCGCGTATTTCGGTATCTGACGACGCACCAGAACCCGGAAGGAAATTGGGCGGGCGTAATTATGCCGACGCTCGCGGGTATTCTGTGCTTTCATTTTCTGGGCGTGCCGCGAACCGATCCGCGGCTTCGCAATGCTTTGCAGTATCTCAAGAAATGGAAGACATACCGCGATAGCGGTCTCGAAGTGATGCCTACCCTGGGCGTCATTTGGAACACCGCCTTGGTGACACGGGCATTGATGCTAGCGGGATCGCAGGACGAAGAAGCACAATCGATTCAGCGTGGCCTGGAGTATCTGCTGCAACAGCAAAGCGACATGCCGATGCCCGCGGACTGGCAGAATCCGGACCGCGGACAGCCGCGCACCGGTGGTTGGAACTACTACTCCGACAACAAACTTTGTTGCGACGCCGATACCACCGGCGCCGTGCTGTGGACCTTGGGGCTCGCGCTCGAGACCGGCACAATCCCCGAACAGCACGCCCGTGGCGCAGCCCAACGCGGAATTGCCTGGGAACTGGGTATGCAGAACGCGGACGGCGGCTGGCCTGCGTTCGCGCACGGGCAGACCTCCAAGCCGCCGGGACCGATGTACGAAAAGCCACTGGCCTTTCCCAAGGCCAACTTGATGACCATGCTGCGCCTGTTTCTCAACCCCCCAGCGACGTTGGCGGATCCCGCCACTGAGGGCCTGACCGGCCGCGTGCTTTGTGGGCTGGCGCACATGGGCCACGATAGCGACAGCGATGAGGTGCGTGAGGCCATTCGCTTTCTCAAATCCCAGCAATGGTCGAACGGCGCGTGGTGGGGGCGGTGGGAGGTCAACTTTCTGATGGCGAGTGGTTGTGTCCTGACCGGGCTGAAAGCAGTCGGTGAGGACATGGCCACGCCATACGTGCAAAAGGCCGCGCGATGGATGCTGTCGCGGCAAAACGACGACGGTGGATGGGGAGAATCGATCGAATCGTACTCGGACCCGGAGAACAAGGCAGGCGTGGGACCGAGTCAATCGATCATCACCGGTGCTGTGGTATCGGCACTGATCGACGCGGGACAAGGGCACAGCGAGGCAGTGCGGCGGGGGATAGAGTACATCGTATCCAAACAGAACCCGCAAGGGCTTTGGGATGAAAAGCAGTGTTACTATGTTATCCTGCCCCCCGATTACTATTACACCAATTTCTACTACTCCCAGTATCTGCCACTGGAGGCGCTGGTCAAGTACCGCGCTGTCGGCGCAGTCTCCGCGTAACAGTCTGTCGGAAGTGGCGCACTGCACCAAGAAAAAAGCGGATCATCGGCTTCTTTGAAGCCGTACGCAGTTCAGCGCCAGGTTTCAGTGCAGCAGCTCGGCGCCGAGCAATTTCGCGAGGCCCTCACCCCCGTCACGCATCACCGCGTCGTGATTCCAGTTGAAAAACGGACGCAACAGGGGTGCAAACAGATTCATCCACCACACATTCGTTTGGATGTACCAGTCGTAGCGAACGACGCTGACGTCGTTTTCGACGGAGAAAGCCCATCGTCCCTGGCCCGAAACCTTGCCAGTGGCGAAGCCTTCCAGAGCCACCAGCGGTTCGACCCGCGTGGTGCGCATATCGAATCGAATTTTGTACCACAAACGGGTACGCCAAACATAGCGCCATACCGAGCCGACTCCGTTCGCATCACCCGCTTTGAGTTCCGTCGCTTCTTCTACGAAATGCCACCACTTTGGCCAGTTTGCGGTGTCGTAAATTGCGTCCCAGACTGCTTGCGGTGGCGCCGTCAGACGCCAGCAGGTCGAGAATTCATACTTTGCCATGCCGTTCCCCTCCAGTCGTCATAGTGAACGAGTGATGTCGGTGACACTTCCTGAAGACTGCCAGCGTCCGCGACCACCGATGCGCGTGTTGTCGGAGACCCTCTGGTCAATTGAAGCGGTATCCACCGTCTAGAGGCGTACCGCCAGTTGCAATGACGGGCGGCCGCGTTTGGACCATGCCGGAGAACGAGAATCACGGTCTTTGCCTTCCGCGCTGCGACACATACAACATGGACTGATCAGAGTGCTCCAAAGACAGCGACGCGAGCCCGCCTTATTATACTCCCCAATGTATCTATGCCCCTTCGCCGAAGAGTACCAGTGGCGCCCAGAAATACGGATGCTGATAGAGCCCGGCCGCGTCGGTGCGGATGTCTCCCTGCAACATGCGTAGCTTGATTCGTCGCAGCGCTTCAGCCCGTTCCAGTCCAGCTACCAGGCCTGCGTGTAAACCTTCGGATACAAGCTGTACCGATTGCGCTTCCACCGCCCACAAGGTGGCCCCCACCGACTGCGTTCCGGCATACATAAAGGCGCGCGTCAGTCCTCTTATCCCGTCTCCGCGGACAGCCTCTCCACGCGCCGTGTTACAGGCCGACAGCGTAACGAGGTCGGCATTGAGTGCAAGACCGAATACGTCACCCATGGTCAAATACCCTTCTTGCTCCGGATGCGAGAGCACAAGGGCGGGTTGCACGATACGATTCACTTCTCCAGGAAGTACACCGTGTACGCCGAAAAATACATAACGGTAATCATCGAGTAACGATTCGTCATTTAGTTCCAAGACGCGGCTACGCGTGGCACGTTCGCCCAGCTGCAGCGGTCCACTGGCGATGGGTGCGCGCAACAACCGGCCCAGCGCCCGTGCGTTGTCCGCGCTATGTGGTATGCGGGAGAAACTCCCCCCCAGATACTGCAGGTAGGATTGTGTTTGTTTCTTTATCCAAAGATTTCCGGTCGCTACATCGGCATTATCGTCGTACACGGGGTCTGCGAAAGCGAGAAGCGGAAAACGAGGCGACTCACTGCGGCGTTTCGATGCTTGGCGAATAATTCGCAAGAGCGACGAAGATGAAAGGTAAGCCACAGGATGGTCGCTGACCAGATAGCGCGCGGGGCGGCCGTCACGTGACGATACCAGCGTGCCGAAAGGTAATCCATATAGGGGACCGGTAGGGACAACATACAACAGCTGACCTGGAGAGAGCCGTTCTCGCAATTTCGACGGCAAAAGTATCTGGTATAGGGTCCGTGCAGCGTGGTCCCAGGCGCCATGGGTGCGTTGGGCGATGCGCCGCAGTCGATACATAGGCTCGCGACGCTGAATGGCCGATATCAGGACCTCGGTGATGCCACGCAGGTCGTTTACCCGTTGCTCCAAGTCTTTCTGGCCCAGGCCCAACTCATGGAACCAATGACCGTCGGACGTGATCAGCCATACAAAGGTGTCCTCAGGCATGACGTGATACACCAACAACACCTCGTTCGTAGCCAATAGACTTTGCAAAGTCTGCACCGAGGCCGGCAAGGGGTATTTCAAGGCAAAATAATCCGGATACTTGTTCTGCAGCTTCTGTCGCAGCGCATGTTCCTCGGTCCGCAACTCGTCCAGCTTTCGTTCCAGGTCCGGCGCCGAACGTCCTTGGGAGCGCTGATAGACCAGCTCGCCGCGGGTTCGCTGTAGCAGCCGGTCTAACTCAACTTCACGCTGTTGCACATCTTCCGGTAGCCCGCGAAAACGCCGGGCACCGCTCTTCCCTATTTCCTCCAGAAAGACTCGACCCTGTTTGCGCTCGAATATTTGCAGCGCTTTCAGATCAAACCCTTCGTTGGGGTAACGGCGGTGGAGATTTCGATAAAGAGCAATGAGTTCATCGTATACGATCAGTTTGCCTTGGATGAAAGTCGTTTGACTCGTTTTGTCTTCGATCCCTGCACGGAGCTGTTCCACATGTTCCAGAGCGCGCTCGTAGTGGTTGACCGCAGCCCTATCGTCTCCCGACTGGACCTCGACACGCCCCAGTCCACGTTGAACTTTCCAAAGCAAATCTATCGCTCCGAGTTCCGCGAGAATGGCCTCGCTGCTGGTGAGCGCTTCGCGGCCCGATGCAAGACGTCCTTGTTCACTGTGTACCAGGCCCAGGTTCCCGAGGCTGTTCGCCTGTCCGCGCCGGTCACCCACGGCAACAGCAATCTCCATGGCGTTGGCAAAGCTGGCCGCCGCCAATTCGTTGTCGCCGAGATTCCTTTGCAAAACGCCGATGTTATTTAGGTTGGCGCTTTCACCGGAGTCATCACGAAGGGCGCGGCTGATTCGCAGGGCTTGTCGGCTGTACGCAATGGCTTCGTGGTTATTGCCAAGCTGGGCGTTGACCGCCCCGATGTTGTTAAGATTGGCCGCTACACCATCACGTTGCTGGATACGGCGATGGATCGTCAGCGCAGACTGAAAGTGGCGCAGAGCGCTCGAATATTGGCCAAGACTCCAGTACACGTCTCCGATGTTGGTCAGATTGACGGCTTCGCCTCGGCGGTCCCCAAGCTGGCGCTTGATAGCTAGGGCTTCGATTTGCGTCGACAACGCTTTCTCGTAACGGCCCGCATTCGCGTAGCCCACTCCGAGATTCGTCAGGAAGGTGCCAACGAATCGCGTAGCCCCCCGGGTGCGCGCGAGTTCCAAGCCCTGTTGCCATGTCTCCACGGCCCGTTCGTACTCGGCATTCTCAAATTCGTACGCGCCTTGTCGATGCAGATCCTGTAACTGCGCCGTCAACGATACGGGCTGCAGAGAGCCGCATCCACTGATTGTCAGCGCCGTGCAAACGAACACGCCGAGAACCCAATTGTTCACCTTTGCGAACTTGCGTTTCGATGGTGTGTGCCAATGCGGTAAGGTTTGTCTGTGCACTCGCGCCCACCGACCGGCTGTCACCGGACCTGTTGATACGTGTTGATGGGGGGCGTCACAACGCAGGTTCAGCGAGGTGGTCTGGGGGTGTACACGACGGGTCCTTGTTAAGCACCGGTTGTTGCCTATACGAACGGTTGTTGAAATACCGGAAAAACGCTATCCCGCAGGCTGTAAATACGGCTTGCAACGCGCAACCCGATCCCTGAAAGTCTGGAGCAGGCTAGTTCCGGGATAGCGGCTCTGCAGTGTATCGAGTAGCGGGGCAATCTCGTCGAATTGGTCATACTGTGCCAGTACCGAAATTAGATACGCCTCAGGTGTATGATCGTAGTCCGCAGTCTGGTTGCGCATCGTTTCATACTTTATCCGCGCTGTCTGCAAAACGCTCTGTTCTGCGGCGGTCAGCTCCAGGCGCTGCCAATTCCGGCAGTCCATCTGTACCGGCATGCCGGGTGGGTTGGGGGCCAGCACGATCGTCACTGCGGCACGGGAATTGCCCATCACTTCCGGCAAGCTCTGCAGATCCTGTTGCACATCCGATGGAATTTCCTCGCGCAGCGGCTTGGCGATGGGGTCATCCAAGGGTTTGCTGTTGTTTTCCAGAATGCGCAGCTTCACCGGGCCTTCCCACGTCTCTTTTCTGCCGGAGAAAAAGACAATGGTGGCAACAGACCCCGAACTCAGTTCCACCAGGTCGTCGGTGAAAAGTTGCTGAAATGGTTGCAGTGCGCTCGGCTTGTCGGTTGCCACGGCGCGGTGGCTCGCTGAACCCACAAGCCCGGTTATCACAGCACCGCTTGACGCCGTCTGCTGTGCCGCCGCGGGCGGCATAAGCATCCAGGACAAAAGCAACCACAGTCCAAAAATGGATTTCGCCAACAATCTCATAGCCGAATCCTCAATGTCAGAGTCGTGAACCTACTCTGGAAAAAATACCCAGTCAAGGAGTTGGATATACGCACTAGCGCTCTTCATGCGGCGCCGGTAACGAAGTGTCCACCTGGTTCTGCAGAACCCGGTCCGTGGCCGGGTGCCTTTAGAGCCCCGTTGTGTTGAACCGGACACGCTCATGGGGTTCCGACTGCTGCCCCCCAGTTCCCAGTTCTGGGGACAGTTTACTTATCTGTGCATAAATTTGGCGACGGTCTACTCACCTATTACTGACGACATCGAAATAGATCAGTTACATTAAACTGC
>CALZGZ010000032.1 GCA_945787105.1 uncultured Gammaproteobacteria bacterium
CGGAAGTGATGACAGTTAAATCAACGAAATGGCCAAGCACTGTCGTTAAGGCGCGCGCGATCGCCACGGAGAAGTGAATCGTTAAATTAAGTAAAAACACTCGTGGGAGTGTTGTTACTTAATTGAGAGAAGCTCTAACATTTATCGAAAACGTGCGGGGAAGGAGGCAACAACGCTATTGTTTAGCAATGTAGCGTAGCCGTCTTTTTCCTTCCGGAATTAAAAATAAACCCAAATGAAAGGGGAGCAGGGACCATGGCTGGAGAGAACAATATTTTTGACCTTATCGTGTGGACGGACAAAGCAGATTACGCCCCAGGTGAATTTGCGACGTTTACAGTCGAAGGCGTGAGCGAAGGCGGAAGCATTGAGTTTCACGTTCAGCACGTCACGGATCCGGGTGCGGATGGCACATTTGGTACCTTGGATGACGTTCTCGGCGACAACTCCGGCGCCGGCCACGAGCCCTTTTATGTCACCGATGGCGGCGAAGGTGACCTGGACGGTTTAGTCAACGGTTCGATCGAGACGACGTGGCATGTGGACCCCGACGACTCGCTGAATGAAACGTTTCTCCTGACGGCGAGGGAACTCGAGGCGGGCGTGGACGGTATTTTTGGCACGGCCGACGATGTGTATAATGGCAGGGTGGCGACGACGTCGTTTACAGATGCACAGTTAGCTATTTGGGCATGGCGCAATCAACCAGGTCCCACCTTAGACTCTTGGGACGCTGGCACCACGATTCAGCAAGCCAACTCGATCTACGCCGAAGACGAAGTCATCCCCTACCGCTGGACATCCATATCTGGAGGTGGTTCCGCTCCTAACCTAGTAGAAGGCCAGACCTATACCATCCAACTGGATTATGCTTTCGCTGGGGGCACCACGAGTCCACAAAAGTTTTTTCACGACTATCTCACCTCCTACAACGCGACCGAACCTGCTACTGTTCCTTTCGGTCCTGGTTCGGACTTGGCTGCTTTTCAAACCGGAAACCTTCAGACGATTGGTGTCCCCGATGATCCAGGCGTGGCTGTGGGAGACCCATCAGGGGTCTTCACCCTTTTCAATATTGATCATACTTCCGTAACGTTTGGCTCCTATACTGTTCAGCCCGTCAACGCTAACCAAGAAGACAGGCTTCTAAATATCACGTTTATCCCCGACGATGGCGACGCCACTCCCGGTGAGACTCTTAATGTCGGTGTCGCCTGGGGCGCACATCTCGCTTCCCAGGTCGATTACGGCTTCGAAAATGGGGCTGCCAATTTCCCCGGCGCCTCGCCGCAGATGGTTGTCGATCTGGACCCATCTACATCCGGTGAAGTAAGTAATGTCAACATCAATCCCAATGCGATCGTTGCCCAAGGGCAAATTACCGTTTTTAAGGATGCTATTCCCGACGATCCCCAAGATTTTGGGTTTACGATCACCGGTCCTGATGGTGCCAACATTACACCTACCTTCACGCTTGATGATGATGGGGATCCAAATAATGGCACTTCAAATCAAATAACATTCTTTGGCTTGACTGAGGGTGTATATACCATCACCGAGGATGTTGTATCTGGATGGTCGTTAACGGCCATAACGGGTACCGAAACTGGTGCAGAAGATACAACACCGGATGATCTTTTTACCGGGGATACGGGTACGAGAACGGCAACGATTACGGTTGCTAATGGGGAAGTTTGGACGGTTGATTTCACAAACGAATTTGCCGGAGTTCCGGAGTACAGCATCACCAAGGAGGCCACCGCGATCAACGGCGACACGGCCGACACGGTGATCAACGCGGCCGGTGACGTGGTGACCTACGAGATCGTGGTGACCAACGACGGCAACGTGGAAATTACGGGTGCCAGCGTTGCTGACCCACTCCTCCAAGGGGCCAATGGCACTTTCAGTGGTCCGGTTGAAACGGGTGGCACCGGTATCAATGGCGACGGGATCTTGGATGTGGGCGAGACCTGGACCTATACTGGGTCGTACACCGTGCAGCAGTCCGACATCGACAACAACGGCGGCGGCGACAGCGACATCGACAACACCGCGACGGTGACCAGCAACGAGCTGGGCGCGGAAAGCTCCTCGGCCTCGGTGCCGCTGGAGCAGGATCCGTCGATGACCATCAGCAAGGTGCTCACGTCGATCAACGGCGACACCAGCGACACGGTGATCAACGCGGCGGATGACGTGGTGGTCTACACGGTGGTGGTGACCAACGACGGCAACGAGACGCTGGACAACGTGGCGGTGACCGATCCGCTGACCGGGATGAGTGAAACCATCACCAGTCTGGCCCCGGGCGCGAGCACCAGCTTCACGACCAGCTACACGGTGACCCAAGCCGACATCGACAACAACGGTGGCGGCGACAGCGACATCGACAACACGGTGACGGCGGTCGACGACCGTGCTGGCACCGAGACGGCCACCGAAGCGGTGGATCTGGAGCAGGATCCGTCGATTGCTATCGAAAAGGTCACCGGAAACGGTACGACTAATGACGACGGGCTGTTGATACTTGCGGGCAGCCAGATTGTCTGGACCTATACCGTGACGAACCCCGGAAATGTGACAATTGCGAACGTAGTCATCAGTGATGACGCCGGTACGTCGGGCAATCTGTCGGACGATTTCAACGCGACGTTTGTAAATGGGGACGACAATGGCAACTTCAAACTGGATCTTGACGAAACGTGGACATTCGAGGCCAACGGTACCGCTCAAGCGGGGATCTACGAAAACATCGGGACGGTGACGGGTGACTATTCCGATGGCGTCGATACGCAGCAGGTCAGTGCGACTGATCCAAGTAGCTACACCGGCTTGGTACCCGGAATAGACGTTGCGATCGATGTCGAGAAGGAAGTGTCGGTGGATGGCGGCGCGACCTGGTTTGATGCGGACGACCCCACGGGCCCGTTCCTTTACGAGGGGACCGATCCGCAGTTTAAGTTTGTGGTGAAAAATACGGGAACAGAGGACCTGAGCAATGTCACCCTCACCGACAGCGACTTCAACATCGACACGGTTAACGGTGACGGCACGGTCGATATCGGGCCGCTGACCGCCGACGACGGCGCCGCGGGTGGGACCGACGAGTACGAGCTGATCTACACTGACGCCGTCTGGGAGTTCGGGCAGCACACCAACACGGCCACGGTATCGGGTGAGTTCACTGACGATCTGGGGGACACCAACATCCCGACGGACACGGACGATGCTAACTACCTCGGCATATCGGCGGCTGGTCAAATTACCCCGACAGGGACGGCCTGCGACGATTACATCTCAGGCATGGCGGAGAACTTCGAGGACTTCTACGATACCCCTCAGAAGCCTCAGAACGGGGATATCCAATACAACGACAACAACAAAAACCCCGGGATCGTCAATAGCGCCAACCCTGGTGTGTTCATGTACTACACGGGTCTTGGGGATGGGGGCTTTATCAAGGACGACGGAACCGGTGAATTCACCGTTGAAATCGACCAGGAAAACCAGTTAGTCGCTGGAAGCACTGATAATGACTTCCCACTGTTCAATGTTAACAGCGACGGGATCAAGCTCTTTCAAATCAACGATCTCAACTCGAATGGCGAGATCGATGAACACGATAGTTGTGAACAGGTACAGCTAATAACGGATCCAAAAGGGCAACAAGTGGCTAACGCCGAAGTGAGTATGGTGAACGGCGATGTGACCCTTACTTACTTGGATGCAGCCCCGAATACGCTATACGTGGTTGAGGTAAAATACGAAACCGACACCGTTAAGGGCACTGTATTTGACGCTGACGGAGTATTCGATCCGAATGATGCACCGACAATCAATTACACCTTTGAAACCTTGTTTGAGGGTGAATTATCTGAGACAGACGACCAGGGTGGCATCAACTTGAGCTACAAGTTCGATCCAAATCCTGACGCACCTGTCGCACTTACGCTCGACGGTAGTGCAACGGTCGGTGGCGAGGTATTGACCCAAGATCAACTTACCCCCGTCGTCGATGCCGCTATCAACTACTGGGCTGAGCAAGGTGTGGACGCCGAGGGCCTTGAGTACCTGCTCAAGACGGACGTCCGGATCGAGGACCTCGGCGGCAGCCTGTTGGGCGAGGCTGATGGCTTAAGCGTCACGCTCGATGACGATGCGGCAGGCTACGGTTGGTCTGACTCACTCGATGAAGTCGATGCAGGCGAGATCGATCTACTGTCAGCGGTAACCCACGAGTTCGGCCATATCCTTGGTTTTGAGCACGATGTTATGGAAGAAACGCTAGGCATAGGCGAACGGGCGCTGCCACTGGAAAACAACAGCAATCCTTTTGAAGATGAATCCACAATTGAATCGGGCGTTGAGGGTGATTTATTGTTCGGCTGATTCTAAAGGCTGAATCTCCATCGGGGCTATCTCAGGGGGGGCGTGCGAGCGAAGACACGCTGATCTTCGCTGCGCGTCTCGCATGGAGCCTCAAGCGAGCGAAGGGCGTATGCCCCCCGGGCCTCAATCGTGGTTTTGGCACATCAAATCAGCGTGCGAAGGCTGGGTTGCATCGCTGCCATCTTCCGGTAGCGGGGGTGGTGTTGCTAAGCGGCTGAGTTTCGGTAAATTTTTACTTGCTTGACAAACCATGACAAGGAGTCCGAAGTGACGAACCAATTACTTTACTACGAGCGCGCCGTGCCGGTTTCAGCGCAGCGGCATCAGGACTGGTCGCTCACCGCGCGTACGGACTATGAATTCGCGGGCCGCTCAAATTCGGTGCCATTGGCGGCGGCCGAGTTCGCGGCGGCTGCGGTGGACTACGCCATCGTGTTCACGGGATCTGATCAGGCCGTGCAGCCGGTGGTTATCCTGGGGCTGAAGCGGGACGAGAACCTCTACCTGGATGAAAAATACAAATGGAACGCCAGCTACATACCGGCCTATGTACGTCGTTACCCGTTTGTGTTTTCGAAGAGTGAGGACGGCGGTAAATTCACCCTGTGTATCGATGAGGAGTACGCTGGATGGAACCAGGAGGGCCCTGGCAAGCCGCTGTTCGATTCGAAGGGTGAGGGGACCGATTTTCTCAATATAATGTTCCGTTTTGTGACTAATTATCAGCGTCAATTCGATGCGACTTTGGCGTTCTGCCGGAAACTGAAAGAGCTCGATCTGCTCAAGCCGATGACGGCCCGGTTCAATCTGCCGTCAGGCGAAAAAGCCCAGTTGACCGGCTTCATGGCCATTGATCGAGACAAGCTGAAGGCTTTGCCCGGCGACACGCTTGCGGAGCTGTCTAAGACCGGTGCGCTGGAGCTCATGTACGTTCACTTGCAGTCGATGGGTAACTTCGCCGCGATGTTGGCGCGTGTGGCGGGAGACGAGGGCGGCAGTGATTCGTGGGGCGAGGAGGGTGATAACGCGCCTAAGAAGCCCCTACACTAAATCAGAGTTCGGAAAAGCAGGGCATTGTAACCGTGATGTCTGGCAGTGGAGTGAAAGACATTCGTTTTTTTACAGCGATAGCACATCCGGGAAAGCGGTAAGGTTCCGAACATTCTTGCCGTTGAGCCTCAAGCCGGGCGACGATCGATTCGGCAGGTTCCTCGAGTGTATGCCGTGCCTATTATAGTTTCCATATTTGGAAAACCGGTGGCTCAGACAGACGACCTGGTACTGGCCAACATAAAGGCGGTGGTCTCCACCAAGACGTGTTTGGACCCTCTCGTGCTCCTTTCTGGTCAAGCGGGCGCACTCCTTTGGCTGGTTTTCGTTGGGGAGACGAGACAGGCCGTGTGCCCACCGTATTGGTTTGCTGTCCGTTAGTGAATAAGCCTTGCGCGAAAACCCGCGTACGGACCGGTGACGGAAGGTTCTCTGCACAATTGGCCGCGGCCCGCGCTGATCCGATCTTGACGGGCTTGACACGAAAGGTATTCTTAATCACAAGAGGGGGCTGGGCGGTAGTGGTTGCAGATAACCATAAAGGCGCCACAAGCCAACTAAGCATCGCGGAGCAAAATTCCGAATCTATGGTGAACCAGGATAGTCAAAGCGAATGCTCTCCATCAGACAGATACAAAGCGTATCACAATGAGTAAATCCCGCCAGAGAAAGTCCCGGAGAAAATCCCGGTCCAAACGTGATCACCCACTCAGTCAGCAGGACCTGCGGCCAGTTAATACTCATCAACAGATAAATCCTGACCAACTCGAAAAACAACTGGATTTGGGTATCGAGCATCACCAGTCCGGGCGACTGAAAGAAGCCGAGGCTTGTTATCAGCAGGTGCTGCAGTGGCAGCCGAATCATGCGGATGCCTGGCATTTGCTGGGGCTAATCGCCTACCAGCAGCAGGAATATGCAACAGCCATTGAACGTATTAATCTCGCCCTTCAGCGGAATGCAGAAGCTGCCATTTTCCATAGCAGCCTTGCTAATGTCTATCAGAAGCTTCATAACTTCGACCAAGCGCTAGAGTATTATCAAAAGGCAATCCAACTCCAGCCTGATTTCTTTCAAGCGCACAACAATATTGGTCTTGTCTATCAAAAGCAGGGGAGGTTGAACGAGGCCGCTGAGTGCTATCAACAGGCTATCAAATTAGACCCGAACTATGCCGAAGCTTATCTAAATTTGAGCATTACCTATGAGAAGCAAACGCAATTAGACAAGGCATACACGTGCTGTCACAAGGCGATTCAGCTCCAACCAACCTATGCAGATGCTCACTGCCAGCTCGGGAGGCTTCTCTCAAAACAGGCGAAGTCAAAAGAAGCGACTGAGGCCTACCGTCGGGCGCTAGAAATCAATCCCAACCATGCTGTGGCGCAGCACGATCTGATGCTCAACTTATTGTATTACAGCGGCAACCATGAGCCTTCGATGATCGCCACCGAACACCGGCAGTACGCCGAACGCCACGCAAAGCCTTTAGCAGCAGCCATTCAGCCGCACAGTAACGACCGCGATCCAGCGCGTCGCCTTCGGATCGGGTATGTCTCGGGTGACTTCAAGACCCATTCGGTGGCTAATTTCTTCGAGCCCCTGCTTTCGGCACACAATTCCAGCGATTTCGAGGTCATTTGCTACGCCAACAACAAAAAAGCGGATGCCACCACACAACGGTTGAAGCAACGCGCCGATGGCTGGCGTGAGATCCATTCCCTGAGCGATGAGCAGTTAGCCGATCAGGTGGGGCAGGATGGGATCGACATTCTGGTTGACTTGTCCGGTCATACCGAGGGTAACCGCTTACTGGTGTTCGCCCGCAAGCCGGCACCGGTGCAAGTCAGCTATATCGGCTATCCCAGCACGACCGGCCTGGAAACCATGGATTACCGGCTCACGGATGCTTGGGCAGACCCGGAAGGACTGACGGAACACCTGCATACTGAACAGCTGATTCGTCTACCCCACGGCTTCCTCTGCTACCAGCCTCCAGCCGATTGTCCTGATGTCAGTCCGCCACCTACATTGCGAAGCAATCATGTTACGTTCGGTTCTTTTAACAACTTAGCGAAGGTCAATCGGGAACTGATCGGCTGCTGGGCGGAGATCCTCAGAGCTGTGCCCGAGAGCCGTTTGATCATGAAGTCCAAACCGCTGCTTGACGCGGACATCCGCGCTTACATCCAGGGGCTGTTTCAACAACATGAGGTTGCGCCTGAGCGCCTCGAATTGGTCGGTTGGCTTGCCGACAAGACCCAACATCTCGCCCTATACGCCCATGTGGATATTGCCCTGGATACCTTCCCTTACCACGGCACAACTACAACATGTGAAGCCATGTGGATGGGGGTGCCGGTTATTACCCAAGCGGGTAAAGCCCATGTCTCGCGAGTGGGGGTGAGCCTATTGTCGTCGGTGGGTTTGGAAGAACTGATCGCTGAATCGGCCGACGATTACATCCAGAAAGCGATAGACCTCGCGAACAACGAAGAGCGACTCCAAGAGCTGCGAGCCAATCTGCGCCCCCGGATGCAAACCGCACCGCTGACTAACGTCAAACTGATCACTCAATCTCTGGAGGATGCTTATCGAACAATGTGGCGGGAATTTTGTAACCAATCGCCAGATGGGTTAGCCAAGCCGGTGGTTGCTCACCAGGCCAATCCGGCCCAAATACAACAGCAGATGAATTTAGGAATTCAACGTCATCAGTCCGGCCAATTGCAAGAAGCGGAAGCTTGCTGTCAAAAAGTGCTGCAATGGCAGCCGCAGCATGCGAATGCATGGCATTTGCTCGGCGTAATTGCGGCTCAACAGGAAAATTTACAAACGGCCATTGAACGATTTAACCATGCAATTGAGCTAAGCCCAGAGTCGGCAGCTTTATATAGCAACCTCGGCAATGCCTACATGGAATCTGGGAAGTTAAAAGAGGCAATCCAGTCACTGCACAAATCTCTACAACTCCAGCCAGATCATCCCCAAGCCTGCAACACCTTGGCATCGGTTCTCCTACAACAAGGGAAGTTAAAAGAGGCAATTGCGTTCTACCAAAAATCACTAAAGATTATGCCTGACGATGCAGTAGTTCACAGCAATCTGTTGGGCGGTTTACAGTACAGCGATTGTGAGCCATCGTTAATATATGCCGAACACCGACAGTGGGCCGAACGGCATGCAGAACCATTAGCAGTAGCCATCCAGGTCCACGATAATGACCGCAACCCAGACCGTCGGCTGCTCATCGGCTATGTTTCGGCGGATTTTTGGAGCCATTCTGTAGCGTATTTCATGGAACCCCTGCTTGCCGCTCACAACCAGAGTGATTTCGAGATCATCTGCTACGCCAACAACAAGAAAGGGGATGCCACCACGCAAAGGTTGCGGCAGCTCGCCGATGGCTGGTGCGAAATTCATGCCCTGAATGATGAGCAGGTCGCTGAGCGGGTGCTGCAGGATGGGATTGACATTTTGGTCGATTTGTCGGGCCACATGCGGGGCAATCGCTTACTGGTGTTTGCCCGCAAACCGGCACCGGTGCAAGTGACCTATATCGGCTATCCGAATACCACGGGACTCAGCACCATGGATTATCGGCTCACGGATTTCTGGGCTGACCCCGAAGGGCAGACGGAGCACCTGCACACCGAACAACTAGTACGTCTGCCCCACGGTTTTTTGTGTTATCAACCGCCATTGGAATGCCCCGATGTCAAACAATCCCCGGTCCTGCAAAGTGGGCGGGTTACATTTGGTTCCTTCAATAACCTGGCAAAGGTCAATCCGGAGTTGATTCGCTGCTGGGCAGAGATTCTCAGCGTCGTGCCCGAGAGCCGCCTGATTATCAAGTCCAGACCTCTGGTTGACCCGGATACCTGCGCTTACATCCAAAGACTGTTTCAGCAACATGAGATTGCGCCCGAGCGCCTCGAACTGGTCGGTTGGCTTGCCGACAAGACTCAACATCTCGCATTGTACGCCCAGGTAGATATCGCCCTGGATACCTTCCCTTATCACGGCACGACCACAACTTGCGAAGCCATGTGGATGGGCGTCCCGGTCATTACCCAAGCGGGTCAGACCCATGTCTCGCGGGTGGGGGTGAGCCTGTTGTCGTCAGTTGGCCTGGAAGAACTGATTGCGGAATCAGACGAAGAATACGTCCAAAAAGCTATCGACCTCGCGAACAACAAGGAGCGACTCCAAGAGCTGCGAGCCAGTCTGCGCGCTCGGATGCAAGCCGCGCCCTTGACCAACGCCACTCTGATTGCTCAATCTGTAGAGAATGCCTATCGGACTATGTGGCGAGGGTATTGCCACGCATCCGACGCATCGGATAGGCAGCCACAGAAGCCTCGAAAACTGCACATTGGCGGCAAAGTAAGGGTTCCGGGTTGGGAGGTGTTGAATGCGCTAGAGGGCCCTAATGTTGACCATTTGGGCAACGCCAACGATCTGTCTCAATTTCCTGACAATACGTTTACCGCTATTTACGCCTCCCATTTGGTAGAGCACCTTGACTACGTCAACGAATTATCCGCCGCTCTAAAAGAGTGGCGTCGCGTCTTAATTCCCGGCGGAAAGGTCTATATTAGTGTTCCGGATCTGGATGTGTTGGCTCGTTTGTTCCTCGAAAAAAAGCAACTCACGTCAAAGGATCGTTTTCATGTTATGCGGATGATATTTGGGGGGCATGTTAGTTCGTATGACTACCATCAAGTGGGATTGAACTGGGAATTCTTGACCGAGTATCTCCAAGAAGCAGGATTTACTCAGATTAGTCGTGTAGAGAATTTTGGCCTATTTGACGACACCAGCACGATGAGATTTAAAGGCGTTCCGATTAGTCTGAATGTGATTGCACAAAAACCAGTTCAGGCCCATACGGAAGTTCGCCATGAGATAAACAATCCCCAAATCAAAAAGCAATTCGATTCAGCAATCGCGCATCACCAGGCCGGACGTCTTGCGGAAGCAGAAGCTTGCTATAAACAGGTTTTGCAATGGCAACCAAATGATGCGGATGCGTTACATCTGCTCGGTGTCATTGCCGCACAACGACGACAATATCAAACCGCTATTGAAAAAATCACTCGCGCCATTGAGCTGAAGCCGGAAGAAGCGATCTTCTACAGCAATCTCGGCAATGCCTGTCGGGACTCCGGGCAGCTACCTCAAGCGATCGAATGCTACGAGAAAGCGATTGAAGTCGAACCCAATAATGCTGATTACTACAAGAATCTGGGCAATGCCTTTAAAGAGCAAGGGCGGCTAGAAGAAGCAGTCAAGGCGTATAAAAAAGTTCTGCGGCTCAAGCCTGATTCTGTAATATTCCACCACATCCTGGCGCACATCCTCCAAGAGCAATGCAAGTTAGAAGAGGCAAGTCAATTCCACCAGAAAACTATCGAGCTCCAGCCGGATCATCCCGAGGCATGCAATAACTTGGGCGGGACCCTCAAATCGCAAGGGAAGTTGAAAGAAGCAATACCGTTTTTCCGAAGAGCACTAGAGATTAAACCTGACTTTACAATAGCTCACAGCAATCTGTTATTCAGTTTACATTACAGCGATTATGAACCATCGGCAATTTATGCCGAACACCGACAATGGGCCGAACGGCATGCAAAACCATTAGCAGTAGCCATCCAGGCCCACGGTAATGACCGCAACCCAGAGCGTCGCCTGCGCATCGGCTACGTTTCGGGGGATTTTTGGAGCCATTCTGTGGCGTACTTTTTGGAACCCCTGCTCGCTGCTCACAACCAGCGTGATTTCGAAGTCATCTGCTACGCCAACAACAAAAAAGTGGATGCCACGACCGAAAGGTTACGGCAACTGACCGATGGCTGGCGTGAGATCCATGCCTTGGACGACGAGCAAGTAGCCGAACTGTTACGGCATGATCGGATTGATATCCTGGTCGATTTGTCCGGCCATACTAAGTCCAACCGGATGCTGGTATTCGCCCGCAAACCCGCGCCCGTGCAAGTGACCTATATCGGCTATCCTAACACCACTGGACTCACCACCATGGATTACCGGCTTACGGATGCTTGGGCTGATCCGGAAGGACAAACGGAGCACCTGCACACCGAGCGATTGCTGCGTCTGCCCCACGGTTTTTTGTGCTATCAACCGCCGTTAGAATACCAGGAAGTCGAGCCATCCCCAGTTCTGCAAAGTAGGCGGATTACATTCGGTTCTTTTAACAATCTGGCGAAGGTCAATCCGGTACTGATTAGCTGCTGGGCAGAGATTCTTAAAGCAGTACCCGAGAGCCGGCTGATTATCAAGTCCAAACCGCTGATTGACATGGATACCGCTGCCTACATCCAGGGACTGTTTCAACAGCATGGGATTGCGTCCGAGCGCCTCGAACTGCTCGGTTGGCGAGCCTTCAAAGCGCAACATCTCGCCTTGTATGCCCAGGTGGATATTGCACTGGATACCTTTCCCTACAATGGCACGACCACCACTTGTGAGGCGATGTGGATGGGTGTGCCGGTGGTTACCCGAGCGGGTGAAACTCATGTTTCGCGCGTCGGGGTTAGTCTGTTGTCGTCGGTTGGTATGGGAAAGTTGATCGCTGAATCAGCCGAGGATTACATCCGTAAAGCAATCGAGCTCGCTAACAATCACGAAGAACTGCAGGAGCTGCGAGCAAACCTGCGTCCCCGCATGCAAGCCGCGCCACTAACCAATGCCGACTTAATTGCCGGCTCCGTAGAAAACGCTTATCGTACGATGTGGCGGCGGTTCTGCGCAACATCAGTGTCCG
>CALZGZ010000033.1:2500-9890 GCA_945787105.1 uncultured Gammaproteobacteria bacterium
CCGCCGCGCGGGAATGAAATCGTTCAGTGAGTTCCTCTGCCAATTGGAATTTCACATCGCGGGGATTGGCGCCGGAATCAATCTCCTGTTTGAACAGCTCAATCTCGTTCTTGCTTCGGAAGCTTAATAACTCGAAATAACGCCACATGAGCGTGTCGGAAATCGACATCAGCTTTCCAAATAATTCGTTCGGTGGTTCGGTAATACCGACATAGTTGTCGATGGATTTAGACATTTTTTGTACCCCGTCGAGCCCCTCTAGCAGCGGCATTGTAACGACTACCTGCGGCGCTTGCCCGAATTGTTTTTGTAATTCGCGCCCCACCAGCAAATTGAATTTCTGATCGGTGCCCCCAAGCTCCACGTCCGCGTGCAATGCCACGGAATCGTATCCTTGTATTAACGGATACAAGAACTCATGAATCGCGATGGGTTGCCTATTCCTATAACGCGCACTGAAATCATCACGTTCCAACATCCGCGCCACGGTGTGTTTAGCGGCCAGTTGCACCAGGTCTGCGGCCTGCATTTCCCCCATCCAGCTGGAATTAAACATTATGAGTGTCTTTTCTGGCTCCAGGATCTTAAAAATCTGCTCCTCATAGGTTTTCGCATTTTCTATCACTTGTTCCCGACTCAGGGGCGGCCGCGTTGCACTCTTGCCCGTTGGGTCGCCGATCATCCCGGTGAAATCACCGATCAAGAAAATTACCTCATGCCCTAGGTCCTGGAAATGACGCATCTTATTGATCAGAACAGTATGGCCCAAGTGTAGATCCGGCGCGGTCGGGTCAAATCCCGCTTTGATCTTCAGTGTGTTACCGGAGGCCAAACGCTCCTTGAGTTCGGATTCGCGTATAACCTCATCAACACCGCGCGTAATGAGCGCCATCGATTCATCGATTGCAATGGTCATACCTTTGGGTTCGCCTATTAGATTTACCTGTGTGGCTGAGTACTTCGTTCGTTTGTCCGGCCATTTTGATCACTTTATCACACGCATTTTGACGTTTGGCACGCGAATCGTTACATTAGCTGCGCCGATAAAAAACAACTAAGCGCTATATTGTCTAATAATACTTATAAGTCGCTTGTCTCTAGCGATGTAAAACACACCACCAACCCCAAACCCCCGGCACATCGCCTGGCGCATAAAACCGGGAAGGCCGTATTGGTCGGGGTATTTACGGCCGTGATGATCACGTCACTCGGCGACACCGCTATTGCATCCGTCGAACCGACCATAAGGACGGAAGGATTGTTGAATGAAGCTGGTGCATTGCCCTTTTATTCCTTGGCACCGGTGAGCGACATAACGACTGCGATAAACGCGAGCTATCAATTCATCAGACCGCCCCACGGCTATATGGAATCAAAAGGCTCTGATCCTGCTCCGTCCATGTCGAAACAATCACAGTGCGATTGGATTAACCACAAGGTTCGTCGCGGCGACACCCTCTCCAGGATCTTTGGGCGCAACGGTATTTCCATACGCGAAGCCCTGTTGTTGGTGAAGCACGAACAAGCATCCGTTCTTCATTCCCTAGTGCCAGGACGGGTCATGAAGTTCTGTAAAGACGACGCCAACGGTTTAATCGCCTTAAATTATGACTTGGGCGATTATACGACTCTCTCTCTCCAGGCCGACGGTGGTAATTTCAGGGCCAGTATAGAAAAATACCGTATAGTTGTGCGCCATCGATACGCCTCGGGCCAAATCAAACACTCCTTATTCAGTTCCGCCAGGCGGATCGGGATCGACGACAAAATAGTAACGCAGCTGGTCTCTATTTTCGGCTGGGATATCGATTTTGCGCTCGATCTGCGGCGCGGTGATCGCTATACATTGATTTATGAAGAACTATATTCCGGTGATCGTAAAGTCGGCACTGGTGATGTGATAGCCGCCGAGTTCATGAACTACGGGATTGTGTATCGCGCGATCCGGCACGTCGATGAAAACGACAACGTTGAATACTTTACGCCCGAAGGAACCAGTTTGCGCGGCACTTTTTTGCGTACACCGGTAAAATTTAGCCGTATTACGTCGCGTTTTAACCGTAAACGATTCCATCCAATGCTAAAAAAATGGCGCGCCCACAGGGGGATAGATTACAGTGCTCCCAGGGGGACGCCAATCTTGGCCACCGCAGATGGTCGAATTAGCTTCATCGGCCGCAAAGGAGGTTACGGCAAGACCATCGAGGTACGCCACCGTGGGACGTACAGTACCTTGTACGGCCACCTGTCTCGATTTAAACGTGGGTTGCGTACCGGTAGCACAATAAAACAGAGAGACGTAATCGGATATGTCGGCAGCACGGGGATGGCCACCGGGACCCACTTACACTATGAATTCCGCGTTAACGGGACTCATCGTGATCCCTTAGCTTATAACATGCCCCGAGCCAGTAAGATCCCGCGTCGATATCGCGATCAATTTCTGCTTAACGCACAAAGATTGCTTGATCAGCTTGCGTCGTATAAAGCAACAGACCTAGCGCAAAAATAATCACCACCCAAGGATATGCAAAAAAAACGGGGAAGCTGGCAGCTTCCCCGTTTTTCGGTTGCAGCAAACCAGGAATCAAGCGGAAAAAGACGATCCGCAACCACAGGTCGTGGTCGCATTCGGGTTATTGATAATAAACCTTGCGCCTTCTAGATCTTCTTTATAATCGATTTTTGCGCCCATGAGATATTGGAAGCTCATTGGGTCAATCAAGAGCTTGACTCCGCCTTTTTCCACTGCGGTATCGTCTTCTTGCTGGTCTTCATCGAAGGTAAATCCGTACTGGAAACCGGAGCAGCCACCGCCCTGAACGTACACGCGAAGCTTTAGGCCCGGATTGTTCTCTTCGTCGATCAGTTGTTTAACCTTCGCCGCCGCACTGTCGGTAAACTCCAACGGGGACGGCATATCAGTCGCAGGAACACTCATTACTATTAAACCTCAAACTCAATTGACGCGATTATTGCAACACCCTGGTGGCCGGTCAACTTTACATAGCAGCAACCTATAACTTACTGTTTTGTTGAAATTTATCTGCGTCCGCCGCGCCGCCCGGCACCGGTTTCAGTGTACCGGGAGCAGTGCCCGGGTCACATACCAAGTTGCCGTTTACCGTCGCGCCAAGCTCCATTTCCACCGCTTTGTAGTGCACATCCCCGGTCACCCGTGCCTTGGCCTGCAGCTCAACACGGCCGGTTGATTTAATATTGCCTTTAATGACACCGTTGACCACCACATGTGGGACGGAGACATTGCCTTCGATCTCACCCAGCTCACTAAGCACCAAGGTGCTGCTGTTACCGTCGTTCGATGAAATGCTACCAAGCACCTTACCGTCCACGCGCAACCCGCCTGAGAATTCAAGGTCCCCCTTCAACAGGGCCTTTTGCCCGACCAGGGTATCTATGGTATCGACCGGCTTCTCGGTGGATGGGAGCTGCGAAGATTTTTTACTCAACATTACATGTTCCTCCCAGGTTGTAGTCAATATATTTTAGACGCTACCGTCCAGATTACTAATTTGTTTCGCGGCAGGCTCAAACCCTAGGCCACTGATAAATGCGTTCCGTAATATTAGGCTTGTTTTTCTTACCTAGTGTCGTCACGCTGACCTTGATTTCCACTGGTGCAAAGTCGGGTGGTAAATCGATTATTCCTTCCAAGTTCTGGAAGTATCTAAAGTTAACATGAATCTCTGAATCTGGCGATCGAGGGTGTTTAATCACCGTTTGTCGATCATTTTTCGAACCTTTGATCTCAAATCCTACGGAACCACTGACTTCCTCGCTATGGCGCAACGCTTGAATCAGGACAAGTTTATAACTGTATATGTCGGTCTCGCCGGTAGACCTTATTGCTAAATCTTGGATCTGAACCCCGCTCCGTCCGTCTTTGGGTGAAATGATACTTCGGTAGAACTTGAGTTCCTTGTGCAGATCGGTGATTTCTGCATTTGAGGTATTCAGATTTGATGCCAATTCCTTGTATGCCGATTTATCAATCTGCAATTGCCGTTGTGCCTGACCAATACTCGTCCTCAAATCCTTGTTTTCCTTGCGTACGAGTTCGAGATCCTTTTCTAGACGTTCGATCGTCCGGTTCGCCGTCTGCCAACTAAAATTGGCCTCCGAATGTCCGTACTGGTAGGCCGCCCAGATCAAACCAAGAAACGCCGCCATCCCCAGCACGGTTAACAGGGCCTTGGCAGACGTTGATACCTTGGAGCGGATAACAATGCGGTCGGTTTGCTGCCGTAACATTTATCTAAAACAGGTAAACGAGTGGTTGTCTAAACACGCTTCTACTCACAACACCTATTGCTAAATCTACGGTAACAACGGGGGCATCTCCAATCCCATCGTTTCATCCAAGCCAAACATAATATTCATATTCTGCACGGCTTGCCCAGCGGCGCCTTTCACCAGATTATCGATTACCGACAACACTACCAGTCGATTCCGGCCACCGGGTTTATGTACCGCGATACGGCAGAGGTTAGACCCCCTGACCGAACGCGTATCCGGATGCTGACCCGGCGGCATGACATCGACAAACGGCTCAGGGTCGTATCTCTTTTCAAAAATCTCTTGCAGGTTTCGCGATGACCCGGTGGCACAAGCATAAATTGTGGCATGGATCCCCCGTATCATCGGCGCCAAGTGGGGCACGAAGGTAAGGTCCACGTCCTTATCCGTTAATCCTGTAAGGGCCTGGTGGATTTCCGGTTCATGTCGATGCCCGGCTACCGAATAGGCCTTCAGACTATCACTGACTTCGGCCAAAAGACTACCAAGCTTAGCGCTACGACCCGCGCCGCTGACACCGGATTTCGCGTCAGCAATCAATGTGGCCGGGTCAACGCACCGGTGCTCCAAAAGAGGTGCCAAACCCAAAATCACCGCGGTCGGATAACAGCCGGGATTGGCGACTAAACGGGCCTCGCGAATACGCTCTCTGTACAGTTCGGGAAGCCCATACACCGAGTCCGCTAGTAGCTCGGGGCAGATATGCTCCATCCCATACCAGCGTTCCCAAATAAGCTTGTCTTTAATTCTAAAGTCGGCAGCAATATCGATGAGGCGCACACCGGAGTCAATGAGTTCCCGTGCGTACTCCATGGCGACACCGTTGGGTGTTGCCGAAAATACCAAGTCACACTCGTTCAAGTGAGCGGATACCGGGTCCACAAAGTTAAGATCGATAAAACCACGCAGGCTCGGAAAAAAATCCGCTATCGCCGTCCCCGCTTCATTACGCGAGGTAATCACCCTGATCTCTACACTAGGATGCATCGACAGGATGCGTAACAGTTCGACTCCGGTGTAACCGGTACCGCCAATAATACCGACTTTAATCATGCCTCAAGCACTACCAAATCTAAAAACAAAAGTCTCGAGCCAAAACCCAAGTCCAAGTTTCGGCAAGTAACTTTGTGACTTTACACTTCGGACTTCGTGCGTACCAACAAAAAGGGGCCCGAAGGCCCCTGCAAGTCACAGACATCGTGTGTTGTTGTTATCTAACCAGTCAATGTCCGCTCTATTAATTTCCAGTTGCTTACGCTCACCCTACTATCAAATCGTGTCTTGTTCACCGCCGCTTAAAATCGATACGCGACGTATATAGCATAGCTTGTGTCATTTTCACAACCACAAAAAACGTAATCTTGGTGAGGGACGCGAGGGCATGTTGTTAAAACGCAACAATTAGGGTCAGGTCCGATTCGACACCACACTCGATTTAACGGGGATCAACGTCGCATTCCAGTGTGGGGCAACTTGTTTGCGCGGCGGTCGTCAACCATATCTTCTACGACATGTCCCACGCGCCATCAACGCCTAGCGGACAAGCAACTTACAAGCCAGATCCACATTCGGGGATTCCACGGACTAATATGCCGCCGCCGGTCACCAGGGTGACCGGCGGCGGCGGGAACAAATTCGAACATAACCTTTTGTCGCGTAATAATACCCGTCTTTCTGACATCAACTGCCGCTTACCCGTAGATACACGGTGCGTGAAGCTGCGCCGCCATAACGCAGCCAGCATCAACCAGCCCAGCAATAGTTGAGCGATTTGGTTTACTATTGTTTGGCTGTGGGTTATCTGCGAAATACCACCGGCAGGGTCAAGGTCGCGTGTTTAATAACCGGCTTTACCGAGCAGATTCGGCATCTCAATCATACGTCCTCACGTCATCGATCACCTTTCCATCGTTTGGCAACGCTCCAGGTTTCAAGAAGGTGGCCTGCCCCCGCAATTTACAGACATCGCGGATACTGAGTGCAATCGCATCAGCCAACTGGGCGGTTCCACCGTTCACTTCGCACTTCAACATCATGATGTCGTTGGTGCCGTCATTATCCACAACCAAGCGAGCCTTCAGTACTTCTGTATGCCTTTTAATAATTTCGTTCACCTGGGAAGGATGAACAAACATGCCCTTTACCTTTGTAGTTTGATCGGCGCGCCCCAACCATCCCTTAATCCTTGTGTTGGTTCGACCACAGGGACTTATTCCCGGAAGCACCGCCGATAGGTCACCGGTGCCAAATCGGATCAGCGGGTAATCGGGGTTGAATGTGGTGACCACAACTTCTCCAACCTCACCTTCCGCCACCAGCTCGCCGGTCCCGGGCCGCACCAGCTCAACAATCACCTCCTCGTCAAGGATCAATCCCTCCTGTGCATCGCTCTCATACGCTATGAGACCCAGATCGGCGGTGGCGTAGCATTGCAGGATATGGATTCCATGCTCGTTAATTACCGAACGGAGATTCGGCGGCAGTGCTTCACCACTGACCAGCGCTTTTTTCAGACTCAACAAATCCAGGCCCATTTCCACTGCTTTTTCGAGGATGATCTTTAGGAAAGAGGGCGTTCCGACATAACCCGCAGGCTGCAGATCTCTAATAGTCTGCACCTGTAATTCGGTCTGTCCCACACCGGCTGGAAACACAACACAACCTAACGCGTGGGCGCCGCTCTCGAGCATCGAACCGGCGGGGCTGAAGTGGTAAGAAAAGGTGTTATGGACCAAATCCCCTTCGCGAAACCCAGCAGCGTACAAGGCGCGAGCCATACGCCAATAATTTACCCGTTTACGTTCTGGTTCGTATATAGGACCAGGCGACGCGAAGATTCTCCCTAGGTGATTGACCGGGGTCGCCGCGAGGCCGCCGAACGGCCTATCTTGTTTTTGCAACTCTATGAGATCCGACTTACGGATGACCGGAAGCCGCGACAAAGCCGCGGGTTTATTGCACGCCGAGGCGTCGACATCTTCTAACATCCGCGCAAACGTTGAAGCGTGTCGTTGCGCGTTGGCGATCTGATCGGGCAACCGCGCGAACAAATCCCGTTCACGCTGTTCCGGAT
>CALZGZ010000034.1 GCA_945787105.1 uncultured Gammaproteobacteria bacterium
CTATAGCAACGCCTTCCAAAAAGTCATCAACCGGTCGGACTTTCCGCAGATTTCAAAAAAGCGTCTCGGCGTCTATCCGCAGGCCACCGGGGCCAAGGCCGCCGCGTTCAAGAAACGAGGCACCGAAGTCGATCCGAAAGCCATCGCCTGGATCAAGGGTTGGCTCAAGGACCGCTACGGGGTCGAGCTATAACATAAACCACACATAGCCGGGCGCGGCGTGCGCCGCGCCCGGACACGTCTCGAGTCACGACACCGCCGTGGACTTGTTCTCCCTCGCTCTACCCGCCTTAACCGAGGCGTTTGGGCTGATTCTGACCGCCCAGAACATCGGTTATCTCATGTTGGGGGTCGTGCTCGGGCTTAGCGTTGGCGTGTTTCCCGGTCTTGGAGGCATCGCCGGACTCAGCCTGTTGCTGCCGTTCCTCTATGGCATGGACCCGGTCGCCGGGCTGTCCATGATGGTGGGTCTGGTCGCGGTGATCCCCACGTCGGACACGTTTGCGTCGGTGCTCATGGGTATCCCTGGTTCATCGGCGTCGCAGGCTACGGTGTTGGACGGTTTTCCTCTGGCCAAGCAGGGACAAGCCGCCCGGGCGCTGTCGGCCGCTTTTGCATCGTCATTGTTTGGCGGGCTTTTCGGCGCGGTGATACTGACCTTCTTTATTCTCATTGCGCGGCCCATCGTGCTCGCTTTTGGACTACCGGAATTGCTCATGCTTACCGTTCTCGGTTTCTCCATGGTCGGCGTGCTGGCCGGGCGCAGCCTGTTGAAGGGCCTGATCACCGCGGGGCTCGGCATGGTGGTTGGCGCCATGGGGGAAGCCCCCGCGCAGGGGTCGCCGCGCATGGACTTCGGGTCCTGGTATTTACAAGATGGAATGCAACTGGTGATCGTTGGTTTGGGCGTGTTTGCGATTCCGGAAATTATGTCGCTGCTGAGACGCGATCGAGCCATCGCCAAGGACGCGAAGCTGGGCGCCGGTTGGCTCGATGGTGTGCGCGATTGGTGGCGCAACCGGTGGCTGTCGATCCGGTGTGCGGTAATCGGTGTACTTGTAGGTGTGATCCCGGGGCTGGGCGGATCGGTGGTCGATTGGATCGCTTACGGCCACACGGTACAAACTACCCGCGACCGCGACAAGTTCGGTCACGGCGATATTCGCGGTGTGATCGGTCCGGAGAGTTCCAACAATGCCAAGGAAGGCGGCGGGCTGGTGCCGACATTGTTGTTCGGCATCCCCGGCTCGGGTTCGATGGCGATCTTCATCGGTGGGTTGATATTGATTGGCTACGAAGCCGGCCCGCAAATGATCACCAATGACTTGCCGATCACGTATACCGTGGTGTGGTCGTTGGCGCTGGCTAATGTGTTTGGCGCCGGGCTGTGTATCTTTCTCTCCGGCGGCATTGCGCGCCTGACCACCATTCGTTTTCCACTGCTTGCGCCATTTGTTCTAATGATGATCAGTTTCGCGGCGTTTCAATCGAAGCAGACGCTGTGGGACCTGGTTGCGTTGGTTGCCATCGGCATGCTCGGAATTCTTATGCGTCGTTTCGAATGGCCCAGACCTGCGTTTTTGATCGGCTTCGTGTTGGCCGACCAGGCGGAGGTGTACACCTATCAAGCAACACAAATAGCACTCAGCAGGCTCAAGCTGGGTTGGGAGCCGATGCTGGAATATATCTTCTCCCCGACGGCGCTGATTCTACTAGCGATTACCGTGATCTCCGTGTGGCTGGGTGCGCGGCAGTCGGCGGGCCTCAAGCCGCCGGTAACGACAGCCGTAACCCAGCAGTCCAAGATGGCGCCAATTGTGTTTACCATTGTTATCGCCATGTTCCTGACGGTGAACCTGGTGGATGCAATTAACGTGTCGGTGCTCATCGACAAGGTGTTTCCAATTGCAGTGGGTGGGCTGACCCTGCTCGGAACGTTGATACTCCTGATTCGCTCGTCGATGGTACCCGCCGACCATGTCATGGTCGCCGATCACGAAATGATAGGCGAGGATGCGGGTGCGCCCCGCGGCGTGTGGTCGACATTAAGCTGGTTGGTCTTGTTGCTCGCGCTGACCGCGCTGTTTGGCTTTGTTGTCGCTCTGGGCGTATTCTTTGTCATGTTTCTGCGCATCAGGGCGGCATCGGGCTGGTTACAAACATTACTGCTCACTGCATGCGCGTTGAGCGGCCTGCTGGTTATTGCCGGCGCCCTGCATCGAGATTTTCCTCCCGGACTGTTGCAGAGCCTGTTTGATCTGCCTTGGCCGTTCAGATGAGACTGCGCAATACAACAGTAAATAATGAATCTTGATCTTGAAACGCGAACCGCCTTGGTGACCGGCGCCAGCACCGGTATCGGCCGTGGGATCGCGTCCGCGTTGGCCAAAGAAGGCATCAGACTGGCGGTGACCGCGCGCCGCCGACCGCTGTTGGAAGAACTCGCCCATGAACTGGTAGCCGCCGGAGCCAACGAGCCGATCATCATCTCCTGCGATTTCATGCAATCGGATGCACCGCAGGTGATCGCCGAAGCCGCACTCGACGGGTTGGGTAGTGTCGAGATTCTGGTCAACAACGCAGGGGGCAGTCGACCATTCGCCCTCGACACGGATGACAGCGCCTGGGAGGAAGCCATGACCTTGAACTTCACGCGCCAGCGCCAACTGACCCAGCAATTGCTCGCGCAAATGATCGCATCCGGTTGGGGGCGGGTCATCAACATTACCGGAAAATCCGAACCCGAGGGCATCAACGGTGCGTTCTGTGCCAAGGCGGCGATGCACTCATGGGCCAAGGGACTGTCGCGAGAGGTAGGAAAACATGGCATCACGGTCAATTCCATCCCCCCCGGTCGTATCATGAGCGAGCAGATCTTAAGCAACTACCCACCGGAATACCGGCAACAGCAATCAGCGACCGACATACCGGTGGGTGAGTACGGCACGCCTGAGGACATTGCTCATCTGGTTTGTTTTCTCGCCTCGCCACTGGCGCGTTACATCACCGGGGCGGTGATTCCCGTCGATGGCGGGTTGCGGCGTTATCAGTTCTAGCTCGCACATTGCCCCCGGGCGACAAAGAAAAGAGTTCATGTTGTTTGGAGTAAGGAATTTGATCAATTTAATTCATTCAATAAGCCATGACTAAGATTGCAATCCTGGATGACTACCAGCAGGTGGCATTGACACTCGCCGATTGGCAGCAATTGCCATCTTCCTGTTCGACCACCGTTTTCTCCGATCACCTGCCCTATGGCGATGCGTTGGTTGCGCGATTGGAGCCGTTCGCGGTGCTGTGCATCATGCGGGAGCGCACGCCGTTTCCACGCGCCTTGCTCAGCCGGCTGCCGAACCTACAACTGCTGATCACCTCGGGGGCCCGTAATGCCGCCATAGACCTTGTCGCCGCGCGAGAGTTGGACATCACGGTATGCGGCACCCAGTCGCCAGCTTATGCGACACCGGAGCTCGCCATGGGTCTGATATTGTCTGTGGCCCGCGGGTTGCCGCGTGAAATCGACTCGTTTCGTAACGGTGGTTGGCAAGTCGGTGTGGGCCGCGATTTACATGGTTCGACCCTTGGCATACTCGGACTGGGGCGGCTCGGATCGCGGGTGGCTTCGTTGGGCGCGGCATTTGGGATGCACGTGATTGCCTGGAGTCAGAACTTGACCGAGCAGCGCGCGCAGGAGGTGGGTGTTCGTCGCGTCGGCAAACAAGAGCTGTTTTCGCAATCGGACTTTTTGACCATCCATTTGAAGTTGGGTGATCGCAGCCGTGGTTTGGTCGATACCCAGGCCTTTGCGATGATGAAACCCAGCGCCTTTTTGATCAACACCTCGCGCGGTCCGATCGTCGATGAGACGGCGCTGCTCGCCGCGCTCGAGAGCGAGCAGATCGCGGGGGCGGCCATCGACGTCTACGATGAAGAACCGCTGCCCGCGGATCATCCGCTCCGGCGCGTACGCAACGCCGTTTGTACACCGCACATCGGCTACGTGACGGAACAGACTTATCGCGCGTTCTACACCGGTATGGTCGATGTGATTAAGAGCTATCTGGCGGGCGGCACTCCGCTCAACGTGCTTTAACCCGCATATTGCACCAAGGCGCCCCGCACCTATTCATGGCAATACACCGGGGAGATCCGCTGCGTCTTTTCCAGGAAATGGCGACATTCAATGCTTCAGGTCGCTTGACCAGAATAGGGGCGGGACTATCCCGGTGCTGGCTCGGTCTCGAACGCCTGGACTTGCGCTTCACTCGATCCATAGCTACGGCTATGCATCTCGCTCCAGCGCGGCGTCCAGCCGACCGATCTCTTCGCCATCATCCGGGATCCTTGGTGCACTATGCGGGTTCTTAAGCAGCGCGCGGATTTGTTGCGCGGTGTCGGTGTCAACGTAACTGGATGATTGGATGAACTGCTCGATGCGCCCGGCGGGGTCTTTGTCAGCGAGGCTTTTGCCTATAGCCTGGTCCAATCGTGTCAACTCGTGGCTGATTCGCGTGCGTTGTTCGAGAAGATGGTTGTACTGCTGGTCACACGCCGGAATCGGTGGTGGATAATTTCTGATTTCCTCATAAATCTGGTTTCTTCGGTGTGCCAAGTGGCCTTTAATCATGGCCCACGCGGTATGCACGCAGTCTGTCTGGGGATCTGGAGATCCCGGTGTTGGCGAGGCTTGGTGCGTCGCTTTGTTTGGCATCTCAGCTGTTTCGGCCGCCGTGGTAATGCCGGCTAGTCAAACCTGTTACTCAATAGACACTAGTAATCGCTCGATAGTTCGATCTTGCCGGGTACCGCACGCCGTTCACGGGCATACTTGATCAACGCCGCGAAGCGGTAGCCGGCGTGCACGAACTTGCTGTAGGGCAGGGCGAGGAACAGCGCCAGCACGACACCGAAGTGGATCGCCAGCAGCACGCCCATCGCCGGGGTCTCACGCGCCACCAGCAATAGGAGTCCGGTCAGGCTGGTCAACAACAACAATGCGAGAAACGCTACGTCCATGCCCGTGGATTGGCGATCGCGGGGCTCCGGATCGCTTTGCATCTTGAGCCACAACAAACCCCCGGTTCCCACCAAGATGCCGATGCCGCCCACGGTGCCGAGTACCACCGGCCAACTCGCGAATGGATAGGGTGCTTCCCAGCCCAATCCGTAGTGATAAAACGTCGCCACCGAGGTGGCCGCAACGCACAACAAGAATCCATACATCATCCCGTGGTGGTACCAGCGGGGCAGGTGGGAGAAGCGCTCATTGGGATAATTGCACCCGTCACCGCCGCCGGTAAGAAATTTGAGCTGGGCCGCGTCCGTAGCCGCGCGCCACATCGTTCGCGGGTTCAGCAATTGATGCACGCGTACGCCGGTATCGCGCAAAAAGCGCGTGAACCCAATGGTAAGCGCCAACAGTGCAAACAGAAAAATTCCCGCCGACGGGATCACCATCACCCGATGCGGCATGATTTGATAGAACGCCCCCGCACCGCTGTGCGTTGCAAACAACACCCCTGCATCTTGCACCACATACGTTAGCAGCATCACCAAGGTGGTCACCAGTACGCTGATCAATGCGACCACCAAGCCGTTGCGGTCGAATGCGCGTGCCAGCGGTTTGGGCCAGGCATAATCTCGATAGGATTGCGTTCTGAGTGCGGCAAGGGTCTGCGGTAGATTGACATCGAACTCATGGGGCGGTGCGTATTGGCAGGCGTAATGGCAGGCACGGCACCCATGGCACAGGTTTGCTAAATAGACCAAATCAACATCGGGAAACGACTTGCGTTGCATCATCGCGGGAAACACGCCGCAGTAACCTTCGCAGTAACGGCACGCGTTGCAGATGCGCATGATGCGCTCGGATTCTTTAAGCAGCGCCGTTTTGGGCATGATGTGCCGCCTCCTGTCCCGCTAAGCGGCCGAATACCGAACCGATGGTCATGCCAATTCCGGCAATGTAGCCTTGCCCAAGGATGTTACCGGCCATGATCTCACCGGCGGCGTAGATGTTCGGTGACGGTTCGTCGTTGCCCATCAGTACCTGCGCGTGCGCATTCACGGCAACGCCAAGATAGGTAAAGGTGATACCCGGACGCAGGGGATAGCCGTAGAAAGGTGGTGTGTCCAAAGCGCGTGCCCAGTGCGTTTTGGGCGGATCAAGGTCTTCGGTGGCGCATTCATCCAGTACCGAAGGATCAAAATTATCGGATTTCACGGAGCGATTGAATGCTGCGACGGTATTCTCCAGGGCATCGGGATCGAGCTTGAGTTTTTCCGCCAGCTCGCGAAGGGAGTCGGCTTGCAGTGGTGAAAACACCGTCGGCATGAACAGCCCCTGGGATTTGGCATCGATCAACGCATACGCGATCTGATCCGGCTGCTGCGCCACCAGTCTGCCCCAGATGGCATAGCGTTTTGGCCAGATGTCTTCGCCTTCATCATAAAAGCGCTGCGCGGCTTTGTTGACGACGATGCTGAAAGGGACGCAATCCACGCGCGTGACGATGCCGCCGTCGAACCGCGGCGCACGGGCATCGATGGCAACGGCATGGCATTGATCGGGTTCGCTGACCGGTTTGGCGCCCTGATCGAGTAGCACGCGCAGCATGCGTCCTTGATTATAGGAGGTGCCGCGGATCAGAAAATTCTCTGCGGGATCTCCCCACGCCTGTTTGAGCCACGAGACGTTCGATTCAAACCCCCCTGACGCGACAACCACTGCGTTCGCCCTGACCTCGCAGGCGTCGCCGCGCTGTGTGACCATGGCGGACGTGAAGCGGGCATCTTGGATACGCAGGTCGGTCGCCTGGGCGTGGTACTCAATCTCTACACCTAATTGTTCGGCGGTGGCGTAGTAGGCATTCATAAGTGCCTTGCCGCCGCCGAGGAAGAAGGCATTGGTGCGTGCCAGGCTCAAGGTCCCGCTCAACGGCGGCTGGAAGCGGACGCCGTTGTTTAACGCCCAGTCGAGCATGTCTTCGGACTCACGGATCATGTAGCGCGCCAACGCCTCGTCGGTTTTACCTGCGGTCACGCGCGACAAGTCTTGCCAGAATTCCTCTTCGAGATAGGGGCCGGTGAGAAAATCATTCGCCTGTTTGTGCGTGTAACGCAGGTTACGCGTATGGCGGCTGTTACCGCCGCGCAGGGTTCTGGGTGCGTGTTCCAGCAGCAGCACGGTCGCGCCCTCACGCCTGGCGGTGATCGCGGCGCACAAGGCGGCATTGCCGCCGCCGATAATCAACACGTCATAGATGTGGCTGGTGTCGATCATGGATGAGTAGGTAAGACCAGGTCTAACGCGCGTCCCATGCCAATGCAGTTCAATCCCTTGTTTTGGCAAGCTTGAGATGGCCGTCGCGGGTCTGCGGCGTCTTCATGTCGAGCACAGATCCTGCGATTTGGGTTTTCAAAATTTGGGCGGTGCCGCCGCCGATGGTGAACATGCGCGCGTCGCGCACCATACGTTCGAGAGGCAGGTTCCGCGAGTAACCGGCGGCGCCGTGGATCTGCAGCGCATCGTTGGTGACTTTGATCGCGGTCTCGGAGGCGAGGACCTTCGCCTGCGCCGCTTCGCGCATGTCCGGAAAACCAGCCCCCGCCGCCGCCTTGTAGACGAGCGCTTGCGCTGCGGCAAGCGCAACGGACATATCGGCGATCATCCACTGCAGCCCTTGAAACTCGGCAATCGGCCGCCCGAACTGCTCGCGCAGCTTGGCATACTCGACGGCGAGCTCGTAGGCGCCCTCGGCGATTCCAAGCGCCACGGTTGCGGCGCCGACGCGCTGTCCGTTGTACGCATTCATGAGCCCCGCGAAACCGCGCTTCAGTCCCTGCGGGGGGATGACCGCCATATCCTCCGCGACCTCCAGATCTTGGAACACAATCTCGGTCTCGGGGATACCGCGCAGACCCATCGCCGGCTCACGCCTGCCGATAATTAGTCCCTCGTCTTCTTCACGCACCGCGATAAACCCGCCGATGCCTTTGTGCTCTCCGTCTTCCATCACCCGCGCGAAGATCAGATGCAGTCGCGACACCCCGCCGCCGGTGATCCAGTGCTTGAGGCCATTGATCACATAGCGGTCGCCTTTTTTCACCGCGGTCGTGGTCATCTCGGTGGCGGCGCTGCCCGCGCCGGGCTCGGTGATGCAGATCGCCGGTTTGTCGCCGGCCAAAACCAACGCCGCGGCGCGTTGCTTCTGCTTCTCGCTCCCGTATTTCATGATCGCTCCGATTGCACCCATGTTCGCCTCGACCACGATGCGTGCGGTGACGCCGCAGCATTTCGCCATCTGCTCGATGACCAACACCGCGTCGAGATAGCTCACGCCCAGTCCGCCGTATTCCTCGGGTATCGTCATCCCCATGAAGCCGGCATGCTGCAGTTTATCGACGTTGTCCCAGGGATATTCCTCGCTTCGATCGACCTCGGCGGCGCGCGGGCGGATTTCGGACTCCGCGAGCTGGCGGGCGGCTTCCTGGATGTGCGTTTGATCATCGGTGAGCGCGAACATGGTCTACTCCGCGGGGGTTAGCGCCTCGTCAAGGGTTTCGTTGCCGAGAATTTCCCGGATTGTCGCTACCGTGTCGGCGCCGCACACTGGCGGCGCCCGGCAATAGGTGACCGGCGTACGGGAGAGCTTGACCGGATTCCCGATCAGATCCACCGTGCCAGTTCCCGCCAGGGGGTGCGGCATGGTGATCTTCATGTCGCGCGCCCGCGCTTGATCCGAACCAAAAACCTCCGGCAATGTATTAATCGGCCCACCTGGCACGCCGCACGCCTCCATGCCCTCGATCATGACCCACTTCTTCATCTGACGCAGACGTCGCGCGAGAACCGCGATCAACTCGTCACGGTGATATAGTCGCCTCGCGTTGGTGCGATAACGTTCGTCACCCGCAAGTTCCGGCATGCCGATCAGTTCGCAGAAGTGGACGAACTGCGCGTCGTTGCCGACCGCGACGATGATATGGCCGTCCGCGACTTCGAACACCTGGTAGGGAACGATGTTGGGATGCTGGTTGCCACGGCGCTTGGGCGGTTGGCCGGAAACGAGATAATTCGTTCCCTCGTTGATCAGCCATGCCATCTGCGTATCCACGAGCGCGATGTCGATGTGCTGGCCTTCGCCGGTCCGATCACGATGCCGCAGCGCGGCGAGAATCGCCGTCGATGCGTACATGCCGCACATCACATCGGCAATGCCCACGGCAACCTTCATCGGTTCACCGTCCGGCGCCCCGGTGATGCTCATAATGCCGCCGTAGCCCTGAGCCATGATGTCGTATCCGGCGCGATGGGCGTTTGGTCCCGTCTGGCCAAATCCGGTTATCGAGCAATAGACGAGCCGGGGGAGTTCGTCTTTGAGGTCATCGTAGGCGAGCCCGTACTTGGCGAGTCCACCGACTTTGAAGTTCTCGATCAGCACATCGCACTTGGCCGCAAGCCGCCGCACCAGCACTGCGCCCTCGGGTGTTGCGATGTCGACCGCCACCGATCGTTTGTTGCGGTTGGAGGAAAGATAGTAGGCGCTCTCGTTGGTGTCATGACCCTCGGTGTCGGTGACGAATGGCGGCCCCCAGGTGCGGGTGTCGTCGCCGACGCCGGGACGTTCGATCTTGATCACGTCGGCGCCGAGGTCGCCCAGTAGCTGGGTGCAGGTGGGGCCGGCGAGAATGCGGCTGAGATCGAGAATCCGCAGCCCATCGAGGGCGCCGGCGGTCCGGTTGCCACTCGCGCTGTCGGTTATCGTAGTCTGTGCCATGCCATTGGCCCTAGTAAATCACCACCGAACGAATACTTTCCCCCGCATGCATCAAATCAAACGCCTGATTAATGTCGTTTAGCGGCATTGTGTGGGTGATCAGGTCGTCGATGTTGATTCTGCCGTTCATGTACCAGTCGACGATGGTCGGCACGTCGGTGCGTCCGCGTGCACCGCCAAAGGCAACGCCATGCCAGGAGCGTCCAGTCACTAGTTGAAACGGACGGGTTGCGATTTCTTGCCCGGCGCCGGCCACGCCGATGATATAGGACTCACCCCAGCCCTTATGGCAACACTCCAACGCTTGGCGCATGGTAGCGACATTGCCGATGCACTCAAAGCTATAGTCGGCGCCCCCGTGGGTGAGGTCTTGAATCGCTGCGACGACGTCGTCCACATCCTCGGGGTTGACAAAATCCGTCATCCCGAACTTCTCGGCGAGCGTCGCCTTTTTCGGATTGGTATCGATACCGATGATTTTGCCGGCGCCGATCATGCGCGCGCCTTGAATCACGTTCAGACCAATACCGCCCAGGCCGAACACCACGACATTGGCGCCCGGTTCGACCTGGGCGCAAAACACAACCGCCCCCACGCCCGTGGTCACACCGCAGCCGATGTAGCACACCTTATCAAATGGCGCGTCATCGCGGATTTTGGCGACCGCGATTTCGGGCAGGACGGTGTAATTCGAAAAGGTTGAGCAGCCCATATAATGCAGTAGCGGCTTGCCGTTGAGCGAGAAGCGGCTGCTGCCGTCGGGCATCAGTCCCTGGCCTTGGGTGGCGCGGATTGATTGGCACAGGTTGGTCTTCGGATGCAGACAGAAATCACACTCGCGGCATTCGGGCGTATACAGCGGAATGACGTGGTCTCCAGGCCTGATCGAGGTTACGCCATCGCCCACCTCAACCACCACCCCGGCGCCCTCGTGGCCGAGTATGGCGGGGAATGCGCCCTCCGGATCGTCGCCGGAGAGGGTAAAGGCGTCGGTATGACAGACGCCGGTGGCCTTGATCTCCACCATTACTTCACCGGTCTTTGGGCCCGCCAACTCGACTTCCAGGATTTCCAAGGGTTTGCCTGCTTCGAAGGCAATTGCGGCGCGTGTTTTCACCGTTGTTCTCCGGGGAAAAGGGGACATTCTACGTTTTCGGAACACCAGATGCCCAGAAAACTCGCGAGTCCTTAATTTTGTTGTGGACTTTTTGGGGCCGCGAGGTGGCATTTTTTTAGTATATCCAGGAAAGTTCGAAACACGCTGATCCCAGGGCAAACCGGACACAGCCCAGAGACAGATCACGGTTTTGCTGTGAATGAATTCATTCACAGCACTGATTGCTATTTGTTGGGCGAGTAAATTAAGTTATCGCAACAAAATTTCCGCTATTGAATCATTATCTTCAAAACCACCCGTGACCCAACACCCACTGCTCAAAGAGTTTCTGCGCGAACAGCTGCCCATGATTGTCGGTGTGTTCGTGCTCGCTGTTGGGGTTAGCTATTTCCAATACGGGTATATTCCCGGTGGCGATCTGCCGTTTCCGGTTGCCGGTGTCAAAGTGCCCGTCTGGCACCTGCTATGGATGGGTTTTTGGACTGGGTATACGATGGCAATCGTGGGCGAGGCCAGCGGGATTTTTTCGTTGCCCTACACGATGTCCATACTCCAATTCGCGAGCGTCAATGTCAGCCCTACATCCCTCGTCACCACTTTTCTGAATCCTTTCGGAGCCCTGCTGGGATACCGGCGTGAAAGGCAATGGAATCTCGACCTTGCGTTATGGCTGTGTATCGGTGCGTTGCTGGGGTCACCAATCGGGCCTTTCATCCGCGTGTATGTGTTGAATGACCCGATTCCGTTCAAGGCGATCGTCGGCTTGGTATTGTTCTTGATGTCGACGCATCTATTTATCCAGATCACGCCCTGGTACATACGGCGCACCGCGCGTCACCGGAACTTCAAACAAAATTTTGACCGACTGATGGAACAGCGCCTCACAGATGGAAAAGCGCCATCCGGATTACCGTCTGACTTCAAGATCACCACCACGGCGCGTTCTTTGAAGCGGATCAAAATCGCCTATTGGGGAGAGGAACAATCGTTCAGCGTGCCGGTGATGGTGTGTATAGGGTTTTTCGTAGGCATTATTGCTTCTGCCTTGGGTGTCGGCGGTGGATTCATGCTGGTACCGATTCTGGTAACGCTGTTTGGGCTGCCCATGTATGTGCTGGTGGCGGCAACCATCCCTTTTGTCATCGTGCTGAGTGTCGCCGGTTTACTATCCTACGCAGTGACAATGCCGCTGTTGACCGGTGTATCGACGCAGCCGGATTGGGGATTTGGCCTATTCGTTGCAAGCGGTGCCATTTGCGGTGCATGGTTGGCATCCAAGACACAAAAATATGTGCCTGAACGGTATCTCAAGCTTATGCTTGGCGGCATCACCGGAACAGTCGGGTGTATTTACATGGCAAACTACTTCTGGGAGTTGCCATTTCGCGCATGACGAGGCATATGAAATGTTGGTGTGGAAACGAATAGGTTTGCGGTTGATTCCATTCCTGCCGTTTATTATCTTGATTATCGCTATCTTGGTGGCGGTTTATCATGTCAAGGTCTACTGGTAGCGATGACAAATGGATGCTAGGTAAGTGACTCGCGAAGCAGAGTTGGATCGTCATCTACTGGGCTCTTTGGCGCCTCGACACCTGAGCAAAGTGATGGCTTATGACGGGGGAGATACCGGTGACATTCACCGCTCGACTATTTGCATCGTATGGCCATCCTTTAACCTCAGATGAACTGCATCTCCTCCCGCATTCTGTGCTTGGTTTTCACGTCGGGGAATCGGCCATACGCGGCGCCGAGATTTTCGCGCAGGTGTTTGGGTTTGGTGGTTTCAGTGAGCACACAGGTGACCGCGGGATGGGCAAGGATGTACTTCAGTGAAAACTGTGCCCAGCTGTGGCAGTCGAATTCCGCGGCCCATTCCGGCAGCGCAACACCCCGCACCCGGGAGAAATAACCGCCGTTCATGAACGGGCGGTTGACCAGCACCGCGATCCCCAAGTCAGCGGCGAGCGGCAGCACGCCCGTCTCCGCCTGGGTTTCCACTACCGAATAATTGACCTGGATAAAATCCGGCCGCTCACCGCGCATGAACTGCATCATGTCCTCATGTTGGCGATCGGAGGACACCGTTGCGCCGATGTAGCGCGCCTTACTGGCTTCCTTCCACTCCTTCAGGATCGGCCACTGGGTCTCGAGATCCCGCAGACTGATCACCTGGATCAAATCGGAGGTCTTGCCGAACAGCCGCCGCGTGCGGGCCAGTATTTCCCTTCCGGCCTCGGCCCCCTTCGCGTCCACTTTGGTGGCCAGGAACAGATCCTTCACCATGCCATTGGCCTGAAGCGCTTCGCCGGTCAGTTTGTCCAGCGAGGCGTCGCGCGACCAGGTGTCCACCACGGTACCACCGCCGTCGAGCAGGGTCCGCAACAGCAGCTTGAACCCGGCAGTACCGCGTTCCGGTAGTTGCAACACCGCCTTGGTGGAGCCCAATCCAACTATCGGCAACTGCTCGCCGGTTTTTGGGATCGGGCGCGTGGGATACGCAGACTGCGCGAACGCGCTGGCGGGCAGAAAAGGCGCCGCGGTCCAGGCCGCGGCGTGGATCAGAAAATTGCGGCGCGATAACGACATGCTTCGACTCTTACGCATGGTCTCTCAATCCCATTGCGAATTATTGATTCTCGGCATCATACACGAGGTCGAACGACGATTCCGCGGCAAGCCGACGTCGAGTGTGGAGGTGGCTTGCTTCAGAGGTATGACGTATCGTTCCAATGTGTAGGGAGTCGGCTAAACAGGATTGACGATAGATCATCCGCGAACCAGACGAAAAAGAACAGAAGGAACAACCTGATGCCACAGCCAGCCATACCGGCAGACTGCTTAAGAACGTTTACCACGTCCGTATACCAGGCTTTGGGGATACCCGATGAAGACGCCTCGCTGTTGGCGGACACGCTTGTCCAAGCCGATCTGTGGGGACATCAGTCACACGGTGTGATGCGTACTTTCTGGTACGCCGAGCGCATCAAGTCGGGCGCAATGAAAGCGGTTACAACACCCGAGTTGGTTGTGGATGGCGGTGCCGTTGCAGTCATTGACGGGAATGACGGTGTAGGCCAGATAATCGCTGCGCATGCAATGCGCGAGGCAACCCATCGATCCCGAAGCCACGGGGTCGGCGCGGTGGCAGTACGTAACTCGGGTCACTTCGGAACCGCGATGTATTTCACCCGCATCGCGGCCCGCGCAGGTTGTATTGGATTTCTCTCGACAAATGCCAGTCCCGCAATGGCACCGTGGGGTGGACGCAGTAAGCTGATTGGCGCGAATCCATGGTCGATAGCGGCGCCGGCGGGTCGGCACGCACCGATGATGCTTGATATCGCTAATACTGCGGTCGCACGTGGAAAGCTGTATATGGCGCGGCAACGCAACGAACCGATTCCAGAAGGTTGGGCGATCGACCAACATGGCCGACCCACGACCGATCCCGTCGCTGGGATCGCCGGTAATATTTTGCCGCTTGCGGGACATAAGGGTTATGCCATCGCGATAATGATGGATGTGCTCTCTGGAATTCTAAGCGGTAGTCAGTTTGGTCCTGGCGTGGTGGGTCCATATGTTCCAACCGGACGCAGCGGAGTGGGTCACTTGGTGATCGCGCTCAATATTGCCGCTTTTCGTCCGCTCGATGAATTCAATGCAGACATGGAGCGCTTGATTGAACGCATTAAAAACGTTCCGCGCGCGGACGGTGTGGAACGCATCTATTATCCTGGCGAATTGGAAGCGCGCGCGGATAAACGAAATCGCAGCGACGGCGTCATTATTCCAAATGATACGATCATCCAGCTTGATGCCGCTGCACAGGCCCTGGGTATAGCAACACTCAGCAGCCTAACACGGTAGTAGTTCCGTAGTTCCGGGGACAGTTTACTTATCTGTGGATATGTTGGGA
>CALZGZ010000035.1 GCA_945787105.1 uncultured Gammaproteobacteria bacterium
CAGGTTCTCGGCCGCGAGCACCTTCTCGGACCGCAAACCTAGAAATACATATCGGAGCAGATCAAGGAACAGTTCGGTGACTGTTACCAGCAATAGTTTGACTGAAATCGCCGCGTACCGAATCTCGCACTTCATGTAGGAGATTATCCACGATGATTAACGCTTGATGAAGCCATCGGAGTAGGGAAGATGGCTTTTTTGCGGACTACAAGGGACAGCTCAATTGCAAGGTTGCCGAAGTTGTATGCAAGTTCGGATACTCTCTGTCGGGTGTTTATATTAGTTCCTCAAACCGCAGACAATTTGTCATGTCTCCTCCGATTTGCTGCTCACATACACTACGTTATCGAATTGTAGTCCACTGGACGCTTCGCCGCGTCCTGACTGCTTGCGGCGGCCTAGCCAGGTATATATTCGACCGCCCCACCATCGTGCACGTTGAAACGATCGTGTCAGGATCAATCCGGCGCGAGGAATGGCTTCTTCGTTTACGAAATACTCCTGCAACGCCGCATCCATAGGAGTCTCGCCGCGAAGGAATCTACCTCTGGGCTCGATCGCTGATGCACCTTGCGATCCATCAAACCGTGGCATTGCACCACGCTGCAGCCGGATTTCCCGGTTTGAACCGGGATTGTGCACGGGAATGAATGGTATCCAGTTGTCGTAAACGTCTGACCCAAGCCGGTATGCGATGTCGGCCGCAGCAGTGGACGGGGTGGCAGCAGCTTCTTCGGAGTTTGATCGATGGCGTTCAAGAGCAATAACCGCCTGAAAACCATCAATTCCGGTGCCCAATGGACCGGGAATCGTCTGTTCGACGCCCCAGACCATGTTGGCCATTTCATCCCGTGCAATAAGGACGCGCTCTATTGGCCCGCCTTCTTGCCGTTTCGAGACGACCGGAGCAAGAAACACTTCGGAATGCCGTCCGGCATCCGCAGCCATCATGTTAAACATGCTCCAAGAATCACCGCCTGCCGTGTCATCTGTCCCTGCAGACTGAATGAGGGTCTTGATGCCAAACGTGTCCGTGACCACTAATCCGCTAACGTTCAACAGCGCGCCACTGCTTGTGTCATACGGCATTACTATCCAGTCGTTGCTATAAATTAAAGCAAAATCGGCAAGTACCAGAGAAACGAGATCCGTTGTAGCGGCATTGATATTGCCAAGATCAATGCGGCCGTCTTCAAATTGCCACCAACGGACAGCGGGCATGCCTGCAAATTCGACAGGCGCCGGCACGAAAGACAGCGGTTTGTCTGCGCGCCTATTCGACGACGGTATTGCAGATTCATCCGCACTCGTTAGACGGGAAAGGGGATCGGCAATACGATCAAAAGCGTACCAATCGAGATCACCATGATGGTATTGATCTGCAGTTAATACGATTTGTACGGTTGGGTCTGCGTGCGACTGTGCGGCACAGGCGAACTGATACTCAAGATAGTCCCCGCGCCATCCGGATGGCTCATCAGGACCCGGACTAAAATAGACGCGATCGAACCATTTGACGAGGTCGGTTGCCAGCTTCTTCGCGTCATTTCGTGCCGCTGGAGGAAGAGTGTTTTCCACAAAATTGTCGTGTGCGCCGGAGCGCACGTCAGCGAGCAATCGGCCACCATCGGCATATCGGCCGCTTGCCATGCGAAAATACTGCAACGACTCGATGTCGGCTTGTAAATAGGATTGTTGTGCCGCTGAAGCCGGCTCCTCGATCGGATACTCGCTCAGGTATTCTGGATGATGTGATATCAGTGTTTCCGATTGCTGCAACAATCGTAGCCAGTGCCGTCCGATTTGAATCCGCGTGCGCAGGTCCATGGGGATTGTTTCGGCTTCCACTCGCGCTTCCAGTGGAATCGTGGCGTCGTAAGCAAGCGCGGCGTCTTCAGCAATGGAGAAACGATTAAGGCTTGTGACATTAACTTGCAGCTTTGCCGATACCGCTGAACCCGCATCTTCACCGCGAAATTCGCCAAACTGCCACTGTCGCGTGAGCATCCACAGGGGATCGCGAACCTCGGCGCGGAGGCTGCGTTGAAAATTTGCGGTCCGCGGTCGACCTTCCAACCTGTTCCAGGTAACGACGGACGGCTGAAATACCGCGTCAACGAACAGTGTTTCCGAAATCTGCAGGTCCTGTGGCATCCCGTGTCCTAGTTGTCAGATCGATCCGAGTCAAACGCCATTTCTGACGAATAAATGAGGTCGGTGGAAATTGTGGCCGAATGGTCGGTCGATACCGCCGTCAGGATCGCGGGAAGAATGTGCGCGTAAGCTGTGTCCGAAAGGTGCTCCGGCTCAAGTGCGCGCAACCGCGATCTGTCGATAGTCTCGCGCACTGTGGCGAGAATATCGTCCCAGTTCCAGCTGCCATCAATGGTCGGGCTTACGGCCAGCAGCATTGCCTGCGGTGGCGCGGTGCCCGGTTGATTGAAGTGTGCCGCAATACCCGCCGTTTCTGTCTTGCCGGGAATAACCTCGACCCATTCGTCGACGACGATGCCTTTTTGCGACTGCGATGGGTCAAACTGCCCATTAGCAGTCAACTGAACAATTGACAAAAAATCGCCTTCCGGGTCGAATGCGGGTGTTGCTCCGGGATTGTTAGGATCGGTCTCCGGATACTCCACTGCAATCCAATGATCGCCCGGTCGATGTGGCAATTGCAGGGGCTTTATCTCGATACCGTCTACACCGAACGCATCCTTTGCCATAAGTATTTGCTCAAGCGATCTGGCCTTTTGCCGAACGCGTGCGACGCCCTGCAGCCATTCATCGACGATAAGTGGCGTCTTGGCGGCCGAGAAGCGTGTCAACGACTGAGTGGTAGACATGTCGCGAAAATCGGCGGCAGCCTTGAGTTCGTCTGTATTCTCCGCCACAAATTGCGGCAGAAACGAAAATTCACTGCCGACCAGTGCTTTGGCTGCGAGTATCAGAATGTCCACTCGCTCATTGTTCGAAAGAGACTGATTCTCCGCCGCCTGCAGTTGCTCATCGACGCGATCAACCAGTACCGCTGCCTGTTCGAAAAGGCTTTCGGCGGTGTCCTGGACGGTTTCTCGATCAGCCGAGAGACTGTCGGCAAGTGCATACCCGGACAGTTTTCGCATTTCAAGCAACAATGCGTCTTGTTGTGCCTCGCCGCCGGAAGCGGCATCCGCTATAGCGGTTGAAAGATCCGGTAATTGGTCACGCAATCGATCCAGTACTGCAGTTACTCTTGTGCGCGCATCGACCAGGTCCAACTGCACTGCGCCGGCATCTGTTCGCAGCGCCGCTTCGGACGATAACTCGAGATCTTCACCGGTTAGCGGCCTTGCATCAATTAGCAGATCTCTCAGGCCGTTCAACAACGGTGCAAATTCGAAAAAGGACTTGTCGTCGGCACCCCAGCTTGTATCTCGCTTAGAGAAGACAATGGTCAGCGGTTCTGAGTTACCCGGATGCGTTTTCCGGTAACTCACGTCGATCAGTTTTTCGAGGATACTGCCATCAACATCGTGCATCGATTCGCGAGTGGGTGAAGCCAGGTCGGCGGCCAGATGCATCAGATCGATGGGTTGCAGCGCCAGATCGTGCACTGACATGGATTCAGATCCGCCGGTTTCAGTTGACACGATAAAGCGCAGCTTATCCGGCGGTCCGAGTAAATCGGCAAGGAACTGATTCGTACCCGGCTCCAGTATTGAGCGTGGCGTGGCATCGGCAGGCCACGCCCGCGCTGATCCGTCAGGGTCGACGTGGATAACAATGCGATGGGTAACCGCAGTCCCGCTCCTGCTGGTTCGGATGACCTCAGGATCAGGCGGATTATCGCCGCGTGTTAGTGCCTGCAGCACCGCACTGCCGCGTTCGTAATTGCCCTGAACCATTTGAAAAACGCCCTCAGCGAGACCCAGATCGGACAGTGCATCAAACGATTGCCGCATCCGTTCCACTTCCGACTTGATCGCAACCACCGGTGATGTTTGTTCACCATCGAGCGGCAGGTGATCATCCGGCGGCAGACCCGCGACACCGTACGGATAGGGAACCGGGTTTTGCGACAGAAATGCTTTCTCTACGAGTGCATAGCCATCAAATACGTTTCTTGCTTCTTTCGATTCGATCTGTGTGCCGTCTTCATTTTGCGTAATCTTGTCCGCCAGCAGCGGGAAGGCGTTACGAAACGGCAGCAAATACTGTTCAAGGGTCGGGTCGTCATAGCGATCGTGTAGTCCTCGCTCGAACTGGTAACCGAGAAGACTGCCCAGGTCCTGGCCGTTTCGGACCCCTTCGATCAGGGCCAATGCAGCGCGCACCCGCTCCGAGGACAGATCGACCGCCATCGCGTCCGCATCGCCATCATTTCTGTGCGACAGGTACGCGTTTCGCAATACCGCTGCGGTCGCCGCATGCGAAACCGATGGCGCCGCAATAAACCCATCGTTCTCGGGCTGTTTGAAAATCGGCTCGCCAGCAGGACTGCGTAAGGGTGTCGGGACCTCTTCGTCGGACGCCGCGACCAAGGGCGCAGCAGCACTTATGTTCTCCAGGTAACCGAATGCTCCCAGATAAAGTCCGCCGGGCTCCGACGGCGGTACCGCATTATCGCGACGCAGGCCGGCAAGACGCTGGGTAACAAACGCGGTCTGCCACGCATCCAGCCGATAGCTGCAGAGATCGATGTGCTCAACAAACAGACGCTCAAGCGCAGCGGTCGAAAGCGCGGCCAATGTCCGCAGGCAGTCCTGCACGTCCTTCAGGGTGGTTGTTTCCGGACGCTGCAAGCCGGCGTTGGAGTTGAGGAAATCCGCGACCGAAACGTTTGCGTTTGAAACATTCGGCAGTACCGCTGCCATATTCGCTTCGACGAACTCCCAGCGAGTAACAGTGCGCTCGTTGTCGATATTGATGAGTTCCAGTTCACGACGGGTCACAGTTGTCGCAACCTGTTCACTTTCATACAACTGCATTGCTGCGTCGTGATACGTAAGCAGCAGCGCACGTCGCAGCATGCGGTACAACAGAGGTCGCGGCACCGGAAGTGGCTGACCGTTTTCATCGGTCAGGGCCTGTTGTCGGAGCGCCGTTATTGAGCTGTCGACCAGCCAGTCAATATAATTCCCGAGGCCCGACCCATTGCTGGTCTGGTATCGTTCATTGAGGAAATGATTTTCCAGCAACCGTTCATTGTCAGCGTCTCTGACGTCGTCAACCAAGGGATCGGCTATAACATCCTGCGCTTCGAAAAATGTTAGGTCAAAAATCCGTGGATTTTCTGCGAAGGAAAAGCCCAGCTCCGCCTTTAGCCGTTGTGCCGCGGACAGGTAAAAACTGTCCGTAGCGGTTACAAGGTTGGCGTCACCAGCAAACCTCAGAAAATTCCAGCGATACTGGCGGCCGACGGCATGTCGCCGGTGAAACTCGGCCGATGCGGCATGCAATCCCAGCGTCTCAATCAGGTCTGAGAGACCGTCGCTGGTTTTGCCGACTCGAGAAACTTTTGACAGATCACCACGCCAACTGTCGCTTATTCGCGATGCGATTGTGAAAATCGTTTGCATCATCGGCAGATCAGTTGCGTCATCGATTGTGTCATTGAACTGCCATTGCCTGAACGAGGTCGCGGGCAGGATTCCATACGGCTGATCGGCGACCCGAATTGCTGGCAACGGGCCGCGTGCGGTGACGTACGAGGTAAAGAACCGCTGAACGCGGCGCGTCGTCTCCGGCGTGAGGCCCAGCATGTCTTCGAGGTAATAGCCTCCGGTTGCTGCCCAAAGTGCTTTGTTCACTCGATGCGCATCTCTGATGTCAAACTGGCCTGTATTGCCGATCGCCATCATCGCCTTAGACGATATGCCAAACGCCCGAGTCAGGCGTTCGAGATCACTTTGTTCACGCGGATCGCCGGCAGCGGCGTCGCCATTGGCTTCAGTCGACGCCAGCGCCGCGAAACTTTGCTCTGCGCCAATGTCAAATATCGCAAAGGCGGAACGCTCAGAATCAGTGTTATTGGTCGGCGTCCCCTGTGGCACAAGCGCTAACCCATCGGGCGAATACTGATGATCCGAAAAAAGCTCTTCGACCAGCGTGCGCGTCGCTTCGACATTTGAAGACAGCCGCACGCCCAGCACAAACAATCGGTCAATGCCGTGTCGCGCCTGATCTGCTGTCAGTGGAATTCGCATCGCCATTCCGGCCTCAACGGCGGTATCAAAATCGTACATCCACTGAATCGGACGACCGGCAGTCAGCTCTCCGTCTTGTTGCAAGAGCTCATCCTCACTGGCAAGTGGATCCGGTCCCGTAAACAACGGATCCGGAACCATGTTGCCGATTTGCTGGATCGGCTGGCCGACGGATTCGGCCATGACCACGAACTGATCGGGCATGACATTGGAGCGCGGCGCGCGCGCCCATGACTCAAGCGCAAGATCGTCCGGCACGATCGATCCGAACTGTAAGTCTTTTACGTCAGCGACGCTTAAGTCAGACGGTTCGCATTGATTGGAAATCCATGCGGCACGCGGACCGCCGGAGTGCCCGGCCAGGGCACGCCAGGCGCCGCGTTCACGAGCTGTGGTTTCAGCCTCATCCGCGAGTTGCCGAGCACGCCAGATCTCCGTCCAGTAATGCTTGCCAGCTTCGAACTCGTCAGTCGTCAGAACAGGATCGTGATGACTGATAGCAATGTCATCGGGAAAAAACCGCAGCCAAAGTTCGGTACCCGTGCCGATTGACATGAAGCGCGTCTCGACGCGTATTGGCAGCATCACGATCGGTACCGCATCGTTCAGTTCGCGAACCGCCACATTCGGCCGGCGAAACAAGGGGACCGCCGTCCGTGCATCCAGCAGCGCCGCGTTCGCCGCGTCAAGCGTCGCGATCTGATTGGAAAGGGCAGTTGACAGATCTGCAATCTCAGTTCGAAGACCAACAACATCCGCATCCGTCTCACTTTTTGTACGAAGCGCATCATCGAGTCGGGCCTGGCGAGAATGAAGGCGATGACGGATTCGCTGCAGCGTCATCTGCTCGTCGATCATGCTTCTTCGAGCGGCGGCAATTGCGTCTTGTTGGTCTGTAAATTCGCTCATGCGTTAGCCTTGCTCGATATCTCGCAACATGTCTGCGGCGTGATAGGCAACCATTACCGGTGTCTGATAAAGCAGATAGGCCATTTCCGCCGCGTTGCTTCCCCAGCGCACGCCCGCATCCGGCAAAGCAACAATCGCATTGGTATTCGGGCCCTGATCCAGATGAATAAAGTCCGGCGGCTGATTGGATAGATGGCCCCAGGCAAGACCCTCCCAGCTTGCGGGTCTTGCTGGTGTGTCTTCATCATCAAGATTGAGGCCGAAACGCGGCTCACCGGGTCGCTCCTGGATCACAAAAAACCACCCCGGCTGATTCACACGTGGGTGCGGAACGCCTTTTGCGTCTTCGATCGTGAGATCAAATCCGAGGAAGCGGATGTCCGGCTCGATCTCAGCCTTAAACATCGGTTCGAGAATATTTGTCTCGGGCGAAGATTCGTCCAGCACGCGGATCTGGCGGCCAAATTCATCCGCCTCCCACTTCGCTTTTTGTGCATAGACCACTGCGGTCGGATACCTGCGAAGTAGATCGCCTCGAATAATCAGGACAAGCCGTGGATTGACGTCATCGGTACCGGTCGCGAGATCTCTGTTTTCGTTTGTTCCAAGCAGACTGTTCGCCGGCCACTGATGAAGCGGCTTAATGTCTCGCAGTGATTCCTCGATCGCAGCGGCTGATGCCTGAGGGTTTCGATTCACTGCGTCGCTGACATCCCAGAATTGCCGAAAGTAACTGCCTTGTTGATCGGTGAAGTATTCCCGCCAAAGCAACTCACGACCAAACTCGTGATTGAGTCCGACCATGTAAGCCTCGATGAATCGCTTGTTGGTCTGTAACAGGCCGATCGTGTTCTGCGGAATGAGCGACAAATTTGGTACGAGGAATTCCGAATCAATATCACGCAAGGGTGCGTACATAGGATCCGGATACTCGGGATGGGCCATGATCGGAGAAATGGTCTCGCTTTCTCTGGTCGGTCTGACCGACGGACGGACCTGAACGATCGATCGAATTCGACTCGGTACCGTAATCGCCGGATTTACAAGATCCGTAATCTGTGCACGCATGCCACTCAGCGGTGCAGGTTGTGCAACGGGCGGCTTTTGGACGCCGGCGTAGAAACGCTGATGCAATCGACCGACGGCGGTACGAAATCGAGTCGCGACATCATTGTCTCGAGCACCGGCGGACATAAGCGACGAAAGTGCTGATCCCGGCTGCGATAATGCGAAGTTGTCGCGTGGCGGTACCGTTGTAATCGCGGACAGGTTCAGAGCGTTTTCCGAGACCAAATCCGCAGCAACCGGAGCACGCCTGGAAACAATCCGTGAACGGTTGGCCGTCGCACGTCCGATTGGTGTTGTGCTCGATATCGCAGCGCTCGGTCGGCGCCGGGTCGGCGACGCATCGTTAAAGGAAATCTGCCCGGACGGCTTGGATTTAGGTGACGCGGCAGTAAGGGCGCCGGAATTCAGGCCGCTGAGGACCGTACTGGATATCGCGCCTGGCTTCGGCAATATTTTTCGCAACAGCACGCCTCGCGGGCGAGTCAGCTTTCGAAACGCGGGCTTAATGCCGGGATCGGGCAGGCGGCTTTTGGCAATCCCGTGTTGCAGCGTGTTGGCGGTGCTCTTAAGGCGGCTCAACATTGGCTGCGCGATGTTAATAACGCTCGCATCCGACAGGCGTCCGATTTTTTGCGTAAAGATGCTGTGATTGACTGCCAGCCCGAGCTGCGCAAAACGAATCTTTGTGTTCGCCCGCTGGATCTCGCCGAGTTGCTGCCAGGCACGCTGCATAAGCTGTTCCTGATTTTTCTGCACAACCGACGTCGCCATACCGGCGGCAACTCGCAGGCGCGGGTCTTCGTTAAGCTCATGAACCCAGCCGGCGCTCCCGCCGAGTAAGCGAGTTATATTCGCATGCCAACGACCGTAAAGCGGCGCGCTGACGAGCGGGTTCGCTGTTGCCTGCGGTGGATTTTCTTCCAGTGCATCCGCCTGCAGGTTAATGATTTTTTTCAGGTTGTCGGAAAATTCAGCCGCTGCAGCATCAGGCCAAGTTAACGGACGGGGAGCGGTGAACGGAGAGCGCAGTGCACCTTCGAGGCCAAGAACGCCGGGATCGGCGAGGCCCGCCAGACCGAATTCCGGCCGCTGCACATCCATGTCTCGTATCCCAACCCGTGCGTCGATTGTGCGTGATTCCAGCAGGGAAACAAGGTACTCGAAGTCACCGCGACTGCCCGTACCGAAGGACCACTCGTAATACACCGGAAACTCGGTCTGACCAATTCCCCACGCTGATGCCATTGCGTCGACCCCCTGCGTCGGCTGGCCCATGCCGACCAGGCGGCCAGTTTCAAACGTGGGAATCAAAAAAGCAACGTACCGCATGTTCGGCTGCAGTTTTCGGGGCGACATGATGCGACACGACGCAGAATCCGGGTTTCGTCGTATCAACTCATCGAGTTCGGAGACCGCCGTCGATACTGAGTTTCGATTTTCATCAGTAATGTCCCGACTGACATGGACGTGCGCCCATGCCCAGGTCTGTTCCGGGTTCGGTAGCACGTTAGCAGGAGAGACCTTCAGGCGAACAAAGGGCAGAACACTGGACGTGCCGCGTTCAAATTCGTCCTGTGACAATACAGCCAGGAAAAGCCATGGCCGCAGGCGATGATTCCCCGCCGCTGCAGCGGGCGTATATCGCCAGGCAAAATCCTCGTCATAAAACTCAATATACGGGAGATAATTCGGTTCAAAATCAGCGACGAGTCTGCGCGGTTCCGTTTTGACAATGGCCCGGCTGTTGATGCCGATGACATCACCGGGTCCCACGATATCGACCGTTTTGTCGATCTGCAGCGCATTGTTGACCCCGACCCCGACATCGACGGTTGCGCGCTCGATGACACCCGACGGCTGACCCAGCGAATCCTGTGTCTTCACCGCTGTGGCAATGCCCTGTCGAACCCAGGGCAAAAAGGCGTAAGTGGCAAGATTGTCGTTCATCGAGATTCCGGCTGCGCTTCGTACAAGGGAACCGCCTGCACTTTTCCCAGTGATGTCGGGTCTTTGGCAACCAGCGCACGTAACATCGCCGCTGCTTCAGATTCGCCTGCCGGTGTCTGCGTATTGTCAATCATCCGCAGATCGTCAACGTTCACCAGTACAAATTTGTCGTCGACAACTGATACAGACCCAGGTGCCAGCGACGTTTGCCCGCCCGAGCGCGCCGAAAGAGCAGAGCGCGATACCGCGCCACTGTCCGACCATGCGTTAAACGCCACCGCGTCCGGAAACACCGGTCGTGGCGCCCTGAGCAAATTGCGCTGTGAATCGACGTAACTCAATTTGTATTGGACATCTCGACGAATGACATGATCGCCGGTTAGGGCTTCAGTCGCAGTTACCGCGGCGCCGCTGTCAAGCTCCTCGAACGACTTGCTTTTGAGCTTTTCCTCGTCCGTCTTCTCAAAAAACTGCGCGGGCGCAAACTGTTCTTTGGTCGGTCGGGACGTCTGTGGTTGATTGCCAATCGATAATGACGTCACTTCAAAACGCCGGCCGTCGCGTGGCTTCTGGTGTCCGACTGTGTCTACGTCGACGTTAAATGGCACGATCTTTTGCGATACAGACAAGCTGCCAAACGGGTGCACGACAATGTGATCACTGGACACGTCCAGTTCTCGAACGCTCACCAGCATTTCGCGACGCGGAGGCAGGGCGGCCTGCCAGTTCCCGGAATTGCCAAGCTCTGCCTCGAGTAATGGCAATACCGCTATGTCATCAAGGCGGGTATCTTCCGATCGGCCAAATGTCTTGCTGAACCGAATCTTGACGGTAAGGAACCAAAACAGTTTCAGCCTTGCTGTGCCTTTGGCCTTCCACGGCGTCGTACCTTCCAGGGTAAGTGCCAGCTTGATACTCGCGATGCTTCTGGTCTCGCGGCGCAAAGCGAGCATCGCATTAACGTCAGTGATGAAGTAGAAGGGAGAAACCTGGAAAAGCGCGTCAAACGAAATAAACCCGTAGACATTGAAAGGCCCTGCCGCTGCATACAGCTCAGCCTTGGCGCCCACCTGAGTCGTGTTGGACGTAATCGCAAAATAGCTTTCCAGGGTGATTCGCGGATTCTTGCCAGCAAGCAGTTGAATCGTGAGGCGCCGAATCTGGGGCAAAGACATGGGGGGTGGTTCGTACGCGGGATGAAACCCGCCAACCGTTATCAGAAAGTTCGGGTTTTTGCCCCACGTCAAGCGCATGGCCATGTCGCCAGACAACGTGAATTTAAGTAGTTTGGAGTCGAACAGCGAAGCGTCGAAGGACAATCGTTCTTGTTGAAAGTTGACGACCCCGAGGAAGTTTACGCGTAACTGGAGAAGTTTCTTGCTTTCCGGTAGCTGTGCCCGCAGCACTCCCACAAGTGCCAATTTGACCGGCTCCGGCACCTCGAGAATCAGTCCGACATCAATCGTAAGAACCGTGGGCGCTCCCCAGCCGATTTTGACGACTGGGCCAAACAAAAACCGATTAGCACTAGCCGGAAAAACGTTCGTAAGGTCGGAAATAATCCGACTTGCGTTTGCAACGATATTCTTGGGAAACAGAATCGATTCAAGCGTCTGGTCCCTAAGGCCCGTTCGCAGTCGATCGGTATTCGTCTCGCGATTCAGGCCCAGTAATCCGCCTACACCATTGAGCGTGAAACCATATCCCAGTTGAATCGGGTTGAACTCTGCAGAAATAACGATTAATAGGGAGTAGCCATCGCTGTTATTTGGAAGCGCTGTGGTAAGAATACCGATCGCGCTTAGTGCTATCTTCTCTTTAAATGTGAGCTCGAGCGCACCTACGTATCGATTGTTGTCCGAGTCAAACTCAAGGAATCCGCCTCCCGAGAACCCCCCTCCATCGACGGAAATACCTACACCGTCAGGGCGGACAAAGCGAAGCTCTAAATCGAAGTTGCCAAATATAGGGTCGATATTGGAGTTAGAATTGATTAATTCCTCGTTGGAGTAATGAACAAAGTCTAGTTTCGCGCCAAGTTTGCGAATCGAGACTGTCAAGGGTCCTAGTTCTGCACAAACAGTTGAAGTCAGTTGAATGCCTGCACCAGACCCTTGTGCCTCTTCGCGGCGCACGAGACCTAAAGCCAAGTCGCGAATCGTTACCGCTCCGAGTTTGATGTTGCCCGGGATTTCGATTCCGCTGATGGATCCGCCACTGAACCGCAGTCCGTCCTGACTCGAAAGGCTCACTGATCCTGAAAAAGAGGCTGATATCTCGTCGCGACGAATCGTATCTTTAACGAATGAATCCGCTTGTCCCAGTGGAATCACAGCCTCAAGTCCGGCCCTGCCATTTGCCTCTTCCGCAGAGGTTCTGATCGAGAAATCAGCGCTGGTACCGGCACCTTTGAAAGAAACACCGAATGAACCGCTATTGAGCTGAATTCTCGCGCCGTCAGAATCACCGAATGTAACCGGAGCAGACGTTGGGCTTCTTCGAAGCGCCAAATCGATCGTCGCATTGGGATTATCGGATAGCCAATCAAAACCGTCTGGTGACACGACAGAAGCCAGCAAATCGTCAGAATCAACTTCGACTTGACCCTCAATAATTGTATTGTCGGACAGTCTTGCAGATGAGTTTGATAAGCCCCGTAGTATCGGCAGCACTACTAAACCGCTTGGCTCAACATCTGTATCGCGCTGCGCCGGCAGTATTTCCAACGCAATCTCAAAAACCGTAACATCTTGTTCTGTTATATCGTTGAGTATTGCAAGGCGGACGCCATCTTCCGTTGATACGGCCGAAAACGATGATCCAGTCGCTGAGCCGGCGAAATCTCGACCGGCAGTTGAAATGGGCGCGGCGAAAAAACCAATTGCCTTGGCGACTTTTTCGAGTACCACCATTAGTCGTTGATGTTCAAAAGGGCCGTCCGATTGACCCCACATGTAAAAACGTTTCACGGCTTCCAGTGGATTGTCTACGAGTTTTCCGAGTTGTGACGGATCTATCGAAGTCCTTATGTATTCGATGTGTGTCTGATCGACTTGCGCAATTCGATCATAACGAATTACACCAACCACGCTGGCTAGTAGATACGCTTTAGGGATACGACGCCGAAGGTACTGAACCAATAAATCCTGTATTAAATGACTTCCAACGTCTTGCCAAAAACGCGGGTCATCCAGCGGCGCCACTAATCCGGTACTGTCTGACAGACTCGGAGACCGTACAGCGTCAAATACGCTTTTGCCCGCCTCAAGAATCTCGGCCAGTTCCTGGTCTGGAAACAGCGAGTCCGCTGAATTGTCCAGAGATGCAATAATTGGATCAACGGCATCGTGAAAACTCTTTAATGCAGAAACAAGGTTCGACCGATCTTGTATCAGTCCGTACGCTTGATCCGTGACTTCAACGCGCCATCCGTATCGTTGAAACAGAAATTCCAGCGACGCAGGACTGGAGAACGCTTCTTCAAGGGGCCGAAATATATCCGGCAAAACCTTTCCGAAAATGTTGAGCGCTGTTCCCATACCCGATCGACCTACCTTATACTCGCGGCAACTGCTTCAGCGTTTCATCAGCATACTGCCTCATAACCAACGCTACGATATGGCTCGGGTTTTTGACCCATACGCGCCGCAGAACATCAATCTTACAGGTATCCAGACCAAGCCGTCGCATTGAATCGTCAAAGATGCCGTGGGCTTTACGTCGAATCTCATTGACTTGCGTCTCCATCAACGTAACACCCTTGTCAAATCCTTCTTTCATATTACTTGCAAACAATATGATGGTGGATGGCGCCGCGGCGCCTTGATTAAGTTCCTCATCGTGATACAACGCTGCAAAGTATTCTTTCTGCAAGTATGGGAAGAGAGGGTTGCGTGCTCTTAGCTCTGCTGCGTATTGCTCCAAATCAATACGAATCGTCGGTGGAAAATTATCGAAATGTGTGAACGTCAACACCCTAAGACGTCGCAGATACTGTCGCATGGCAGTGAGCTGTCCGAGCTCACGCCAAAATTCGATGCTTTGGCTCTGGTTCTTTAGGAAATGCCAGAACATTTCCGCCAGCGACCAAGCCAAAAGAAAATAAGGTGCCCTGAGATTGAGCCATCGAAATTTCGAAGACGCAAAGACGCGTCCGGCTAATCGACTTCTTTTCGACAGATACCGAATGACGAAATCTGGGACTGCCCCCTCACCCTCCGCGGCATCGAGAAAATCAAGTGGAGCACTAAGTATCTGGTACGCGCCCCAAAGATAATCAAACAGCGACCTGCCTTCTGAGTCTTTCGTCTCATGCAGTTTTATCTCGAATTCCGCCTGCGGTAACCCTTCTAGGTTCTTAAGCTCTGACAGCACGAACTCAAATTGCGCGCAGCTTATTCCGAAGTCGTGATCGAGTGGGTCGATGCGAAACTTATCGACCTCGACAAAGTCCTCAAGGCCCGCCGTCTCAGCCGCGCGCAACCCAACAAAGTCGTTCGCCGGCGAATCCGGTTCAATGTCGTCCGGGACATCTAGCTCGTTCGCCGCAAATGTAAATGGCCGCTCAGTAAACAAATCGTCAGCAAAACTTTCGATCTTGGTGCTTGCGCGAACCTCGGCCCAGAAAGGTTCAACTACGAAGTCATAAACGGCGACCTTTTTGTCGTCACCTTCAGAGAGAGAGAGTGTGGTGTATGGGAATGTAATGCCAAAAAGTGGGTCGTTTTTTGTGGATTTGGTTATCGGATGCTCATTAAACCATTGAAAAAAATTGAATTTCTTTTTGATCGCCTGGGTCGCGTAATGCAGATAAATCGCAAACTCGGCCTTGTAGTCTGACCGCACGTAGTCAATGAAGTCACTTAGGTCGTCGAATGACTTGCCGTCGAGGTACGACATCAATTCGGTACCGGGTTGGTCCATATCCGTTCCGATACGGGCCATCCAGGCATTCTTTTGCCGCTGTGCCACCGACGTTTGGCGCCGGTCCTCGTGAACCATCAGTACGCGCGTTTGCTTTCCTTCGGTGGTTCGTGGTCGCTCTAACCTGATCAAGTATGTTTCCTTGTCGTCAATGCGCCACTCTTGGCCTGAAGTAACCTTGTGAAGTGTTGGAGATTCTGAGAGATCCAGTGCAATTCCCGGATCTGTCAATCGCTCTAATATATTTACTGGGCTACTTAATCCAAAGTCTTCCGCGTCCAATAATGACAATACAGCGTCAAAGTCTGCCGCTCGTCCGGCATCTTCTGAGCGGGGTTCAGAATGTCCAGCGAGAATTCCCAAGCGGCCCCTAAATTTGTTGTTTTCGTCGGTGTCAAAAAACAGCTGTAGAGGTACTATTTCTCGAACGGTGTCCTTATCAGTAAATGCCGCTTGCACCACGAGCGTTAATTCAGGCTCGAAGAACGTATTGACGGACAAGAAGTACTCTATCTCAAATTGTTCACCGGAATGATTTAGGACATCGCGAATTCGCCAACTTATGTGGGCGGTGTCCACCACCACGTTTGACTTTGCTGTTAACTCGATTCTAGCACCTTGTAATCGTACCTTTAGTGCGGAATCGACCCGGCGAACATTAAGCGCATCCACAATCGTCTCGTATTCGACAGTGGTCGACGCTGACCCATCGCTCAAGTCCGCTGTAATCAGATTCCGTTCAGCAGAAAATTGTCCCGGATCAATTAGTGAACGCACCAGCGCGTCACGTCGATCCCGCGTATGATGGTCATTTGGCAAAAATCGCTGCTTTACCAAGTGTTGATGGACTTCTCGCTTAGAGGACAGTCGCATGCCCTCGGCGATCGGACCGTATCCAAAAAACATGTACATTTTGGGTGCGTAGACGTTGGCGCGACCACCGAAAAAGGCGAATAGTGCGTGAAGACTGGGCCTGGATTGTCCAAAGTTGCAAGCACGAATCGTGACCCAAGATGTATCACTTAGTCGGGCAATAACGTCGCGACGCTTACTTGCGAATGATTGCAAAGCGTTAGTGGAGGGCCCATTGACAAAGTCTTGTTGAAGCTCGGACAAGGACTTAGCGGTAACGAAGCGGTACTTGGCATCAACTGCTACCGCGTTGTCTATTACATTGAGGATTAGGCCTTCTGCAGACGCGTGGGTAACGATTACTATTTCGCGTATCTGAGTAAGATTTTGCGCATTAATTTGGTCATGAAGATGATTGATCAAACTTTCAAGACTATTTATTGGATGCGACGAATGTGCTGAATAGTGCTTGTTAAAAAAACGCCTTGCCTCGGCGCCGTATGGATCACCGCTACCAACTGCATAGAAAACGTAGTCCTTGACGCCCTGTTGCTCTGGCAGCGGGTACTCGCGCCGCTTTTCAAAGATCCGCTTTCCATTGGCAAGGTCCGGCATGGAAACTCAAAAAACGATCTGCATAGGGGTACGTTGCCGGAGTTTCGGGCAAGCAAATAGCGCGATAATTGAGGACTCGGTCAACGGGTAGTACGTTGGGCCCAACGGGCAGAAATGTTGTTACACGTGCTACTGAAATTCGCTTTCTGAAACTCAGTGAAGTTTGAAGTTTCTCATATCTGGCTGGCTACTATCAATTTTACATGAGGTATATTCTAATCATAACTTCTGGAATTGGTGGCGTTTATTGCACTGCAACACTGTCATTCCCATTTATTCATCTATCCTCAAGCAGCCATCCGTACATGTTCATGATGCAGGCCAACGACATGCGGGAGTTCGACTATCGTGCCTTGATCTGGTGACTGGACAGCACGTCCTTGGGGCGTATCTTTGTCTAAAGATAAATGGGTTCTCGCGTTATGGTAGTCGCTTGCCGAACGCGCCAGTCTCCCCTCTAGAGTCAATCTCATCGGAGTTAGATACCGGAGTACCGACATTGATGTTTGCGGGTTTTAGGACCACGTTGAACTTATCTGCGCCTTACAAGAAATAGTAAAAAAAATGGATGCTGAAGATCCAGCGATGGAGGCGAGGGTGGTGTTCTCCGCAAAAAAGTCATCGCACTTAAACCGGGACGATCGAATACTCATGATGGAGTCCACCCAGTATTGGTCTGGAGATGACTTTAAGCCGCTCACTAATTCGATGACGTTCATGTCCGATCGATACAGGAACGCCAGGCGGTGGATCGGGAACACTCGGCCCTAGCGCTGCATGTGGTCTCGACCGATTATAGTAGGCGACCCACTCTTTTACGATTCTTCTGAGATGGGTTTTGTTCATCGGAATCATATAGTCGAGGCATTCCCGTCTCATTGAACCGATTGCTCGTTCGCAGATCGAATTCGCCCGCGGGTTTCGATACGGCGTTTCGATCACATCGATCCCTAGACGAGTGATAGATCTATCGAGTTCCTTCGAGAAGATGTTGTCACGATCATGGATGAGAAAACGAGAGGGGTGGTCACAGGGAATAGCCTCGCGGAGTTGCTGTAACGTCCACTCAGCGGTCGGGTATTCCGTGACGTTACAATGTAACAGCCGGCGCGATCCATGTTCGATAATCACCAATACATAGAAAAGCCGGAATGTTGCGGTGACCGCGATGCAGAAATCACAACCGATAATAGCGGAGGCATGGTTGCGAACGAACGTAGACCAGCGCTGATCAACCCGAGGACCACCATGGAGCGGTCTTTTCGGCATATATTTGCGAACAGTCCGTGGTGAGACACGGATTCCGAGTTTGAGCAATAGCTCATTTGCGATCCGTTCCTCGCCCCAGCTCACATTATCCAAGGTCATCTGGCGGATCAGCTGTCGGAGTTGGATCGGGATCTGGGTCCGGCCAGGTCGGGACTTCCACCGCCAAAAAAATAGTCGAAAACCGTGCCTGTGCCATCGAACTAGCGTTTGCGGTTGCACAATCACCAACGCTGGTCGCCAGTTGAAACGCTTCGACAGAAATACCAACGCGATCCGTGTTGCTGAATCGATTCGGCGTGGTTTGACTTGGCGTTCTTGATATAGAGCGAGTTGTTTCCGTAGGAAATGATTCTCGGCCGCGAGGACCTGATCAGAACGTAAACCTAGATATACGTACCGGAGCAGATCACGGAACAATCGAAAGATTTTTACCAACGCCAGTATGACGGAAATCACCGCGTCCCGTATCTCGGACTTCATGTTGGAGATTATCCACGATGATCAACGCCTGATGAAGCCATCGGAATAGGGCAGACGGGGTTTTTGCGGACGACAGTCCATTCTTCAGAATTGAAAAAATACTTTCGGCACGGTACAGGTGGAACCTCGTCAAGCTTAGAACAAATGGAGCACATATGGAGTCTTACAACCGTAAGAAGGTTGAGACACCCGGATCGTTTGAGCCTTAACCCTTTGAAAACATTGGTCGGGGTGAGTGGATTCGAACCACCGGCCCCTGCCTCCCGAAGACCAATCCTTAGTTATTAATCGTCATTAAATCATCAAGTTGCGTGCTTGGGCCCAGCGCAAGTGTGACCAGGAATGACACACAGGGACACGTTATGCCAAAAGCTAGTCACATTCTCGTCACACTGTTTGAATCGCGGTATTGCTCAACGCACAAGTTTGTCATCGATAGATCGAACTGCGATGTCCAACAGCCAATACTACGACAACGACTCTATCATCCTCAATACGACATGCCATGCGGTAGGGTCCGATGCGATATCGCCATAGCCCACGTAGCTCGTGACGTAACGGTCGACCGAAACGGCGCGGGTCGTCGTCGGTCATAATTCGTTCTCGAAAAAAACGCAAAATCTCGCGTTGGGCTTGATGATCCAAACGGCGTAACTCACGTCGCGCACGGTCATCCCATTCAACTTTCCAAGTCAAGCTCCCGCTCCAACTCCTCCTGAGTCCAGCGTTTAGCGGTACGCTTTAGCCTACTCGCGGCGAGATAGGTATCTTCTAGGTCCTCGATATGCTCGAGGATCGCTTCGCGCGCGTAAAAAGTCTTGGTGCGGCCGGTCTTTTTTGCGAGCCGCGCCAGGCGTTTTTCGATCTCTTCGGGTAATCTAATTGCCAACATGTCGGTACACGTGCAATGATATACATGTATAGCAAGTATAACATAACCTGTGCCTGTCAGTTTGTAGTTCGGGCCGTGTGAGTCGAGGATTCCTAATCAATGCGGACCACAGCGGTTGGTTAATCGCTTACATTGCTTCGACACAAAGACATACAGACGACGATGCGGTATGCGCATTTAGCGCCAGAGAACGTCAGGGACGCGGTAAATGTGCTGCAAACTGGCCGCGAAGAAGTCACACATTGGTCACATTCGAGTCACACTGCAAGTCACAGTGAGAAAGACGTTGGGTACGGGTAGGTTAAGTAATTGATTTTATTGGTCGGGGTGAGTGGATTCGAACCACCGGCCCCTGCCTCCCGAATCCAGCGTTTATCTAAAAACCATTGTTAATTCAAGACGTTGCACGTCTTCCCCGCGAGCAACGGTGACTGGAAGGGACAGGAAATACACGGGAAGTTCCTGCCGGGTTTCACGCAGGTTTCACGTTGCTACGTTCGACACTTAAACTTATCGAGATTAAAGATTATTGACTTACGTCGAAATTCTAGTAGTATCTACATATGTAGATACAACCATAGCTTAAGCAAATGCGAACTGAAATCAAGAAATGGGGCAACAGTGCGGCGTTGCGGCTTCCAGCTACGACTCTCGCGAAGGCTGGGCTGGAGGTAAACAGTCCGGTGGAAATCGAGGTAGCGGAGGGGAAGCTTGTCGTGAGTGCGGTGAACATCCCTCAGTACAGCCTTGAGGAACTCTTGGAAACGTGCCCGCCGGGGAAGATGAAGCTAACTGAAGAAGACAAACAGTGGCTGGAATCTGAGCCGGTCGGTGACGAAGTCTGGTAATGGCAAGAAAGTATGTCCCTAATCGGGGTCATATCGTTTTCACCGACTTCGATCCTTCGGCTGGCCACGAACAAGCCATGCGGCGGCCAGCTTTGGTGCTGTCACCCGAGCCATTCAATCGAAAGATCAAACTGGCTCTTGTCGCACCGATAACCAGCCGGATCCGGGGGCATGGTTTCGAAGTTGAACTAAAAGGATCAAAAACCCACGGTGTAGTGCTCTGCCATCAGGTTAAGACCATCGATTACAACGCGCGCGGTATTCGTTTTATAGAACGAGCCCCGGAAGCTATCGTCCAGGAGGTACTAGCAAAAGTAAGAGTACTCGTTACGTAGGGCGTTGTTGTTATACTGCGCAAAACTAATAAACAATGCTCGTTTGGTGCAGTTGTCCTCCGCATACATGGACCCTGTCGCTCGTCATTACTTATCCGCGAGAATATCGCTGTAGTTCCTGAAAAATCATCTACACATAGCTTTAAGCCGCCATGCGACAATATGCATGATGCTGTGGGTGTCGAATTATTGATCATGCTGCGAGCGGGAGTTGGACCAATCCACGGCAGTGTGTCTGCCATCGGAAATCATCGATCTTCGCGCGTGGTATTGTGGATTCGCCAGCTACTTCGGCTGGTGTATCTCCACCAAGCGAAGCGTGAACACGTTCGTGGTTGTAATACACCTTAAACTCGTTGAGTTTCCTCTCCAGATCAGCCGTATTCCAGAATAGAACATGATCAAGAAACTCTCTGCGAATGGTTCCAATTAGTCGCTCCACAAAAGGGTGGGACACGGGAACCTCGGGGACCGATTTGACTTCGTCAATCTCAAGGACGCGCAAGTTCGCCTGCCATAGGTGATACTCAAATAGTGGGTCGTTGTCCGAACTCAAGTATTTCGGTGGCGTGACCCCGGCGGTTACTTTGTTGAACATCCGGCAAAGGTTCAAGCCATTCACATCACCGGCGTGAACCGCGAATCCGATAATACGTCGAGTGAACA
>CALZGZ010000036.1 GCA_945787105.1 uncultured Gammaproteobacteria bacterium
GCCAATAAGGCAAAAACCAGCTTCCTCGCCAATATGAGCCACGAGATCCGTACGCCGTTGAACGGCGTTATAGGTATGTCGGACCTGCTGACGACGACGAGACTGGACCGAGAACAACGCGACTTTGTGCAAACAATTCAGGCGTCCGCTGGTACATTGCTGTCGCTCGTTGAGGACATACTGGACATCTCCAAGATTGAGGTTGGCAAGGTCGAAATAGAGAAGACCGAATGTCATATCTCCATGCTTGTCAATAATGTAGCGCGGATGTTGAGGCCCCAGGCCGAAAGTCGGGGTCTATACATAAGAGTAGACATTTCGCCCGACGTACCGGTTATGGTGCTCGGTGATCCACAGCATCTCCGCCAGGTCCTGATCAATCTGATTGGCAATGCCATTAAGTTCACCGAGGAGGGCGGCATCGAGGTCCGCGTGACGAGGATGGATAGCGAACAGATGACCGCCCAAGTGCGTTTCGAGGTCATTGATACCGGCATCGGCATTCCGCACGATGTGCAGGAAAAGATCTTCGATACGTTCGCACAAGCCGACGAGACGACGACCCGGAAATATGGTGGAACCGGATTGGGAACCTCCATCAGTAAGCAGTTGATCGAATTGATGGGGGGTGAAATCGGACTACAGAGTTCACCGGGGCAGGGCAGCCGGTTCTGGTTTGTGTTGAATTTTGACTTACTGCCTGCCGATCAAGTAAGAGACGGGGCGGAACAGGCCGGTCTCGAAGCGGCGAGGGTGCTGCTAATACAATCTGACGTCCAGGATCGTCACAAAATCCGCCGCTCCATCTCGAGCTGGGTCAATGAAATCGATATCGCCAGAAACGAAGCCGATGCAGTGCGAAAATTCAGTGCGTCGGCCGAAGACGGTGAGCCGTTTCACATCGCGATTTTGGATCATCCGGTAAGGGGCCTGGATCCGGTGGCCTTCTGTACAAAAGCAAAGGAATGTGTCGGTTCCAGCCCATTGTCGATGATGGCGATCGCGACCAAGCTCAAGCAAGAAGAACAAGATGCATTCAAACAGGCTGGTTATGAGTCTGTCTTGGAGTCTCCGATCGACAAGACCTTGTTGTTTAATGCCCTGCACGCATGCCGGGCATCGGTGGTTGAAGGGCACGCGCAAGTTACAAGGCTCATCGATTACTATCCCAAGGCCGGCGTCGGCGAGCGGCCGCTGGAGATCCTGGTCGCCGAAGACAATGAGGTCAACCAGAAAGTCATCAGCAAGATACTGGAGCGCGCGGGACACAAGGTTTTCATCGCCAACCATGGCGAGGAGGCGTTGATTCGGCTCGACAAGCGCGAGTTCGATATCACCATCGTCGACATGCACATGCCGGAGATCGATGGGCTGGATGCGGTAAAGATCTTCCGATTCGCCCACACCAACCGGGCTTATATGCCGTTTATCGTGCTAACCGCCGACGCGACGATCGAGGCCCGGCGTCAATGTGAAGAGGCCGGCGTTGACGCCTTTTTGACCAAGCCGATACAGGCGGCACAATTGCTCGAAACCATCGACCGGATAGCGGAGAAACGCGAACCATCGCCGCCGATCACCTTGCCGACATTGCTGGCGACACAGCAAGCCTCGGATCCTGAGATGTCAGATGAGACCTTTGATCCCGGCAAGCTTCGCGAGTTGGAAGAACTGAGCGGGGATATTCGTTTCATTGATGACATCGTAAAAGTGTTCGAACAAGACGGGGCACGGCTACTGGAAAAAATGGAACAGGCGTACCAAGAAGAACAGTTTCAGGCGCTGCGTGAGTCGGCCCATGCACTCAAAGGCAGTGCGGCCAATCTCGGCGCGACTAGATTGTTTGGCTTGTCGACGCGCATTAATGATATGAAGATGTCGGAGTATGTTGAACTGAGTGGACCGTTACTGTCCCAGGCAAGGGAAGAGTTCGAAAGAGTAAAAATCGAATTGAATAACTACGTCCGGCAACGGAGCGCGGACGCACAGCCGCAGCACGACTCTGCCGATTAGTCGATCATCGGGACGCACAACTTAGCGGTTTGTCCCGCTGCGGTGTCGAACTCCACCACGCCCACCTCTACACCATAAAGTTCGCGCAGCGATTCCTGGTCAATGACCTCTTTCGGTTCACCGAGTCCGGTTAGCCGGCCGTCCTTAAGCAGCGCCACTCGAGAGGCCACATGAAAGGCATGATCGGGATCGTGACTGGACATGATGATGGTGATTCCCGAGCGTGCGAGGCGTTGAATGGCGTTGAGGACCAGCACCTGGTTGCCAAAATCGAGATTCGCGGTGGGTTCATCCATGATCACAAGCTTGGTTTGCTGCGCCAGTGCGCGGGCGATGAGCGTCAATTGACGCTCACCGCCGCTGACGTGGGTGTATTCCGCATTGCTGAGATGTTCGATCTTCAAGCTCTCTAACGCCTGCCAAGCGATATCATGGTCTCGATGCGAGGGCGAAGCGAACAAACCGATGTGAGCGCTGCGTCCCATCAACACGACCTCCATTACCGTGAATGGAAAGTAAGCGTCGTGTTGTTGGGGTACGTAACTCATGGTCCGGGCAATGCGTTGTTGCGTCCAGTGGCTGATATCTTCGCCGTCGATGGTGATGTTGCCATCCTGAGCCGTGAGCAGTCGCAGCATGGTCTTGAAGAGCGTGGTCTTGCCGCAACCGTTGGGACCCAGAAAGCACAACACCTCTCCCGGATTGATTGTCAGAGTGAGGTCATCGCCTACCCGGTGGTCCGGGTAGCCAAAGGCCAATTGTTGAACCGCGAGTGTCATCGCCAGCCCCGTTTAGACCGCACTAGCAGCCATAGGAAAAACGGCGCGCCCAGTAACGCGGTGAGAATGCCTAACGGGATCTCGATCTCGGCGAAGGTCCGCGCAATGTCATCGACACAAAGCAAATAGGCGGCGCCGAGTAGCATGGACATCGGCAGCAATCTACTGAAGTCCGGGCCCACCAACAGCCGGGCGATGTGGGGAATCATCAATCCGACCCACCCAATCACGCCGCTGATGGACACCGCGGCGGCGGTCATCAAGGTCGCGGCGCCAATGAACAGCAACTGCATGCGGCCCGTGTGGATGCCAAGCGCGCGCGCCTCTTCGTCGCCCAGCGACATGATGTTCATTCGCCAGCGTAACAGCACCAAGGGGATCATCCCTACGACTACGACGATGAGTGCTACCAACATCTCTTTACGACTGACTGCATTGAGGCTCCCCAGCAGCCAGAAGGTGATCGCCGGCAATTCATCGTAGGGGTCCGCCAGATATTTGAGTAGTGAGATGCAAGATCCGGCCAAGGCGCCCATGACTACCCCCGCCAGAACCAGCACCAATATCGGGTCGTGACCGCGTACCGCCCGGCTTATCAAGTACACGGCGAACACCGTTGCCAGACCGAAGACAAACGCCATCATTTGGATCGCGCCTACTGGCAGCGCCAGCGCGATGCCCAAGACCGCGCCGAGACCGGCACCGGCGGATACGCCGAGTATATCGGGAGAGGCCAGCGGGTTTCGAAACAAAGATTGATACGTGGCGCCTGCCGCCGATAGCGCGGCTCCGACCACGAGCGCCGCAGCCACCCGCGGCATGCGTATTTGAAAGATCACGGTATCGATGACTGGCGGCAGATCATGTGACGCACCGCGTATCCTTGCCCACAAGACGGTGATCAGATCGTGCAGTGATACATCGAACTTGCCCACCATGAATGACACCGCCACGAGTGCGACCAGCAACACCAGCGATATACCGATACGGCTGTTCAGTGCGATTTGTTTCCGGTGTGCCGTATGGTTGTGATTGGTCAATTTCTTTTGCCGGGAGTGTTTGGTGTCAAGTATTCTTCAGGCGACATGGAAACACAAACAATGCAGATCATATGGCTATCACTGCGAGCTTCCAGTCATTTTTATTAATCCATGGCGCAGTCCAATTTCCCGCCCGCGCCGGCACTGGCTTGCCGTGAGTTGCATAGTTCCGGTACGTGTTGAATCGTGCATTAGATTCTCCTTACTGGACCAATGCTCACCGCTATCGGTTAACACGTGAAACAGCTCGTGGGCGAGTGCGATGCCGGCGTGTTCGGTAGCCGCAACCAGCCAGACCGTGTTGCGTAGCCAGGGACGGGTTGCACTATTGGCGTGGCCAAATGCCTCGCCGTCGAATCCAACTTCCATGTTGGTGTCCCGGACCAGAAATACAGTAGGCGTGGGCAGATTGGTGTGGTCAATCAAGGTCTTTGCGGTGCCGGCCTGAAAATCCATCAGGTACGGTGGGACTTGCAAGCTGTGGAGCGTTGCACGCACAAGTTTGATGTCACACTGAGCAAGGATGTCGGCTGCCGATTGCACCATCGATGCGATCCGATCTCTTTCCCAACCCGATCCCGCCAGGACGGCCAGATTCAGATCCAGGGTCATGCCGCCCGAGTGTGGATCAAGATCAATCAGGGCTGCGGATTGTTCATGAACGATCTGCGCGGTGTCGGCGAGCGGATCGGGAATGTACCCCCTGCGCACGTATTCCCGCACACCTGCGTCGCGCGCGCGCCCAAAGATCGCTGTCTTGAGTTCCGCGGTGCTCAGCGCTGGGTTCTGGGACAAAAGACGCGCCGCCAGCGCGGCAATCCGTGACACCGCATAGCTCGAGCCGGAAACTTGCCTGGCGCTGCCGTCGAAGTCCATCGTGGTCTGACGTTCCGCGGGAACCAGCAGATCCACCGTGCTCGGCCCCCAGTTCACGCGTTCTGCGGGGCGCCCGTAATCATCCGCCGAGGTCACGGTGATCAGGTTTTTCAGATCGAGCACTGCAGGGTATACCGGCTGATGATCGATGTTCCGCCCGTTATTGCCGGCTGAGGCGATAAACAGTATCTCCGGATGTGTCGTTGCGGCTTGGGCGAAGGTCTGCCACTCGGCAGACCGATTGCTGCCCAATGGAATAGCCACGATACGCACATCGTGTTTGGTGGCGTGCGCGATCAGATCGCGCATGCGTTCCATGGCTGGCCGCGGATAGCGGTAGGGCACGATGCGGGCGAGCGGCGCCTCCTTCATCACCAACGAGGCGGTGCGGGTGCCATGGCGTTGAATGAGAAACGGAGACCGGGGCGTATGGGCGTCGAACGGCCGGTCATCCATGTCCCAAAAATCATATCCAATCAACCTTCCGTTCTCGCCGCGAGCGATAGCCGCGTGTATGTCGGGTATTAGATAGTTGACACCCGAGTCCACTAACGCGATGCGTATACCCGTATTGTGCGCACCGGCTGGCACCGGGGGATTTACCGGTTCACTGGTGCCGCTGGGTCGTAGCGATTGATTCAGATGTATAAGCTCAATTGCATAATTGTTTTTGTCATAGCGCAAGGTGCGGGCGAGACGCAACGAACAGGTGCGATCTAGTGCGAAAAAAAATTCCGGCCGCCCCTGTGCGTCCGTCAGCTCTGCCTGTACACCGCGCAGTTGTTTTCCGGGAGCTATGCGCTCGAGGGTCATGTGCCTGCCAGTCGATAGGTTGAGCCGCCATTTTTGACCGATAACACGATCCCCACCCTGCAATGGCTCGCTTTCCACGCTGACCACATTGGGAAGCAGCCCCAGGTCTGGTGCTGTCTCATCGGCCGGAGTTCGGCACACCGTGGCGGCGATGTGTTCTCCAATGTGCTCGGGCAGGGGAGCGACGGCGGCGGCAGCAGCAAGTGAGCTCGCGGCGACAGCGGAAATCGTTGTTAAACACTGGATCATGTGTGGTTACCGTTATAATCGGGCGTCAAACGAACCGCGGCGCAGAATACCAGCAATAGCGCTTATTCGCCGCCGAAAAATATTACCGCGATGGCATCAGATTTATTGGAATTGTTCGAGGCTCGCGTTGGCGTGGTGTGTATCGTCGGTGCGGGAGGGAAGAAGACCACCCTATACCGACTGGCAACGGCGCATCCGGGGAGGGTCGGGATCACCTCGACCGTGCTCACGCCCCCGTTCCGCAAACGGCTGGGTGCGCATGTCGTGGTCGAGGAGGAGGCCAAGCTTTCCGCAGCGGTTGCCAGCGCGGCACAAAAATATGATCGCGTTGCCTTTGCGACGCCATGCGATAAGCGGGCGCGGCTTGGCGGCGTGGCGCCACGGCAGGTAATCGAAATCCACGCGCAGGCCGGATTCGACGTCAGCTTGGTGAAGGGGGACGGCGCCCGGCTTAAATGGATCAAGGCGCCACGTGACGATGAACCGCTGATACCGCCGGCGACCGTCGTCATTCCGGTGCTGTCGGCGCGCGCCATGGGTGAGCCGTTGTCGGAAAAAACGACCCACCGGCTGGAACAGTTCATTCGCATCACCGGCGCCCGGCGCGGAGATCCCATCACCCCGGTGCTGGTGGCTCGGTTATTGGCCAGCGAGCAGGGATCATTGAAAAACGTGGGCGATGCACGGGTGATCGCGCTGATTAATATGGTGGACACCCCCGAGCAGCGTGCCATGGCGCGCGATGCGGCGGAGCAAGCTTTGGACTTGAGTCCCAAGATCGAGCGGGTGATTTTGGCGCGAATGATCGACGATGATCCTATCGTCGCTGTCGTAGAACGAAAAAAACCGGAGCCGGCTTAGAAGTTACGGCTGCAAACGCCGCTAACGGTACGGACCCGCCGCGGTTTTCTATAACCTCGCGGTCGGCCGCGAGGGGACTTACGAATCCTTGACGTACACCAATGGCTTGGCTTGTTCCCACTCGGCTCCCGCCGGGATGAACTTCTTGAAGCGCTCGGAGATACCGTCATCGGTGAACTCACGTTCCACCGCCAACAATGTATTGATGTCGTATTCGCAAAGCGATTCCGCGTACCTGACCTCTTCATCGGCGGCCTGCATCGCGGCGGTGAGATCCGGCGCACCGTAGTGGTCGATAAGGTACGCTGCGAGCTGCTCGACCACAGAACGGAAATCTGCCTCGCTGGCCTCGGTGATCGCGACCAGGGTGGTGCGTCCAAAACTCCCAATACCAAGGAAACTGCTTTTGAACGCCTGCAAGTGTTTGCCGGACAACGAGGCCGGGTCATGATCTAGAAACTCGAATCCCCCCGGGACTGCCCATTCGCCAGGCGGTGCCGGGATTGCGAATACTTCGAGGTCGGAGTCGTCCAGGCGCACCGCCCGGGGCAGTTTTCTGGGCTTAATTACAGGCATTTATTGGCGCTTTCGGGTTGAGATACATGCTGGCACAGTTGCCACACGCGAGGCAACCGAGTGACTAGGCAGATGTCGAATTTGGACTCGTCCGGCCGTTTTCGACTGACGTGGGCTGGATTTTGATTTAGAATCGTTCTACCCAGAGGAGTACACGATGCATCCAGCAGGCCCGGTACGGCGGGGAACCCCGCTCCAGGCGTCGGTTTTGATCGTTACCGAAGACGCAGTGTTTGGCGACAAGTTGCAACGCGCCTTGCGGCCGGCATGTGCCTTGGTTGATACCGCTCAAGACCTTGCGCAAGCCGACGCGCTGCGCGCACGGTGCTTGTTTGATTTGATCGTGTTGGATATTTCCCATCGGGATCGCACCGGCATTGACTGGCTGGCGCAGACCCGCAGCAATGGCCGGCGTGGCACGGCGGTGGTGGTATCCGATCACACCGATGCGCGATTGGTGCTTGATGCGATGCACGCCGGTGCACAAGATTTCGTTGAAAAATCCTTTGGCACTCAAACGCTCGTAGACGCGGTCACCAGGATATTGCCACCCAGTCACAAAACCGCCCCGCCGGTGCCGGCTAACGTGGACAAGCACATCGAGGCGCTGGTAGGGCGGTCGCCGGCGATTCAGGATTTGCGAGAGAAGATTATCCTGCTTGCCCCAAGATCGTCTTTGATCTTGATCCAGGGCGAAACGGGTACCGGTAAAGAACTTGTAGCGCAAACCTTACACGAACTGAGCGACAGGCAGGGCGAGTTCGTCCCCGTAAACTGCGGGGCACTGTCACCGGAGATTATCGAGAGTGAGTTATTCGGCCATGTGCGCGGGGCATTCACCAGTGCGTTCAATTCCCGTGAAGGCCTGTTCCACTATGCCCGTAAAGGGACCCTGTTTCTTGACGAAGTCTCCGAAATGCCTCGGGAGATGCAAGCCAAGTTGCTGCGCGCGCTCGAGGAGCGCAGCGTCAGGCCGGTGGGTGCTGACCGTGAAGTTGAGATTGACACGCGTGTTGTGTGCGCTTCGAACCGTAATCTGACTGAGTCCGTGGCAGCGGGGAAGTTTCGCCACGACCTGTATTACAGGATTAACGTGATCGCTCTTTACATACCGCCATTACGAGAGCGCCCCGAGGATTTACTCGATCTCGCGCCATACCTATCAAACGCAATAGCCGATGAGACGGGAATAGAGCCTCTGAGTTTTACGGCAGATGAACTCAAGAAACTACAAAGTCATGCCTGGCCTGGTAATGTCCGTGAGCTCAGGAACGTGATAGAGCGCGCATTATTGTTGGGGCAACCTCCCAGCGAATGCTGTCAAGTTGACAGCACCGTTTCGACGGTAACCTGGCCGGCTCACTTGACCCTCGCGGAGGTCGAAAAGGGTCATATCTTGAACATGTTGAGCGAAGCCGGCGGCAATAAATCCGAGGCGGCCAGGCGATTGGGAATATCAAGGAAAACCTTGGAGCGCAAGGTCAAGACGTGGAACGGCGAACGCAGCACGCAGCTCTCAGGGTGAAGTAGACAGGTCCTCGCCGTAACATTCCGAACAACTCTCTTCCCAGGTGAAAGTAAATGAACGAAGATAAGTTTAATTTAGAAATGCGCTCGTTTCTCAAACGGGTCGGGATCACGTCCCAGCGGGAAATAGAAAGGGTGGTGCGAGATGCGCTCGAGAATGGTGTGTTACAGGGCAACGAGCAGATTGCCGTAAAAGTGACATTAGAGGTAGCAGCCCCCGAAACGACGAAGACGATAGAGGGCACGATCTCGTTGGAATAAACCGGGCTGCAAAGGCGCTCGCGAAGATGGACCGTGACAGGAGTTAGACAGCTGACCATTGCCGCCGACAATATTTACAGATGTCATCCTGCATCCCGATTAGTGCATTTTAGTTGTCATCCCAACGAGTGAAGCGCGGCCTGTCCTGGGCGCAGTTCCCCTGCTGTGCGGGGACAAGCGAAGAAAAGGGATCGCACCGTATTTTACTCGTTGCCATGATTAACCACGGTAAGATTCCTCGCTGCGCTCCGAATGACACCAAGGAATCGGTACGAGCCGAAAATTGATGCGCACATACCGGATGCAAACGACTGTGCCGTGGACCCCGGCCCAGGTCTACGCACTCATTGCCGATGTCGAGCGCTACCCGGAATACCTGCCCGGCTGGCGTAAGGTGTCCGTGATTCGGGCGAGTGAGGAGCAAGCCGAAGTGGCGCAAGAATTTGGAATTGGCCCGTTGTCTATGAGTTTTGTGTCCACCGCTGTATTTTTACCGAATGAAAAGATCATCATCCGTTCACAGGCGGGGCCCTTCTCGCATTTGGATCTACGCTGGACCTTTGTTCCTGTGGAACGAGGGTGCCGGGCGACGCTTGTCATCGATGCGGTATTTCGATCACGGCTGCTGGGCGGGGTGAGCGGCCAGATCCTCGAGTCGCTCGCGCAGCGTATGTTGCGTGCGTTTGAGCGCCGCGCAAACGTGCTTTACGGCGCGTCAACCAGACAAAGCTAAAAATCCGCCAATGATTTCCGTTTACGCGGACCACACGATTTGGCCGCAGTGGTCGAAGCGATATCCGCCGAACACCGCGGCCACTCGCCGACATTCCGGGCCTTTGAGTTGTTCGATCAGTTTTTGAAACAGCGTTCTGAAGAACACCCCGCGGTCTAAGGCCAAATCATAAGCCTCCCACCCTACTGGTATGAAATCCAGACCAAACTCGTTCGCAAGGCTCCGGGGCCCGGGTCCTACGTCCGCTTCTTCGCGGTTCAAGTATGAGGCGATGTCGCGCTCCGAGTGTACTCTGGCAGCTACCCGCAGACGCGTAGGATCGATCTTGTGCCGACTAAACAATTCCCGCAGATAACGCTGGGCGCCGGCACTGTCATGTCGCATGATCCAGCGTACTTCATCCTGGAACAACGGGCTGATGTCTTCAGGATCGTTTATCAATCCGGGCAATAACACCAGGCCCTGTTCGCGTTCAAAGGCGCGCACCAGCACCCAGTTTTTGTGAGGTGGATATTGACGCACCAGCGCGGCGTGCCGCCGCCCGCTCTCCTGGGCAGGTCCCCAGCGCACCCCACACACATCCGCACGTTGCCGAGCGAGCAGCGACAAGCCGAGTTCCGTGCCGGTATTGGTATAGCTGACCAGCGCATGACCTTGCATCTCGTTTACTATGTGAGTGATGGCGCGTTGAATTAATGTATCGTCGCTACCGGTCACCACCAAGCGGTCGGTCAATAGTCCGCCGTGACTCGATTCCATCAACCAACGATCCACGAGCTTGCGTGGAAACAACCATTTGCCGGTGACTTTGGTGCCCGGGATTTTGCCCTCGCTCACCAGCGCATACACCTTCTTGGTGTTGATATGCAGGTAGTCGGCAACCTCTTTGACGCTCATGAATTGCCTAAGGCTGAGGTCGGCTCCGGGGCGTATCGGGCTAACCTTGCTGGTGGATCGAAGCGGATCACCACTCATGATTCAAGTACCGGTTTTTTCATGCGGTACATGCCGTAACGTCGTCCGTGGCCTAAGCTCGGGTTTGGCGTCGAACTCGACTTGCCGGTGGCCTTGATAGACTAGGAAATGTTTCCCTTTTGCGCGCGCAATCATTACGACCCCCAGGTCACGGGCGAGCTCCAGCCCCATATGGGTGATACCGGAACGCGATAACAGCACCGGGATCCCCATGTGTGCGGCCTTCATGACGATCTCGGAGGTTAGTCTGCCGGTGGTGTAAAAAATCTTGTTACCACCGTCGATACCCTCGAGCCACATCCGGCCGGATATGGCATCCGCGGCATTGTGGCGGCCAACGTCTTCGACAAATATTAATACCTGGGCGTTTTCACACAACGCACAGCCATGGACCGCGCCGGCCTTTCTATAAAGTTCGTTGTACGCGTTTATCGATTTCAACAGTCCATATATCGTCGATTGACGAATCTTAACCTCCGGCAAACGCACGTCGTATAACTTGTCCAAGGTGCAGCTGAACACCGTTCCCTGAGCACAGCCCGTCGTCACCGTGCGCTTCGACGTCTTGGCTTCCCAATCGACGATGCCTTGACCATGGGAAGTCGAGACGTTGACACGCTCGTGTTCCCAGTCCACGGTGACGGACGCAATCTCCGCTATGTTTTCAATTAATCGCTGGTTGCGCAGATAACCCAAGGTCAATTCTTCGGGATGGGTGCCCAGGGTCATCAGCGTGACGATTTCCTGGCCGTCGACTTTGAGGGTGAGAGGAAACTCCCCGGCGACGCTGAGTTGCCGGTGTTCACCATGCTCGTCGATGGCCGACACTTCTTTCGTCGGCGCGAGCCCGGCGGCGGTCATCTCGGGTCGATAGTGTGGCGGTGATGACATGGCGATAATAGAGTTTCCAAGCTGCCTGGTGACGTCTGCAATTTCTGTTCCGGGCGGCGTACCAATGACTAGGAAGGATGGGATGTCGCGTAAATACCAAGCGTCAGGGTTACACAGCCAGGAATCAAGGGCGGAAGATGCCATGTATAGTGAAACATCATAGGGTCATATAGCACCAGCATGGTCAAAATTGTCTCACTCAGACCGGCACAATCCGCCCCCTTGCTAAGAAAATCGGCGCTTATCGCCTTGGTACGGTAGTTGCCTCATCAATCTGACTGATTACGCACTGCCAATGAGTTAGCATGCCCCAGGACAGACAGCCATTCGAGCCCCAGGCGCAACCCGCAGGCGGATACCGGTTCCCGGTCTCGGTCATCGTCGAGCGCCGGGAGATCAAACGTGATCGATGGTCTTTTCCCAGCTGGGAGGCGACCGGGGTGGTGGCCGGAGAGCGTTTTGGAGGCGGTGCGACCAAGACCCTGATCCACAGTGACGATCAATGTCAGCAATATCTTTGGAGCGGGCTGATACTGGAGTTCTTTCGCGACGAGACCGAGAGTTATTGGCACAACTTACAAGGCAGCCAGCCGTCGCTGTTCGTTATCTGCCGTGAGGAGGACGAGGACGACGATGATTCGCTGGAGCCTTACATTGTTACCGCGGATCCACATGAGGCGGATGCCTATTTGGAGACCGAGGGCACGGTGTTTGCGGTGCCGATTCCACCGGATTTGTATCAATGGTTGGAGCAATACGTCATGAACTACTACCAGCCCGGCGAGCAAAAGAAAAGAAAACGTAAGCGTTGGATGGAGGATGAGCACGATGGTCAAGCACCCCCGCGCGGAACCCAGCACTGATAAAAACGAAGAGTTTTTGCAGCGTTGGTCGCGCCGCAAGGCGGCGGCGAACGAGGGCTCTCAGGATGCCGAAACCGCGCAAGAAAAAGAACCGCTCGTGCCGGCTCCGGCACCGGAGCCGTTACCGAAAACCGATGCCGATATGCCGCCGGTCGAGTCCATCGACGAATCGACCGACATGCGTGATTTTTTCTCTCCGGAGGTCAGTGAACAGCTGCGGCAGGTGGCGTTGCGCAAACTGTTTCACCTGCCCCAGTTCAACATTGTTGATGGCCTCGACGACTATGATGACGATTTTACGACCTTCGAGGCGCTGGGTAACATCGTCACCGCGGATATGCGGCATCAGATGGAGTTGGAAAAAGAACAACTGGCCTCTGCGCAGACCGAGGAGGTTGCCGAGGAGGGTGTTGACGAGCGCGATGCGCTGGCACAAGCCGACGAGTCCGAGGAAGACGCGACACAGGAAGCCCGCGCTAACCTTGATGACGAGAGCGAGGCAGGTGAGCACCCGGCAGATTCTGATGACCAATTAAAAGAGAACGACGATGACCACCGCAACAGCTGATGACACACTGGATGCGGCGGTGTTGCTGCTACCGGCGATTACTGTCAACGGCGTAGCACGCCGGGCGGCATTGCATGAGTTTGCCGAACGTCCCCGTTTTGAAACCACCGCGGTCTCCTATTTGTCCCGCGGCGTGGTGTTGGTAATCGGCGATCGTGAGCGAACGATGTCGGCGGCTGCCGCGCTGAAACAGGCCGGACTCGAGGCGGCGGTGTTGATCAACGGTCCCGAACCCGAAGGGTATATCATGGTGAGCATGACCGAAGATGAGTTGGTCGCAGCGCAAGGCGCGATCAGCGAGTGTAGCGGTCATCTTGGCCATTTTGTGGTGCGGCTCGAGGGCAAACAGGGTCTGGTCAATCTCGCCCGCGAAATGAGGTTCAAACGCGATGATTTCGACCTGATCCTCGATCTGAGTCCGGCTCCCGTCATCGACATCGAGGTCCCGCCGCCGGGGTATTACGCACCGGCCAGCGAGGCGGCGCTCGAGCGCGCACTGGCTGAGTTGCCCGAGATGGTGGGCGAGTATGAAAAACCCAAATACTTCGAATACGATCCGGACATATGCGCACACGGCGAGCGCGGCTTGACTGGCTGCAGCCGATGTATCGACGCGTGTCCCACCGATGCTATTCACTCACTGGGAGAGCGGATCGAAGTTGATCCCTACTTGTGTCAGGGTGGGGGCAGTTGTGCGACCGCGTGTCCGACCGGCGCGATTCGCTATGTCTACCCGCCGGCGAGTCATTTATTGGATGGATTGCGGGGTTTGTTGCGCGGCTATCGCGAACGTGATGGTGCCTGCCCGGCGGTGCTGTTTTACAGCGAATGGGGACGCAACCAACTGGCACAATGGACTGACCAGTTACCGGAATCACTGCTGCCGATCGAGGTCGAGGATGTGGGCTCGGTCGGTCTCGAGGTTTGGCTGTCGGCGCTCGCGTATGGCGCGCACCAAGTGTGGCTGCTGATCACCGATGGCATGCCGGCGGCGATTTCTGACGAGCTCGCCCAACAGTTACGTTTAGCGCGGGAAATGCTGGCCGGAATGGGATTCGAACCGGGCCGGATCGCGATAGTCTCCGCCGCGGATGGTGCGCCGACGGATGTCTATGAGAACGCATTGGGGGCCGCGGCCGGATTTGCCGGTTTTGATGACAAGCGCACCAATATCCGCTTAGCGATGGACCATCTCTATCAGTACGCCCCGAAGCATAAAAAGTCTGTTTCACTCACCGCCCCTGCGCCGTTTGGCGAGATCAAGGTCAATCGTGATGCATGCACCTTGTGTATGGGTTGTGTCGCGGTGTGTCCGGCACGAGCGCTGTCGGATGGGGAGGATATGCCGCGGTTGACGTTTATCGAAGCTAACTGTGTGCAGTGTGGTCTGTGTGCAAACGCTTGTCCGGAGGATGCGATCAAGCTTGTGCCTCGCTTTGCTTACCAGCCGGAAGTGCGAAGCAAGCCCAGGACCCTGCATGAGGAAGAGCCGTTCCACTGCATCAACTGCGGAAAACCGTTCGCCACCAAGAGCGTGATGGCGCGTATGCGGCAAAAACTCGCCGGTCACTGGATGTACCGGGATCCCTCGCAGGTGCGGCGTCTCGAGATGTGCGAAGACTGCCGAATTGAGGACTTATATCTGAAAAATGGCGGCATCGAGGTGTACGATAAACCGGCCAACACCGATTCGTCAGGTGGGTCAGAGTGACACGAAAGACGCCCATTTTTTCGTACTTGACCAGAAAAACTTACTTTTGACGGGAGAATAAGTATGACTTTTGATCGTTATCGCTCCGAATTTTCTTTTTATTCGTGGCATGAACCGTGCAAGCCCTTAGCGGTCAAGGAGACGCGGCGATGAGCGAGGAGCGTGCTGCGGTGAGCGCAGCGCAAGGTGCTGCAGACGCCGACAATGAGTTACGCGCCAGCACCTACCGCCTGTTCGCCACGCTGTTAGCGGCGCCGCCGAACCAGGAGTTGTTGGCGATGCTCAAGGACGTCGACGTCGGGGATGACGATGCACCGCTCGCTCCCGCCTGGCGGATGTTGGCGCTGGCAGCGCAACGGACTTCGGTCGCGGCAGCGGACGACGAGTACCATGCCCTGTTTGTTGGGATCACGCGCGGCGAGGTAATGCCCTACGGCTCATGGTACTTGACTGGTTTTTTGATGGAGAGACCGCTCGCGGAGTTACGCCAGGACCTGCAGGAGTTGGGTTACACCCGCCACACGGATGTCAAGGAACCGGAAGATCATGCGGCGGCGTTGTGCGAGACCATGAGTCTGCTTATCCTCGATAACGACGTCGGGTTCGGCCGGCACAAGAAGTTCTTCGATGATCACATCGAGCCATGGATGATACGGTTTTTCCAGGATCTGCAGGCGGCGGAAACGGCCGAGTTTTACGGCGCTGTGGGACTGCTGGGTGAAAAGTTTTTGCAGGTCGACAAGCAGTACTTGGGGATGACGCCTCATTAGAGATGCTTGCTGGCCGAACTCTGCGAAATGCTTGATGAACGTGATTACGTTGAAAGTTAAATCGACTTAACGACCTGTAAGGAGGGGACTCCAGATGAAACAGAAGGGTGTATCCATGAACCGACGTGGCTTTCTAAAAGGAGCAGCGATAGTCGGCGGCGCGGCAGCGGTGTCGACGCTGAGCCAGGGTGTCACGGCTGACACGCAAATCGTCGAGAAACCGGCAAAGGCAGCCGACGACAAACCCAAGGGGTATCGAATGACCCCGCATATCCGTGAGTATTACGAGAAGGCGCGATTTTAGGCAGCAGCGTCCGACTCGAATCACCAACTAAGCGTTGTTAACAGGAGATCAAGTGATGAAGTTGATCAAGAAACGAGGCGCCGACGCCTCCGCCACAGCGCCCGGTCTCGGTGAGGCGATCGATCGACGGACGTTTCTGCGTCGATCAGGGGTCGCCCTGGGTGGTGCCGCGGTGTCCGGTGTGTTGCCGGTCACGATGATGGGCAAGGCGCACGCCAAAGGCGCCAGTCCGAAGGCAGGCATCGAAACCGAGATGCGGCATTCCGTGTGCACTCACTGTTCAGTGGGGTGCGGCGTCATAGCAGAAGTGCAAAACGGGGTATGGACGGGCCAGGAGCCTGACTTTGAGTCCCCCTTCAATCTCGGCTCGCATTGCGCCAAAGGCGCATCGGTCCGTGAGCACGGGATCGGGGAGCATCGATTGAAGCATCCCATGAAGTTGGTCGGCGGCAAATGGAAGAAGATGTCGTGGGACGATGCCATCAACGAAATCGGCGACAAGCTGTTGCAGATCCGAAAGGAGTCCGGTCCCGACTCGGTGGCGTGGATGGGATCGGCCAAGCACAGCAATGAGCAGGCCTACCTGTTCCGCAAGATGGCGGCGATGTGGGGCACCAATAACGTGGACCACCAGGCCAGAATCTGTCATTCCACCACGGTTGCCGGTGTGGCGAACACCTGGGGCTACGGTGCGATGACCAACTCCTACAACGACATGCACAACTGCAAGGCGATGATTTTCATCGGCAGTAACGCCGCCGAGGCGCATCCGGTGGCCATGCAGCACATCCTGCGCGCTAAGGAAAACGGCGCCAAGATGATCGTGTGTGATCCACGTTTTACGCGGACCGCGGCGCATGCCGACCACTTTGTGCGATTACGTCCGGGCACCGACGTCGCCCTGGTGTGGGGCATGTTGTGGCACATCTTCGAGAACGGCTGGGAAGACACGAATTACATCAGCCAGCGTGTCTGGGGCCTGGACCGCGTTCGCGAAGAAGTCAAAAAATGGACGCCTGAGGAGACCGAGCGGGTGACCGGAGCACCACCGGATGTGGTCAAGAAGGCTGCCCAGATCATGGCCGAGAACCGGCCCGGCACCATTGTGTGGTGCATGGGCGGCACCCAACACACCTCCGGCAACAATAACACGCGGGCGTACTGCGTATTGCAGTTGGCGTTGGGCAACATCGGCAAGTCCGGTGGCGGCGCCAATATCTTCCGCGGCCACGACAACGTGCAAGGCGCGACGGACCTGTGTGTACTGTCGCATTCCCTGCCGGGTTACTACGGCCTGTCGGCGGGATCCTGGAAGCACTGGTCCCGGGTGTGGGATCTGGACTATGAGTGGGTAGCGTCCCGTTTCGCCCAGGATAAGGTCGAAGGCGACAAGGGCAAGCCGGTGAGCCCGATGAATTACAAGGGCATTCCGGTGTCGCGTTGGATCGACGGTGTGTTGGAGGACCCCAAGAACATCGGCCAGAAGGATCGCATTCGTGCTCTGTTCATGTGGGGTCATGCGGTGAACAGCCAAACCCGTGGTCCGGAGATGAAAAAGGCCATGGAAATGTTGGATATCATGGTGATCGTCGATCCGTATCCGACCCACGCCGCGGTAATGAACGACCGTAAGGACGGCACTTACCTGTTGCCGGCGGCAACCCAGTTCGAGACCTATGGCTCGGTGACCGCATCCAACCGCTCTTTGCAGTGGCGCGACAAGATCATCGAGCCGGTGTGGGAATCGTTGCCCGACCAGACGATCATGTACAAGCTGGCCAAGAAGCTGGGTTTCGCGGATCAGCTATGTAAGCACATGAAGGTCACCAACGACGAGCCGCTGGTTGAGGACATCACTCGTGAGTTCAACAAGGGCATGTGGACCATCGGCTACACCGGTCAGAGTCCGGAGCGCTTGAAGCTGCATGCTGAGCATCGCAAAACCTTCAACACCACGACCCTGAAAGCCGAAGGTGGCCCGGTCGACGGCGAGTACTACGGTATGCCGTGGCCGTGCTGGGGCACTGCCGAGATGAAGCATCCCGGCACCCCCGTTCTGTACGATCCGAGCATGTCGGTGGCGGAGGGTGGTTTAACCTTCCGTGCCCGGTTCGGTGTCGAGCACGACGGCGAGAATCTGCTGGCGGAGGGCTCCTACAGCAAGGGCTCGGAGATCAAGGACGGCTATCCCGAGTTCAAGGCCGACATCCTCAAGCAACTCGGCTGGTGGGATGATCTGACCCCGGAGGAAAAAAAGCTTGCCGAGGGCAAGAACTGGAAAACGGATCTGTCCGGCGGCATTCAGCGGGTGGCGATCAAGCACGGTTGCGCACCGTTCGGTAATGCCAAAGCCAGAACCGTAGTGTGGACGTTCCCGGATCCGATACCGACTCACCGTGAACCGTTGTATACGCCGCGGCGTGACCTGGTGGCGGACTACCCCACCTACGCAGACCGTAAGCGGTTCTACCGGCTCCCAACCCGCTATGCATCTATCCAGTCCCAGGACTTCTCCAAGGACTACCCGATCATATGGACCAGCGGGCGCTTGGTGGAATACGAGGGTGGCGGTGAGGAACAACGGTCCAATCCATGGCTGGCGGAACTGCAGCAGGATATGTTCGTGGAGGTTAATCCCACGGACGCAAATAACCTGGGCATCCGTGATGGTCAGATGGTTTGGATGGACAGCCCCGAAGGGGCCAAGATCAAAGTCAAGGCCATGGTAACGCGGCGGGTGGCGCCGGGAGTGGTATTCACCCCGTTCCATTTCGGTGGTTGGTTCCAGGGTCAAGACCTGGTAGCCAAGTATCCACCAGGCACCGCGCCGTTGGTCCGTGGTGAAGCATGTAACACCGCGATGACCTACGGCTACGACTCCGTGACACAGATGCAGGAAACGAAGGTATCCCTGTGTCGAATCCGGGCAGCGTAAGGAGAATCAATCATGGCACGTATGAAATTTCTTTGTGACGCTGAGCGGTGCATCGAGTGTAATTCCTGTGTTACCGCTTGTAAGAATGAGCATGAAGTACCGTGGGGCGTAAACCGTCGTAGGGTCGTGACCCTGAATGATGGTGTACCGGGCGAGAAATCGATCTCGGTCGCGTGTATGCACTGCACCGATGCCCCGTGTGCGGCCGTGTGTCCGGTGGACTGTTTCTACACCACCGACGACGGCATCGTGCTCCACGACAAGGACCTGTGCATCGGTTGTGGTTACTGCTTCTACGCCTGTCCATTCGGCGCACCACAGTATCCGCAGCAAGCTGCATTTGGGGTTCGCGGCAAGATGGACAAATGCACGTTCTGTGCAGGTGGCCCGCTGCAGGACAACTCCAATATCGAGTATGAAAAATATGGACGTAACCGTATTGCCGAGGGTAAGTTGCCGCTTTGTGCGGAGATGTGTTCCACCAAGGCATTACTTGCGGGAGACGGCGATATGGTCGCGGACATCTACCGGCAACGGGTATTGAAACGCGGCGGCAGGCCCCAGACATGGGGTTGGGAATCTGCCTACGGCACCACAGGATAGTGATTGAACGGGACCGGGCAAGTCCCGGTCCCGTTTTGTTTTTTAGCGGTTGTTGGTTGAAGGAGATCAAGGCAATGAATAGGTTATTGAGCTTGATTGCGGGAGTCTCGCTGACGTTTGTCCTCGCTGGGTGTTACGAGTCACCGAGTGTCACCTCGTATCAGCCGGGGGTCTATAAGGGAACTAAGGACCCGCTGTTGCAAGGCAGCGCGGACCAACGAGCGGAGACCATGAAAAAGCGCTTTGAGTTGGTGCAAACGGATCGGTGAGGGCGCGGACGTGCGTCGCATCTTGATAACCGTGATGGCTATTGTGTCGGTTGTGCTGGTGGGCTGTTCACGAGTCGGGGAGCCTTGGGTTTCCAGCGACGAACAGCTCGCCGATGAACGGTCACGGTCGGTGACAGAAGCCAACGGTCTGCGCGACCGCCTGGCATCGGGTCAGATCGACCGGTAACGAATCGGAGGCTTCCCACTCATGAAAACAAGACTTGAATCAAAAAGACGCCATGCGAGGATCATGCTCTGGAGCGCGGTGATCATCGTCTTTGGCGCGATGTTTCTGCCGCTAGCGAGCTACGTATATACCGACGTGGTTTCCGCGAAGGCGGCGGCCGCCCAGGATGCTAATCCGCGCGCCAATTACTGGCGTGCGATACGTGAAGGCAACCAGGGCTACACGTCTTCATCCGGTCCCTACACCACCAACGTGCTGATCCAGAATGGCGGTCAGAATTGGCGGCAGTTCCGCAACGGACCGGTCGCCAATTACACCCCCTGGGTCCTCGCGGTGGTGGTGTTGATACTTGGTTTGTATCACATCATTAAGGGGACCCAGAAAATTGAAGGACCTATTTCAGGACAGACCGTGCCCCGGTGGAGTCTTTTTGAGCGTATCCTCCACTGGTATACGGCCTCACTGTTTATCGTGTTATCGATCACGGGCCTGAGCCTGCTGTTTGGGCGGGCGGTGCTGATCCCAATCCTGGGTCCGTGGGGGTTCAGCGCCTGGGCAGATTTTTCAATTGAGCTGCACAACTACTTGGGTCCGTTTTTTGTGGTCGGTGTGTTATTGGAAATTCTCGCCTGGATTCGTTTCAACATCCCCAATGCGACCGATTGGGCGTGGCTAAAGAAAGCCGGGGGTATGTTCGGCGGCGAGCACGTGTCGGCCGGGCGTTCCAACGGTGGGGAAAAAATCTGGTTTTGGGTCATCGCGACCGTGGGTGTTGCGGTATGTGTGACTGGCCTGATTCTCGACTTTCCCAATTTCGAGCAATCCCGTGAAACCATGCAGCTCATGAATATCATTCACGGTGTTGCCGCGATCATTTGGGTGGCGGTGGCGCTGGGCCATATATACCTGGGACTGATAGGTTCCCAGGGTGCACTAGAGGGGATGACGCGTGGACGCGTCAGCGTGGAATGGGCCAAGCAACATCACGATCTGTGGTATGAGGAGGTCAAAGACCAGGCGAGTAGCGAGACGGACACTGCGGCTGAGCCGAGCAGTGCGGCGAAACAGCCCAGCTAGTTCTGCGGAAAAGTAACAAAGCGATGCCGGGCGCACTAACGTACGCCCGGTTTTTTTATTTTATTAAAGCGCCGCGTATAAAGATCGAAGTCGGATCGGCTTTATACTCGTAATATTGCACTGCATACTCGTACCATGGATCAATTCCCCAAACCCATCCAGGACGCCATGCGTGCGAGCGGCGCCGCGGCCACGTGTGTACCGATTCAGATGGACCAGGGACAGTGGGAAAGTGCGTTGTTCATTCATGTGGCGGGACCCGAATGCAAACAAGACCGGCACATCCTCAAACGCGCCGCCGCGCCGACTCCGGCCACCCTGCAAACGGAGTTGTTGACCCACGCTAGCGCCGCGATTGTGTTATTACGCTTGGCAGCGCTTACGGTACCGGATGACCCGCTGGCATTTGAAATCCTGCTCACGCCGGGTAAAGTGCCCAGCCACTATGAATGCCTGAAACTGCTCTCCGAGCAAGCACGCTTGTGTTGGTTTTTTGGTGACACGGATTACCGTATCATTCAGGCGCAAAACCAAGATTTCGGCGCCGAGCAACACAAAAATTTCGAGGCCTTGGCGCGCGAGGCGTTTGCCCATGACAGCGTGTTGAGGATGACGGGCAAGTACGACGCAGATGCCGCATTGGCGGAGATTGTCTCGCATTACGCATTGCGTCAAGATGTCACCCGCGACCCCGGTGCACGCGAACATTGAACGACGATATGGACGGCTTGTATCACAAAAGCAAGGTAGTCTTGTTCTCCGTGTGCGTCACCGTAATGCTGATCACTGCGTTGGGGCCGCGGCAGGCGTTGGCGGGGGATGCGGGAAAGGCCGATTCTGCCGACCCCACGGTCGATGCCCCATCGGGCAACGGTAAGAGCGCGCTGATGCTGGCGGCGCGGAATCGCCAGCTAGATCGGGTCACCGCTCTGCTGGATGCCGGCGCGAAAATCAACCGGGCTAACAACAACGGCGGCACGCCGTTGATGTATGCGGTACTCGGCGGGGACCCCCGGATCGTAAAATTACTGCTCGACCATGATGTTGAACTGAACGCCAAGGCGGAAAACGGCTGGTCCGCGGTGATGATCGCGGCGGCGAAAGGGTATGTGGACGTCCTTGCGATGCTGCTGGACAAGGGGGCCGACCCGACGCTTGCGGATGTCTACAGTTGGACGCCGTTGATGCGCGCGGGATTCGAAAAACGGGCCTCGGTTGTGAAACTCCTGCTCGAGGACGACCGGGTCGATGTCAATCGCCGGGGTGAGAATGGGATTACCGCGTTACATCTCGCGGCAACACAGGGTTATGTCGAGATCGCGCGGCTGTTGGTGGAACACGGCGCCGATCCGCAGATCAAGGATAATTTTGACCGTACCGCCTATCTGATTGCGGGGCAGCGCAAGCAAACGGATTTACTTGACGTGCTCAGCAAATGAAGATTACCAACGAATCCGGGCGTACGATCAACATAACACCTGAGTCTTGCAGTACTGATCCAGTGGCGTGACCTCGGTTTGTGCGCCGACCTGCCGATCGACCTTCGAGGTTAAATATTCCAGTTGCAGCCGGGCGCTGAATTTGGCGAAAAACTTGTCGAACATCTCGCCACCGTAGGTGCCCAGCGCATACAAACCATCTTTGGATTCATCGTATGCCAATCGAATAGCGGCTAACGGCTGTTTCGCCGGACCACCCAATACCCGCGCGCCATTGCGCGCGTCGTAAACGCTTTTTTCCGAGCAACAGTAGATGAGTTTCGAGCCTTCCGATTCTTGCCTTCGTTTGTTTTGGAAGCGCACTCGTTCGTGGCGGTAATTAATAAAACTCACCGCTTTGGCAGGGTGCGTCATCTTGTGGGCACAGATTGCTGAAAAAGCGACGATGGATGCGTCCGGCCCCACCCCGCCTTGCCAGCTGTAGGATTGTCCGGATTCGGTCTGCAGTTCAATTTCCGCCGCAGCAGGCGCACCCAGATTGAGAAGAAAACACGGGGTGGTCACATAGGGGTAATGAAAAATGTAATTCTCGCCGATCACCAGATCCGACGCGTGTACCGGGCGCTGCGTGCCGTCGATCAATAACGAACGCTGATAGGTCTTCAATTCTCCTTGCGGCCGGGCGAAGGCCGCGCGCTGTGTGCTAACTGCAAGGGCGGTCATACAAAATTTGACGAAACCGCGACGATTAATGCCGGGTGGCTTTTCTCTATTCATCGAGGAGATGCGCGAAGTTTTGGATACGATATCCTTAGTCTAGCAATGGGAAAGTGCGCTTGGAACTGGACAAATTGAACCATCGATAGCTGGTTGACACCCTTTCCCTATCGTCCAGAGAGATTCTGTTCCGAGAATTATCCGGATGTAACAAAATCAGGTTGGAAGAACGCAGCCAAAGTGACGCTGCGCTTGTTGCGTTCGTCGGTCCGTAAAGTGAGTGTTCCCTGTTCGTCCACATCGTCGAAGGTGCCGGTAATCTCGGTATCTGCCAGTCTGATTGTCTGCAACAATGGATCGCCTCGAGCCCGCGTCAGCCAGGCCTTGCGGATCGGTGCGAAGCCGTCGTCAGCCCAACGGTTAACCCATGACAGGAACTGGCGGCAGAATGTTTCCGCCAGTTGCACCCGGTCATGGCTTTCGAAGCCCTCGCCGCGCATGCTGGCAGAGTCGAATCCCAAGCTATTTGGATTGGCGAACACATTGACGTTGACTCCGAGCACCATCCACTCCGGAATGTTATCGCTTCCCAGACTGCCGCTGAGGGTGATGCCCGCGACTTTACCGCGATTCAGCAATACATCGTTCGGCCAGCGGTAGCGCAACTCAACCATGGGTTCGGCCTGTTCGGCAATCGCCATAGCGGCGCAGATGGCGGCAACGAGACTGACTTGGCAGACGACATCGAAGGTTTGTTCCGGTTTGAGAACCAATCCGAGATGAAGGTTCTTGTAGCCCGACATCCAGAAGCGATTGTTCCGGCCCAGTCCTTCGGTTTGGGAATTCGCCCACACCAAGGTGCCTTCATCCGCGCCTTGCGCGGCAAGACGTTCGGCGTGGGCCCGCGCACTGTCGGTTTTGTCCACCACGACCAGCTCATAAAGCGGCGGCGGGGTCAGCATTCGTTCCACGGCTTCAATCATTGGTTGGCCACAGCTTCTTCCAGCGCTTCCAATTCCTGTGGGTGGTTGACGTTCATGAACGCCTCGGGTTCATCGGAGAAGTCACAGATCGCGAGGCGATGTTTGGCAAACCACTTGTCGATCTTCCGGTCCCCCGCATCCAGGAAAGCAAGCATGCTGCCGACGAGATCTCGCCGCAACATCAAAAATACCGGATGGGTTCGCTCGCCATCGTGAACCACGCACACCTCCGCGTCGTGGTCCTCGAGCGTGTGATACAGGCGCGCCACCAGATCGCCGGCGATCAGCGGCGAATCACAAGGCACAGTGATGACATAAGGGGTGGCCGCCGATTTCATGCCACTTGCCATGCCGGCCAACGGGCCGGAATAGTCGCCGACCACGTCGCTGACCACATCGCAACCAAACTCACGGTATGCGTCGAGGTTTCGGTTGGCGTTGACAATGACCCTCGCGACTTGTGGTTGCAGCGCCTCGAGAACGTGCTGCAGCATGGGTTTTCCGGCAAGGATGGTCAGGCCCTTGTCCGCGCCGCCCATGCGCCGGGCGCGGCCCCCGGCGAGGATGACGCCAGTGATATCGTGTTTGGGGTAACTCATTGTCAATATCGGCGGAAGCCCTAGTTCTCAGCGCATATTTTCATTGCCGTTACGCTAACAAAATTTGGCCCTAGACGCGATGAAAATCCGCGTCAAACCACGTAAACTGTAGGCATGAAAATCAAGGTGAAATTGTTTGCCAGTCTGCGTGAACGCCTGGGTTTTACCGACCAGGACGTTGAGATCGATGAAGGGCGCACGGTCAACGACGTGTGGAATAGCATCGCCGGTTACAGCGGCTTGCCCGACAACGTCATGGCCGCCGTGAACATGGATTATGTGAAACCCGACACCAAGGTGGCTGACGGGGATGAAGTTGCGTTTTTCCCCCCGGTTACCGGCGGCTGACCTGACTATTGCATCCAGGCTTGCGTGTGATGGCATCGGATCGACTCGCCGGATCAACCGCGCTCAAGGCCCACGGCGCGCGGCCGGAGACCCTCCGGCGCGGAGAACACTGGTCTGTCGCTGAACGCCTGACGCCTGGTGCGAGCCTTTAATAGTCGCGTACATCATTAAGCGTGCCTCTCGCTCTTAACCTGACACTTTAGACATTGCCCTGACCATGCGATCCGACATCCAGCGTTGGGACAACAAATACACATCACTGACGTACTCCCCGGCGCTCGCCCCCGACCCGTTACTCCTCGCCCACGCAGAGTTGTTACCCGGGAGGGGCCGGTCGCTGGATGTAGCCTGTGGCACCGGCGACAACGCCCTGTACTTGGCGCAGCGGGGTTACACCAGCTACGGTGTTGACGGCAGCATCGAAGCGCTCCGGCACTGCCAACGAAAAGCCATTGACAACCGGCTCGAGGTAACGCTATTTGTCGCCGATTTAGAGCATCTTTCGCTGCCTGCGAACAGTTTTGATGTCATCGTTGTGATGAGATATCTGGATCGCGAGCGGATTCCATTGCTCAAGCGCACCCTGAGACCCGAGGGGCTGCTAGTGTTCAAGACCTTCAATCAAAACTTTCTGAAGGAAAAACCGAGCTTCCCGAGGGCCTATGTGCTGGATGACGGTGAGCTCAAGGCCTGGTTCAAAAACTGGCGATGTATCGACACCAATGATTTCGCCGATAACGCGGATAGCTTTACGCACTGGTTGGGGTACAGAACCTTATAACGCGCTTGTTGCGTTCGACTTTGGCTTCATCCTTACGTCTCTCGAACCCAAGTTCCGGAACGTCCTCCCGACTTTTCCAGTAACCGGATTTCCGTGATCGTCATGCCGCGGTCCACCGCTTTGCACATGTCGTACACCGTGAGTAATGCAATCTGCACCGCCGTCAAAGCCTCCATTTCCACGCCGGTTTGACTGCGCGTTTCGACGCGCGCCTGACAGTGCACACAGTTCGCTTGCGGATCCAACGTCAGATCCACTTCAACCTTGGTGACCGTAATCGGGTGACACAGCGGCACCAAATCGGCGGTGTGTTTCGCCGCCATGATTCCGGCAATGCGCGCCGTCGCCAGAACATCTCCCTTCTTGTGTCCACCTTCCTGTATCAACGCCAAGGTTTCGGAACGCATCGATATCTTGCCGGAGGCGACGGCGAGCCTATGAGTCACTTCCTTGTCGCCGACGTCTACCATGTGTGCCTCGCCGGACTGGTTGAGATGCGTGAGTCGGCCCATGTCGTTGACGGCTACCCGGCTACAGGTAGCTTCTGCGCTGCCGGCCGCGTCCGTTGGACTTCGAGATAATACGTCCCTTGATCGCGCTCACACCGGGGATTTCCATGGTTTCATACTGTTGGTTGAGTGGTTTGAGGAACCAACGGCCGTGTTCGATGTGTAGTTGGCGAAACAAATACTCCCCATCATGGAGGGCAACGACATAACAGCCATCTTCGACCACCACGCTGGATTCAATAATAATGACCTCGCCCTCCGCGAACTCCGGCTCCATACTATCTCCGAGGACGCGTAAAGCGAAGGGTTCACTTCCCGCACATCCACTCATCGTCGATAAAGTTTACCAGAGTTGCTTGGTTTTATGGATAAACCCGTCAATGATCGCTTGGATGCGATGTTTGAGTTCACTTTCTTCTCTTAATGTCGTGAACTTGGGCCGGAGTTTGATAAGTATTTATTTGTATTTGTCCGACAACCGGCGGTAATAAGACGCATCCTTACGCATCTGCAGCAATTTCGCCTCAAGCGCCTTGATATCCGTACTTCTGCCGGCGGAATGCATGAGCGTGCCCTTCATGATACGGGCTAAGTACACGCGGGGGAAATGATGGTTCGTTGATGACCGCGACAACCATTGTCGCGGTCAATATCCCAGGCTGTCTACAGAAGCTTGGCAGGGCCATATTCATCGGAGTACCCTGTGGCGCGTCAAACAGGTGAGCGTGGCCATGGTGTTCAATTTTGAAGGCAAAGTAGTGATAGTGACCGGCGCCGCCGGCACCCTGGCGGGGGAAGTGGCGCGGCATTTTGCCGCTGCGGGGGCAAGCATAGCGCTCGTAGACATCAACCAGGACTTATTGGGCAGCGTGCTGTCGGGTTTGAACACTGCGTCGTCATCGATTTGTCTCCAGGCGGATATGACCGATGAGAAATCGGTAGCAGGCATGGTGGGAGAAGTGATGGATCGATTCGGCGCCATCGACGTATTAGCCAACATAGCCGGTGGCTTCACCATGGGACCTCGGGTTCATGAGACCGAGATCAAGGACTGGGATTTTATGCTGGACCTCAATGCCAAATCCGTGTTTTTGACTTGCCGTGCAGTGATTCCCCACATGCTGACGGCAAGCGGCGGCAAGATTGTTAATATTGCGGCGCGCGTGGCCAACGAGGGTAAGGGTAGGATGGCGCCTTATAGTGTGTCGAAATCAGCGGTGGCCCGGTTGACGGAAAGTCTTGCCGCCGAATATCGTAACGATAATATTAATATCAATTGCATCATGCCCGGCACCATCGATACGCCCGCAAATCGACGAGACATGCCGAACGCGGACTACAGCAAATGGGTGGCGCCGGCGGCCCTTGCAGAAGTGATTTTGGTTCTCGCGTCAGATACCGCGCGGGCCATTCACGGCGCCAGTGTCCCGGTGTTCGGACTAACTTAAACTGTCACCACTCGCCCTTGGCGCCGGCCTGCATGATTTGTTCCATTGCGTCGCGAATGCGCACTGCATCTGTCTTCAACTGGTCGTTGAGCTTGGAGTCAGGGTGCCAGGCCATTGCCAGCCAACTGACATCCCAATCCATAGTCATCAGCCAGATATCGCCGCTGGCGTCCTCCATCACCGCGATACGGCACGGAATAAAAATCACGAACTCGGGACTATAATCCAGCATTCGGCGGCCGACAGCGGCGTCGCAATACTGCAAGATCTCTACTCTAAGCGCCGGTATTCCGCTTATTGCCGAGGCATCCTTCCAGAACTTGTTGTGCCCTACCTTTTTGAAATTCACGTCGTTGGCCTTGAGGTCCATGGATTCGATGACATCGTCGAACGAAACCCCCTCGGCCACTTTCAACTTAGATGTCATCATGTTGAATAGGTCGCGCATTGACATCGCACTCATGGACATCAATTGCTGGAACCACAGCTTTTTCTGCTCCACAGGCACCGGCGGCATCACCCGATTGGAGTTTTCAAGATAGCGTTTCCGTAGCACTTTCTGCGCTTCCTCCGACAACTCATCGATAGATCTATCGCCCAGATCGGGCCTGGGCATCAGTTCCTCTTCGACCGTCATCGGTTTATTCGCCGGAGCAGGTTGGGATTCGGCTTGCGCTGCTTGCGCCGCGGCGCCGCTCTGTTCCGATTGTTGTGCATTGACCGGTGACAAGGACAACATTAATGCGGCGCAGAATAAAAAGATGCCGGCACGTGTTTTCGTAATCACTAGTTACGCCCTCCGGGTTGCATCAGACAACATCGTTGCGTGGAATTTAAAACAATGGACAATATCGATGGCGGTAAAGCATACCGTTGCAAACGGCATTACAACAACCAAATTAGTAAGCATGCAAATAAGCCTGCATTTAAGTGGAAAATCGTGCTCGTGTATCACTAAACCCAAAGGGACGACATAGCTAATACTGATTAGTTATGTCGGATGAAACCAAGACAGTTTTTTGTGGAGTTCGACGACCTTTCCGATGATGACCAAGGTCGGCGCATGAACGTCGGCGGTCTTGACTATCCCCGGCAGGGTACAAAGGTTGCCGATGAGTACCCGTTGCTGCTGGGTAGTGCCTTGCTCGATCAGCGCAGCCGGCGTCGCTTCAGGCAGACCGTGCACGATCAACTCGCGGCAGATCATCTCCAGGCCCGCCAAGCTCATGTAGATCACCACCGTTTGTTGTGGCTGGGTCAGTGTCTCCCAATTTAGATCAGTGGTGCCATCTTTCAAGTGGCCGGTGACGAATACGCAAGACTGTGAATAATCCCTGTGCGTCAACGGGATCCCGGCATAAGATGCACATCCCGCGGCGGCGGTGATACCGGGTACAACTTGAAATGGAATGCCTTCATCGGTTAACCGGTCGATTTCCTCGCCGCCGCGTCCAAATATGAACGGATCGCCTCCCTTTAAGCGCAGCACCCGTTTGCCTTTCTTTGCAAGTTCAACCAGCAACTCGTTGATCTCCGCTTGCGGCACTGCGTGTTTTGAGCGTTGCTTGCCAACATAGATGCGATCGGCATCGCGACGCGTGAGGTCCAGAATCGCCGGGCTTACGAGGCGATCATAAAGAATAATATCCGCCTGCTGCATCAAGCGCAGGGCGCGAAAGGTGAGAAGATCCGGGTCGCCGGGTCCCGCGCCCACCAGATACACTTCGCCGGTCACCTCGCCGGCGTGCGCTTGGGCCACCGCCTGCTTTAAGGCCCGGCGCGCTGCCGGTTCCTGCCCGGCAAGTAGCATCTCGGCAATCGGGCCCTGCAATATGCCTTCCCAGAAGCGCCGCCGTTCGTCGGTGGTGGCGAAACGTTGTTTGACCTGTTGCCGGAATCCTTCCACCAGGCTCGCCAGGCGCCCGTATGCGGCGGGAATCAGGGTTTCCAATCGTGCTCGCAACAGTCTGGCCAGGACCGGCGAGGCGCCGCCTGTGGACACGGCGATCACCACCGGCGAGCGATCGACAATCGACGGCATGGTGAAACTGCAAAGCTCCGGCTGGTCGACCACGTTGACGGGAATGTTGTATTGCTTCGCCAATTCCGATACGCGCCGGTTGAGTTCTACGTCGTCGGTGGCGGCGATCACAACGAGGTTTCCAGCGGCATCATGCGGCTCAAAACTACGTTGCTGATACTTGATTTCGCCGCGCTGATATTGGGTCGACAAGCGATTACATAGGTGTGGCGCGACCACTGTCACCTGTCCGCCCGCCTTGCATAGCAGAGTAACTTTGCGTGCGGCGACATCTCCGCCACCCACCACCAGGCACGGCCGGTCTTTAATATTCAGGAAAATCGGGAAAAAGTCCATAGATCTGCAATGTGTCCGGGACCAATTGAACCGATAAAGACAGGATTGGGGAATATCCTCTTGTCGATATGTTTTTGTTTCTAAAGATAAGGATATGGGTCGCTGCTGTCCCCCTCGGAATGAAATGTCGTGTTGTGGCGCCTTCGGTTTCGATCAGCACTGTCGTTTCCAGACGCCATCCGGACAAGAGCAGCTTA
>CALZGZ010000037.1 GCA_945787105.1 uncultured Gammaproteobacteria bacterium
CCGCAGCGCGCGGGAAAACTCCCCGAGCGGTTTGTGCCGACGGACAAGATATCTCCGGACAGTGTGATTTCATTTCCTTCTGATATTTGAATGAGGATCAATGATGAGTGCGAACTTCATGAAAAAGGCGATCCCGGTGGAATTTATCTATCAGGTATTTTCACTACTCGTCGCCGTGATCTTTGTCCATGCGCTCTATGTCGCCGTGATCAGGCCCAACGCCGAGACGTTCCTGCAAGCCGAGACGGAGCGGATGCAAGCCGATCCACAATACGTCCAGCAGCGGTCGTTGTACGTGGTGGTGCGTGACTTTGAGCAAGAAGCGTGTTTTGTACTCATGCTGTGGGCATTTGCAATCATGGGTTATAAGGGGACATTGATCTATCGCGAACGGCGTTTACTCGACGCGGATCTCATCGGCGATTCGAGCGATGCGCCGATTACCCAGGACGATACCCAAGGCCTATCGCGCCGCATTCAATCTTTGCCGGCGCGTGCCAAGGGCCTGCTGTTGCCGCGGGCGTTGACGGCGGCCTTGCACCGTTTTGCGGCGGCGGACAACGTGCAAGGTGTGTCCGCGGCCTCACGCGAGGTGTGTCAGTCCGAAGCCGAGCGTCTCGAGTCGGAACTGTCGATCATCCGCTACATCGCCTGGGCCATTCCCTCGATTGGCTTCATCGGTACGGTGCGCGGCATCAGCGATGCACTGGCGCAGGCACACCGGGCGGTGGAAGGTGACATCACCGGCGTCACCCAAAGCCTGGGTGTGGCGTTTAACTCGACGTTTATCGCCTTGGTGATCAGCATCGTGGTCATGTTTTTCGTGCATCAGCTGCAGCTTGCCCAGGAGCGGGTCGTGCTCGAGACCGAAGGCTATTGTGATCAGCGGCTGATCCGCCGCCTGAGACGATAGCGATCATACCGCGGGCATCCTATGGCCGCCCTTAGTCCACGTACCAAACGACGAGGCATCAGCGTCTTCGGGCTCTCGTTTCTGGATGTCATGTTCTGTGGATTCGGCTCGGTGATCTTGCTGGTGATGATCGTGAACGCCGACACCCTGACGCGTCGCAAGCAAGTGCATCAGGATCTGCGCGGCGAGGTCTCACGTCTCGAGACCGAGGTGGTGGCGGGCGAGCGCTATCTGGCCGAGCTGCGCAACGTGCTCGAGGAGATTGAACGCGAACGCGTGGTCACCGAAGGCCGATCTCGCGAGGTGTTGGACCGCATCCGGCAGATGCAACCCGAGATCGCCACGTTTACCAAGCAGACCCAGTCGCAGCGCGAGCATGTGAACCGGCTCAAGTCGGATGTAAATAAACTTGATCAGGACCGGCAGAAGCTGGCCGCGGAACGGGAGAGGGAAAAAGCACAAGGCAGCAAGGTCAGGCGCTATGTCGGCGAAGGGGACCGTCAATATTTGACCGGGTTGAAAATGGGCGGCAAGCGCATACTGATTCTAGTGGATACTTCCGCGAGTATGCTGGAAGAAACCATCGTCAACATCATCCGCCTGCGCAACCTCCCCGATGCGGTAAAACGCGACGCTCCCAAGTGGCAGCGCGCGGTGCGTTCGGTAGAGTGGCTGCTCACCCAGCTACCTGTCGAAGGTCGCTATCAAATCTTTGTATTCAATACCAAGGCGCAGCCGGTGGTTGCGGGCACCGATGGCAAATGGTTGGACACCCGAGACAAAGGCATGCTCGAGGAGGCGGTTGCGCGGCTGCGGGCTGTGGTGCCGGGAGGCGGTACCAGCCTGTACCATGCGTTCGATGTGACGCGCACGTTGACACCGCGACCGGACAATATATTCCTCATCAGCGATGGTCTGCCCACCCAGGGCAGCACCAGGCCGGGACGATCGCGCGTTTCCGGCGAACAACGCCGTAAGTTATTCCGTCAGGCCATCGACCGTTTGCCCGCCAACATACCGGTCAACACCATATTGTTCCCCATAGAAGGCGATCCGTTTGCCGCCAGCGAGTTCTGGAAACTGGCGTTATCGACCACCGGGTCATTCTTGGCGCCGTCGCGGGACTGGCCATGAGACGCCGGCGTCGCGACGTGGAGGCGTTCAGTATCTCTTTCCTCGATGTAATCTGCTGCGCATTCGGCGCCATTATCCTCGTGTTGGTGCTGTCCAAGACCGCTGAACCGCGCGTGTTGGAGGCGATTCGCGCCGATCTCAAACAAGTGGTCGCCGACCTTACCTCACAGATCTTCGAAATACGCGGAGACACGCAGATCCTTAACCGGCAATTCAACAGCAAACGGGAGCAGGTGTCCGAGATAAAACAGAGTCTCGCGCGGCTGATGGCAGATCTGGCAACGGTTCGCGGTGAGTTCGCATCCGCGCAACGCGATCTGCAAGCGCAGCGTGCGATCAGCGGGCGGTTGCAGTCAGCGAAGCAAGAACTCAGCGCGGAGATGCGGCGTCTGCTCGGCGAAAGTTACCGCCGTCCGCCCGCGGACACCACCGTTGGCGGCATCCCGGTGGACAGCGAGTACATCATATTCATTATCGACACGTCGGGGAGTATGTTCAATTACGCCTGGGAATTGATGCTAAGAAAAGTCGAGGAAACGCTGAGCATTTATCCACAGGTCAAGGGAATCCAAGTGATGAATGACATGGGTGAGTACATGTTCTCGCAGTATGCGGGCAAATGGATTGTCGATACGCCGGCGCGGCGCAAGGCGATCCGCCGCAGACTCTCCACCTGGAATCCGTTCAGCAACAGCAGCCCGGTCGAAGGCATCACCCGCGCCATCCGCACGTATTACGCGCCGGACAAGAAGATCAGCCTGTACGTGTTCGGTGACGAGTTTTCATCCGGCTCGATCGCCGAAGTGGTCAGCACCGTGGACCGCATTAATCGCGAGGATGCGCAGGGCAACCGCCTGGTGCGCATCCACGCAGTCGGCTTTCCGGTTCAGTTGACCCGTCCCGACGGCCTGGACACCACCGGTGTCCGTTTCGCTGCCCTGATGCGCCTGCTTAGCGAGCGTAACGGTGGCACCTTCGTGGGCCTGAACACCACCAATCCCTAGCTTCGTCCACTTGCCGCCCGGGTCCCGCGGAGGTGACCCGGCCACGACGCCGCTTATGGGCGCGTGCGGCCGATACGTACTCGACGTGAGCTGCTTGCTGCACCGCAGCACAATTCATCCCCCTGTCGAACGCTGGTCAGTACGAACCGGGACGCTCTTGGAGAGGTATGTTGTTGACGCGCTGCGGCGTACAATAACCTACTTGTTTGGTGCGTTACTTTTGGGCCATACATCCCACGGAATTGGGTTCGCGGTGCCGCGATGGGAGGCCGCCGAATGCAGAACGAGAGGTCGGAAGAATTTGCGTCCCGTTCCGGGAGATATATGCTTCCCGCGGGTTTTGCCGCGGTAATCCTGTTGATGGTCCTGGTGGCAGCCGTCGGTGCCGAGCGCATGGCTGAGAACAACCGCCGCATGGAAGAGATCGTCACCCAGCACAACGTGAAGACCAACCTGTTGATGACCATGTATACCGCCGCGCGGGAACGCTCAGTTGTCTTACTCAGCATGGTCACCATGGAAGACCCTTTCGAACGCGAGGAAAAATACGAACACTTCAACGAGCTCGCTACACAATTTGCTGTCGCGCGAATCGAGCTTGGTGGCAAGAATCTCGACCAGCGTGAACAGGCGTTGTATGACGAGCAGGCGTCATTGGTCCGCCTTGCCGTGCCGTTGCAAACAAAAGTAGTTGAATTGTTGGGTCAGGACGACGTCGATCCCGCTGTTGAAATCCTGCTTGACCAGGCGATTCCGGCGCAAGACAAGGTCCTCGCGCAACTGCAGGCGATGTTGGACTATCAGCAGCAATCGGCGCGTCGCGCCTTTGATGAGGCGAGCCTGGTTGTGCGCAACACCACCGTATTCATGACGCTATTGGCATTGGCCGCCATCATGCTCAGTGCCGGTATTGCTTACTTTGTCATCCGCAAGACACGGCGTGATGAGCAGGCGTTGCGGGAGGCCAGGGACTACTTGGAAGAAAGGGTGAAGGCGCGCACCCATGAGCTTTCCGAAGCCTATGAAGAATTGAAGAACCACGAGCGTGAGATTGGAATTAAGAATCAAACCCTGGAGTCGTTATCCAACAAGCTCTCCAAGTATCTGTCACCGCAGGTCTACGCATCGATCTTTTCCGGCAAGCAGGAAGCCCAGCTGTCCAGCCACCGCAAGAAATTGACGATCTTCTTTTCGGATATTGCCGGCTTTACCGCGGCCACCGACCGGATGGAATCAGAGGACCTCACCCAGCTGATCAACCGCTATCTCACCGAGATGTCGAAAGTGGCGCTCGAGCACGGTGCCACTATTGATAAGTACATTGGCGACGCGATCATGATCTTCTTTGGCGATCCCGAGACCCGCGGTGTCAAGGAGGATGCCTTGGCCTGTGTGAAGATGGCCATCGCCATGCAGCAGCGCATGACGGAATTGGGCGCGGAATGGCGCCAGGCGGGGATCGAAACGCCGCTCACCTGCCGCATTGGCATCCACACCGGCTATTGCACGGTGGGCAATTTCGGCAGCGAAGATCGTATGGACTACACCATCATCGGCGGGGCGGTGAACCTGGCGTCGCGCCTCGAGCACGAGGCGTTGAGCGGCGGCATCTTGATCTCTTACGACACCTACGCCCATGTCAAGGACGAGGTCTACTGTGAAGAAATGGGCGAGCTTCAGGTGCGTGGCATTGCCCGCACGATCGCCACCTATCGGGTGGTCGATCTCCGCGCGAATCTGGACGCAGGCTATCAGGCTATTCACACTGAACTACCGCATCTCAAACTCGATGTAGACCCCAGTCTGATGTCCGAACAGGGACGGCAGCAGGCGGCGGCGACGCTGCGCGACGCAGCGGATCACCTAGTGAATAGCGACACTGCAACGCTACCGGGAGCGAAGGTCCAGAAGCTACGCCGGAGTTAGCGTATCCCGGATGCATTCTCCGCATGCCGCCAGAGATCCGGTTGATACATGTTTAGCGAATTGTCTCGTCAGTGATGCGCGACTTCAAGGATCGGTTGGCTGCCTGAGAATACCGGCTCCAGCTCGACTCCCAGCGCATCGCCGAATTTGCTGACCGCGATGTAGATGGTGATGGTGAACACCGCTTCAACAATCTGCGGCTCGGTAAAATGCTCGTGCAGCCGGCCCCACAACTCCTTTGAGACCTGATTGGCGTCGACCCCGATCTGCACCGTGAGGTCCAGCAACGCCTTCTCGGCATCGGTGAAATACGGGCTGGTCTTATAACGGTCGCCGCCGATATCCACGATCTTGTCGTCGCAGATCCCAAGACGCTTACTCAAGGTCTCGTGTTGCACCACACAGTACTGGCAATCATTGCGATGCGTCGCCTTGAGAATCAGGAGTTCCTTGGTGACCCAATCCAGGGTACCGTCCTTCAAGATCGCCATCACCAGATCGGTGAACACGGTGCCGAGCTCCGGGGTGTGGCCGAACACCTTGAAGATATTCAACAGCATCTCAAACCGTGCTTCGGCCTTATCATAAAACGCGAGTGTTTCGAGGCTGGCCTGGTCACGTTCGACATAGGAAACGGTCATTGCTACATCCTCCTACTTGGTTGGGAACGCTTGTTCACGATATTAGTGTCGGGGCGAAATATCAAACAGGGCACCATGCCTATTGCTGTTTCACTCATATGTGCGTCGAACACTTGATGTCATACCGAACACAGCAAGGAATCCGACCTGTTGGTGGTCGTGCCGATTTCCCGATGTCATTCCGAACCAAGTGAGGAATCTCACCGTGGTTCACTGTGACGCTGAATTCAAGCGGGGTGAGATCCTTCGGCACCCTGTGCCTCAGGATGACATTAGTGTTTATTTCCTTATGCCGTTTTGAGTCGGACAGTAATGGGTTGCACCTTAATTTGGTGTGAATCGCATTCAACGCAGTTGAGTTCACGGCCGATGTATTTGCGGCGTTCCACGGGACTAACCACCCATGGTCGGTCTTGCCACGGCGGGCGATGGCGCACGTGTTGCGTGTGCGAACATTCGAGATCCGCCACCCAGTCTCCGAATTCATCCTGATGGAAGCCGACGATCTTGCGTCTTGTCATGTGGTGAACCGGTTCACGCTTCCGATTGCGGGATGCCTGCGAGCACCTTCAGGTGTTGCTCGACGCACGACGCAATGACCTCGAGGCTGTAACCGCCCTCGAGCATCGATATCAAAATACCGTTTGCGTGTTTGTTCGCGGCTTCCAACAGGCGCTCGCTCATCCACGCGTAACACCCGGTGCTGAGATTCATTTGTGCCAACGGATCTTGGCGGTGCGCGTCGAATCCCGCCGAGATCAGTACCGCATTCGGTTTGAACGCGTCGATCTTGGGCAGGATCCGTTCGGTGAAGGCCAGCTGATAATCGGCATCGCCGCAACCGGCCGGCATCGGACAATTCAGTGTCGCCCCCGCGCCCCTTCCGACACCGGTTTCCGAATAGGCGCCGGTTCCGGGATAAAACGGGTACTGGTGGAGGCTGATGTACAACACCGACGGGTCGTCCTCGAAGCTGTGCTGGGTGCCGTTACCGTGGTGGACGTCCCAGTCGAGAATCATAATCTTGTCCAGGCCATGTTTTTTCTGGAGATACCGGGCGGTAATGGCGACATTGTTGAACAGACAAAAACCCATTGCCGCATTGACCTCCGCGTGATGGCCGGGCGGGCGGACCAACGCGAAACCGTTATTCACGTCGCGGCTCACGACGCGATCGGCAAGCTCCAATGCGCCGCCGACCGCCAACAGCGCAACATCAAACGATTCCCGGCTGACCCCGACGTCCGGTGTGTCGACAAACGGCACGCCACTTGCAATTTCTTCCGCGGCCCGATCGATGTACCCGCCGCTATGAATGGTCTCTATCCATTCCCGTTCGGCTACACGGGGTGCGTATTTTTTAAACTCCGCAAACCACGATTGTTTCTCCAGATGCGACATCGTGGCCACTAGGCGCTCGGGCCGTTCCGGATGTCCGGCACCGGCGTTGTGGTCCAAAAAGCGCTCATCGTACAAAAATCCGGTCGCCATCAGATTGCCTCCCCGCGTCTCACGTAGACATTACGTTGCCGGCGATTTCGCATTATCACCTTTGGTTTTCTCGTCTGGCCGGTGGTAGGCCGGCCATAATCTTTTGACCACTTCGCTGCCGGGTGCATACGCATGGCAGGTGCTCAGTAAAAGCGGCGGTTGTTGTGGGTTGCTATCTGGTTTTAGATGACGTCGCGCCTTGATCGGGTAGATCGCTTGAAAGGCGGTGGTGGCGACCGGTCCCAGCAGCTCGCGAAGATGTGTGCAGCCGTTGACGCCGCCAACGCGTTGGTTGATTTCTTTGCGCCATCCGGGCCGGATCTGAATACCCTTGAGCTCGTTAAAGCTGTGTGTGGCGTCAGGACAGATATGATAGGGACCGTAGTCGGTAATCGCCTCGACATCCCGGATAATAAAGTCCTCATCGACGGTTAAACGCAGCCACATCTCGTGGATCGGCTCACCGGATGTGATCTCTCCCCGGTCGTGGTTGGGGAAGCTGTAGGTCTTGGTGTCCACCAAATGGCCTTCGATATCCCACAGTCCGTCGTCGCGGCGGTAGCCCTGGCACTCGATGTAGCGTTGATGAATGAGTTCGCGATTAGTGCTCGGTTTGGATAAGGACATAACGGATAAATGTTCAGTGGCGAGTTGAAGTTAACAAGCGCAAAGTCATGAGGGGCTTGACGTGTATTACTACGAGCGCGCTTGTCGCATTTGTCTATCAATATTCCATTACGGCAGGCTGCCCATCTGCTTGGCGGCATCACGCAACTTGAATTTCTGGATCTTACCGGTGGAGGTCTTGGGTAGCTCGCCGAAGACCACAGATTTGGGACATTTGTAATGAGCCATGTTATCGCGACAAAACTCGATAATCTGTTGTTCGTCGACCGTGCCGCTATCCGCCCTTAATGACACAAAAGCACAGGGGGTTTCTCCCCATTTGTCATCGGGTCTCGCCACCACCGCGGCGGCCTCGACGGCGGGATGCTCATAGAGCACATCCTCGACTTCAATAGACGAGATGTTTTCGCCGCCCGATATGATGATGTCCTTGGACCGGTCTTTGACCTGTATGTAACCATCGGCATGCATCACACCGAGGTCGCCCGAGTGGAACCAGCCCGCAGCGAGGGCTTCGTCGGTGGCGGTGGGGTTCTTGAGGTAGCCCTTCATCACGATGTTCCCCTGGAACATGACCTCGCCGATGGTTTCGCCATCGCGCGGCACCGGTTTCATGGATGCCGGATCGATGACATCGAGCCCTGCGAGGACGTGGTAGGGAACACCTTGGCGCGATTTTTGGCGTGCGCGCTCTTCCATCTGCAGTTTATCCCATGCGGATTTCCAGGCGCACAACACCGCCGGACCGTAGGTCTCCGTGAGCCCATACGCATGGGTGACGTCGAACCCGGCCTTCTCGACATTGGCGAGCACCGGCGCCGGGGGTGGTGCCGCGGCAGTCATAATCTTGACTTGATGGTGGAAGCTGCGGCGTTCTTCATCGGTGGCATTGATGACCATGCTAAGCACGATCGGCGCGCCGCAAAAATGCGTAACGTTGTGTTCGGCGACGGCGTGGTAGATATTCCCCCCGCTCACCTTGCGCAGACACACACTGGTGCCGGCCATCGCCGCAACTGTCCATGGAAAGCACCAACCGTTGCAGTGAAACATCGGTAGCGTCCACAAGTACACGGGATGATGGCCCATGTCCCAGCCGACCGCGTTGGATAGTGCATTCAAGTAGGCGCCGCGATGATGGTATACCACGCCCTTGGGGTTGCCGGTGGTACCTGACGTATAGTTGAGCGAAATGGCCTGCCACTCATCCCTCGGGAGTTCCCAGTGAAAATCCGGATCGCCAGAATCGAGGAACGACTCATATTCCGCATCACCCAATAACTCGCCGTCCGGTAACTGCGGGTCGTCGACGTCGATCACCAGCGGCCGTTGTTTCACCTGGGCGAGCGCCTCTGCGACCACTGGGGAGAATTCCTTGTCGGTAATTAACACCTTGGATTCCCCATGGTCGAGGATGAACGCAATGGTGGCGGCATCCAGTCGGCAGTTAATGGTGTTCAACACCGCGCCGGCCATGGGTACGCCGAAATGGGCTTCGTAAATGGCAGGGATATTTGCCGCGATAACGGCCACCGTATCTCCGGGTCCGATACCGCGTTGCTTCAACGCCGAACCCAGCCGCCGGCAACGCGCGTAGGTCTGTGCCCAGGTGAAACGCTGCGCGCCGTGAATGACCGAGACGTATTCCGGATAAACGGAAGCGGTGCGCTTGATAAAACTCAACGGAGAAAGCGGGGTGTAGTTGGCGGAACTCGGGTCCAAGCCGCTCGCGTAGGGACCGACGTCGACAGTTGTTTTGCTCACATCACGCTCCTCCGGGTAAATATCCAGATGACTTTTTTACCACATACCGTACCATTGAGCTCGATAGTGTGAAAGGCTCAATACGGCCCGGAGGAAGCAATGCCTGATTCGGACTTCGATCGGCAGCACGGCCAATACCTGGAGGACATCTCTATTGGCATGAAAGAGGTGTTCACCAAGACCATCACCGATGCCGACGTGGTGATGTTCGCGGGGGTGTCGGGGGATAACAATCCGCTGCACTTCAGCGAGGAGTTCGCGGGCCGGACCCGCTTCCAAGGGCGTATTGTCCACGGCATGTTGACCGCCAGCTTATTGTCGACCTTGGTGGGCACCCGTTTGCCAGGCCCGGGTGGGGCGTACATGAGCCAGGAACTCAAGTTCCTCAAACCGGTTCGCGTGGGGGATACGGTCACCGCACAGATGACGGTAGTCGAAATCGACCACAATAAACAACGCGCTTATCTGGACGCGGTGTGCCGGGTCAAGGGTGAGCCAGTGCTCATCGGCCGCGGCGTGGTGTGGGTGCCGCGAAAAACAGAAATACCGGCTTGAGTTGTAAAACTTGGGATTGGTCTAACAATCTTCGAATGATGTCATGATCTTGCCATGACGGACACTGGAATCGTCGCTTTACACTCGAGTGTCGGCATTCACGGCGAGATCCACGACCTCCGCCTTCGATCCGAAGCGGCCAATTACATAGGCTCCAGAAAGCAGGCATTCGAGCCGCGGTCCTGCGTACAGGATCTAGTTTATAATGCGTGATACGAGAAATTTTGAATAATTAGTCGGAGAGTTTATTAGAATCCGAATCAGCTGGGTGACCTCCGAAAAGTCCTTGGAAATGTCCTACTAATGAATGAGCCTTCTCCGAGGGAAAAGTTGTACGCCGCTGAACCAGAGCGTGATGTGCATATTTCGTGACTTTTACTGATCAGATTTTTTGACCTTAGATTCCATCGTCCTTTCCATACGAAGATCGAGCGACCTTACAAAAGGCCCTTTTGCCGCAGGCTCTACGCTCTGCAGTAGAATGGCACAACGTTGTTCGCACCATTTTTCAAATCGCTTAAAGTCCATAAAGATTATCAGAGTAATAGACATAATATGTTGATAAATTAGTAGCAAAATTATACAACTGTGCTCCTCAGAAGCGCGTCTTGAACACGAAAGGAGGTGACACTATGTCTGACAACAAATGCCCGATGCACCACACAGCTGGCGATGGCACATCGAACCGGGACTGGTGGCCAAACCAGTTGCGTCTCGATATCCTGCACCAGGATTCTTCCAAGTCGAATCCGATGGACGAGGATTTCAACTACGCAAAAGAGTTCGAGAGTCTGGACCTGGAGGCGGTGAGAAAGGATCTGCTGGCGCTGATGACCGACTCACAGGATTGGTGGCCGGCAGACTTCGGTCACTATGGCCCTTTTTTCATTCGAATGGCCTGGCACAGCGCCGGAACTTACCGCGTAGGTGATGGCCGCGGCGGCGCCGGGACCGGTAACCAACGTTTTGCGCCCATTAACAGTTGGCCCGACAACGCAAACCTCGACAAGGCCCGCCGACTGCTCTGGCCGATCAAGCAAAAGTATGGCCGCAAGATTTCATGGGCCGACCTGATGATTCTCACTGGCAACGTCGCTTTGGAATCGATGGGGTTTAAGACCTTCGGTTTCGCCGGCGGGCGGGAGGACATCTGGGAGCCGGAGGAAGACATCTACTGGGGTTCCGAGAGCACTTGGCTGGATGACAAGCGCTATTCCGGCGACCGTGAGCTGGAAAATCCGCTTGCGGCCGTTCAGATGGGCCTGATTTACGTCAATCCGGAAGGCCCGAACGGTAACCCGGATCCGCTGGCCGCCGCTAGGGACATTCGCGAGACCTTCGCGCGCATGGCCATGAACGACGAGGAGACGGTTGCACTCATCGCCGGCGGTCACACCTTCGGCAAATGCCACGGTGCCGGCGATCCGGCGCTCGTGGGCCCCGAGCCCGAGGCCGCCGGTATCGAAGAGCAAGGCCTCGGCTGGACGAGCCGCTTCGGTTCGGGCAAGGGCGGTGACACGATCACCGGCGGTCCGGAAGTGACCTGGACCACCACGCCGACTCAGTGGAGCAACAACTACTTCGAGAACCTCTTCGGTTACGAATGGGAACTCACGAGGAGCCCGGCCGGTGCGCATCAGTGGGTTGCGAAGGATGGCGTGGGCGCGGGTACGATTCCGGATGCCCACGATCCGTCGAAGAGCCACCCGCCAACGATGCTGACCACCGACCTCTCGTTGCGGTTCGACCATGAATACGAAAAAATTTCACGGCGCTTCTACGAGAATCCAGATGAACTGGCCGATGCCTTCGCCCGGGCTTGGTTCAAGCTGACCCACCGTGACATGGGCCCTCGCGCGCGCTATCTCGGCCCCGAGGTGCCTGCGGAAGCCCTCATCTGGCAGGACCCCATCCCGGCGGTCGATCATGATTTGATCGATGATAAGGACGTCGCCACGCTCAAAGGCAAGATCCTTGATTCCGGACTGTCTGTCTCGCAACTGGTCTCGACCGCCTGGGCTTCGGCGTCTACGTTTCGTGGCTCCGACATGCGCGGCGGCGCGAACGGTGCGCGTATCCGTCTTGCACCACAGAAGGATTGGGGGGTCAACCAGCCGGGTCAACTGGCGAAAGTGCTCGCCACACTTGAAGGCATCCAGAGCGAGTTCAACAGCGCGCAGTCTGGCGGCAAGAAAGTCTCGCTCGCTGACCTGATCGTTCTGGCGGGTTGTGTAGGCGTTGAGAAAGCTACGAAGAATGCCGGTCATAATGTGACGGTTCCCTTCACACCGGGCCGCATGGACGCCTTGCAGGAACAAACAGATGTCGAGTCTTTCGCCGTGCTCGAGCCGGTCGCGGACGGTTTCCGTAACTACTTGAAGACCAAATTCTCCGTATCAGCGGAGGAGCTGCTGGTCGATCGGGCGCAATTGCTGACCCTTACCGCGCCTGAGATGACGGTTCTCATTGGCGGTATGCGCGTCCTGAATACCAACGTCGGACAGACCCAGCATGGCGTCTTCACCCAGCGGCCGGAGTCGCTCACCAACGACTTCTTCGTGAACCTGCTGGACATGGGGACAATTTGGAAGGCAACCTCACAAGACGAAGATCTGTTTGAGGGTAAAGATCGCGCAACGGACGAACTGAAGTGGAGCGGCACCCGTGTCGATCTGATATTTGGTTCTAACTCCCAGCTCCGGGCGATTGCTGAAGCCTACGGCAGTGACGACGCGCAGGAGCGGTTTGTCCATGATTTTGTGGGGGCCTGGACCAAGGTGATGAATCTGGATCGCTTTGATATCACCTAGTCTTGGCTCAAGACAGCTTATGAAGTGTATCTTGAACTGTCGGTCGGAAGATTAAAAGGCGTTAAATTTGTGTCAATTTGACGGCCGTCCTGAACACTGATGGAAGCCCAGGCCAAAGAATAAGAACGGTGTTTCAAAACAATTTGAAACACCGTTTCTTGTTTAGGCAAGCCTATTCGAAAGCCAAAAACACATAACATGTCGCTTGTTTAACATGCTTCACGGCTGCGTGGCTCGCACCCCACAGCTTTAACGTTATCGAATGTCCGCTCTCTCAATCTCGTTTGGCCGGAATTGGCCGTTAGCGACCGTAGTCAGTACGAGCGCTCACCAGCCGTTTTCTGGCTTGTTTCCTTTTCGACTCACTTTTTGTCGTCGCACTTATTTCAAATGACAAAATGTCGCACGCCTTCCAACAGTAACCGCGCAATCCCGCTCACCAGCAGCGCCACACCCACAGACAGAGAAATCGAGAATAGTGCTTCTTTACGGCCTATGGTTTGTAGCATCACCGCAAACGTCGATATGCACGGGATGTAGAATGTCAGGAAAAGCAGGAAGGTCACGATCTGCACCCAATCCAAGTAAGCGCCAACTTCGAACGTACCCAGTGCCTGATAAATCATCAACAATGATAATTCCTTGCGCAGAATGCCGAACAGAATTGGCACGCCCAGCACCATCGGTAAGCCCAACCACCAGGAGGTAACCGGCGTGAACATCGCGTTGATGATGTGGTCCGCACCGGCATGGCTGAGCAACGCCAACACGATGCTGCCACCTACCAATAAAGGCGTGACGATAGTTAAGATGTCGCGAGTGCGCGCCCAGGTGTTATAAAGTAGAGAGCGCCAGGTTGGCATGGCGTAGGGCGGGATATCCAGTACCTGTCCGGGGCCGGTTTCGGGATAGCGGAGCGTAAGCAGGCGTCCCAACACCGCAATCACGCTGATCGTCAGCATGAAGATCGCGAAAACCCCAACTCCCCCCAGATACTTGCCGCCCAAGGCTAAGATAATGGCGGAACGCGCCGAACAGGGGACGAAAGTGATCAGCAGCGAAGCGACGACGCGATCGCGTCCGCGGGCGGCGGCAGCGGCACCGGATATCGCCGGCACATTACAACCCAGCCCGAGCAGGAAAGGCACGGCAACCCCGCCATGTAAACCGATCTGATGAAAACCGCGGTCGACGACGAAGGCGATTCGTTGCATGACCCCCGCCTCCTCCAGCGTTACCAACAACAACACCAGCGGAATCATGTACGGTACGACAATTCCAATCAGACCGATCAGACCATCCACGACCGCGCGTCCGATGACGCCACCGGTCGTTTGTGGCTGCCAGCCAGACACCCAATCGACCAGCCGTGCCGCCGTCATCCCATCGAGCCAGGTGCTGACCTCAACCACAACAAATAGCACAGCGGCGAACACCGCCAGGCTGCCGAACAAACCCCAGTGGGGATGTAGAAACAGTTCGTCCAGCCAATAGCGCCAACTCCTCGCTTCGTGCGGGGAACCCACACGGGTCACCGCCTCAAACAAACTGGCTGCGCGGTGATGCCGGTCGGCATGCAGCTCCTCCTCGAGTGGCCGGGGTAGCGTTTGCGCCGCCTCGGTTCGCAAACGCAACAACTCCGGCAGCATGGTAGGGAAGTGCTGTTGCATTTCATCTAAAAAGTAACTGTCGCCCGCCGCCAGCTGCATGAGCAGAAATGAGTGCGGAACGCGGAACGCCCTTTGCAGCTCGGGGCGATTCAAGGCTTTACTCA
>CALZGZ010000038.1 GCA_945787105.1 uncultured Gammaproteobacteria bacterium
GCGACTACACCACGCAATTGTTTGACATGCTGGCGGCCATTTCACCGCGCCAGTGCGAGGTGCCGGAAGTCGTGGTGTTGACGCCCGGCATCTATAACTCGGCCTATTTCGAACACAGTTACCTGGCCCAGCAGATGGGGGCGGAGCTGGTGCAGGGCAGTGACCTGTTGGTGGACAGCGACGACTGCGTCTATATGAAAACCATCTACGGCCTGAAGCAGGTGGATGTGATCTATCGCCGCATCGATGACGACTTTCTCGATCCGGAAGCATTCCGTGAAGATTCGGCACTCGGTGTGCCGGGTCTGATGCGGGCCTGGCGTAAAGGTAATGTTGGCATTGCCAATGCGCCCGGCGCCGGCGTGGCAGACGATAAAGTCGTGTATACCTTTATGCCGGACATTATCCGCTATTACCTCAGTAAAGAACCGATCATCCCCAACGTGCCGACCTATATGTGTATGCATAAAGATGATCGTGCCTATGTGCTGGAGCATCTGGATGAACTGGTCGTCAAGCCCGCCAATGAATCCGGTGGCTATGGTCTACTTGTTGGTCCCAAGGCGACGAAAGTCCAACTCAAGGAATTTGCCGATCTGATAAAAAAGCACCCGCGCAATTACATCGCCCAGCCGACACTCAATCTGTCTACCGTGCCGACCGTCATCGAAGATGGCAGTGTGGCACCGCGCCATGTAGACCTGCGACCGTTTACTCTGCAAAGCAAAAGGACCTACACCACGACAGGTGGCCTGAGCCGTGTGGCGCTGCCCGAGGGCTCACTGGTCGTTAATTCATCCCAGGGCGGTGGCAGCAAGGATACCTGGGTGGTCAAAGTGGGGAGAAAATAATGCTGTCACGTGTCGCGGAAAATGTCTATTGGATGGCGCGTTACATCGAGCGTGCCGAGGACACGGCGCGGCTGATTAACAGTATGACCAGCCTGTTACTGGATCTGCCACTGGAGGCGGAGGTAACCTGGGACGAGCTGATCAATGTGGTCGATGCCGAGGCCCATTTCAAGGAACTATACCAGGGCAATACGGATGAACGTTCAGTGATGCGTTATCTGATTACCGATACCCGCAATCCAAGTTCTATCATGTTCTGCGTCAATGCCGCGCGTGAAAATGCCCGCGTCACCCGCGACATTATCCCCAACGAGGTTTGGGAGCAGGCAAACGAACTGTTTCACTACAGCGCCGACTATGCAAAAAGCTCGATTGGCCGGCGCAAGCGTAATGATTTTATGAACGGTCTGATCCTTCGCAGTCAGACCCTGACCGGCGTGATGTTGGGTACCTTGGCACATGATGCGGCCTATCAATTCCTGCGCATCGGGCGTAACCTGGAACGGGCCGACATGTGCAGCCGTATCATCGATGTGGCGGCGGGGAATCTCTTGTCAGATGAGGAAGATTTCAATCCGGCTTTCGCCACCGTGCGCTGGATCAATGTGTTGAAATCACTTAATGCCTTTCAGGCTTATCACCTGCAAGGCTATCTCGGCGTAAATGGCAGCGATGTGCTGGATTATCTGTTTCATCAGCGGCTGTTCCCGCGCTCCATGGGGCACTGCCTGCAGTCGATTGGCAGTTGTTTGTCCAAGGTGCCCAATCCACGCGAGCCGCGGCGCCAGCTTAATCGAATGATCAAACAGCTTGCAGAAGTCAATACCAAACGTATGAAACGCACCGGCCTGCACCGCTTTATCGACGACTTCCAGAAGTCTGTAGGCGAATTGCACACGGTCATCAGCGATACCTATTTCCGTTACGAGTAGCCTGATGCAACAATTTTATTGCCAATGTGGTCAGCGGGTCTTTTTCGATAACAGCACCTGTCTTTCCTGCGACCGTAAACTAGGCTTGTACCTGGAGCAGCGACGCATGGTGACCCTGGAACCGGTCGGTGATCTGTGGCGTGATGTCATGCGAGGGGACCTCTACCGTTTTTGTAACAATCGCCGTGATTATGATGTCTGCAATGGCATTGTCGATAGCAATAGCCATGAGGCCTTTTGTCTCGCCTGCCGGCTCAACCGCACCATCCCTGATCTGTCGGTGGCGGAAAATCTGCCACGCTGGCGTCGCATCGAGCAGGCCAAACGGCGTCTGATCTACGGCCTGTTGGCATTGGAACTGCCGCTGACCGCACCGGTAGCGGATTACCCCCGGGGCCTGTGTTTTGATTTTCTAGAAGACCAGCGCAGCAATCCCAATATGCCTGAAGAGTTTGTCAGTACCGGCCATCGTAATGGCGTGATCACCCTCAATACGGCAGAGGCCGATGAGGTGCAGCGTACCGTGCAGCGTGAACAGAGCTCGGAACGTTACCGGACAGTGCTTGGTCATTTCCGTCATGAAGCGGGGCACTACTATTACGAGTTGTTGGTGGGACAGATGGATGGTTTTGAAACGCTGTTTGGCAATCCGGTGCAGTCCTATTCCGGGGCCTTGAAAAGCTATTATAAAAATGGACCCCGGGCCGGTTGGGAACAAAACTATATCAGTGCCTACGCCAGCGCACATCCGTTTGAAGACTGGGCGGAATGTTTTGCTCACTACTTGCACACGATAGATGCACTGGAAACCGCGGAGGTACAGGGGGTGATCGAACCTCTAACCAACAACAAGGACATCGAAGAATTACTGGATCGTTGGCAGGAACTGGCAGTGACCTTGAACGAACTCAATCGCAGTCTCGGCCTCGGGGATGCCTATCCGTTTGTTGTTACCTCGGTGGTGGCCGGTAAACTGCGTTTTGTCCATGAGTCCACACGGCACTGGTCAACGGTTAGCTGAATGTAGGAAACTTCTGATTGATTTTGGGCTATTTTTTATGGCTTTCGTGAATAATGGGGTGGATATTTTCCGCTAGATGGGCGGTACGCTTTTCCCATTGCAGTTGCGGTAATTCAGCGAAGGCATGTTTCAGCGCCTCGTTCCAGGTCTGGCGGATGGCGCGCAGGTAGTCGTTGTCTTCATCCAGGCGCAGATAGTGATTACTCTCGAAAGTACCTTTCTCGTAGACCAGTACTTCAATCGGCGCCCCGACCGTGGCGTTCGACTTAATCGTGGAATCCATTGAGACAATGGCGCAGCGGGCAGCGTCTTCCAGTGACGTGTCACGGGTCAGGATACGGTCCAGAATTGGTTTGCCATATTTACTTTCCCCTATCTGCAGGAACGGTGTGTCATCGGATGCGGCAATGAAATTACCCGCCGCGTACATCATGAAGACGGCAGGCGCACCCCCCTTGATTTGCCCGCCAAAGATCAATGAGGCCGACGCGTCTATGTTCGATGCGGCCGTGGAAGATTGGGCCTTTGTCTGTTCTTCCCGGCTGACCTCGCTGATATAACGGGCCGCCTCGATCATCTTTTTACAGCTAAGCAGGTTGACCTTGACCTCGGGGTCATCCAGTTCTTGTTCTATGCGGCTGATGATGGCCTGGGTCGTGGCCAGATTACCAGCCGTCAGGATGACAAACAGGCGCTCTGCCGTAGGCCGGAACACATGCATCTTGCTGTGGGTAGATAACATGTCGGCGCCGGCATTGGTCCGCGAGTCGGAACAAAATACCAGGCCATCGTTAGTAGAGGCTGCAATACAATATGTCATAGAAGGTTTCCTTAATACAGCACTTACAAAGGATTATTCTATCGAACTTATCGTAATAATGCGCGCAAATCTTTAACCTAACCGTGATTAAACCAGGGTTCGTGTTAACTTATTGACTCTAAATGATAATAGAACCTGGAATAGCCCACGCTGAATGCGTGATTAGACCACAACACGGTACCGGGCAGAGTGGCTTCTAAGCACTAAGAATCAAAGTCCGACGGGTCGGGGGGAATGAATGTTTCTGCAATTGCGCTGATTGTCCTTCGGCAGACCAAAATTACGCGCATAAACGTTTGGCGAAACAGCGGCAATGGAATCTACATAGGTGTAATGTTAAAGCTCCAAGGTAGAGGTTCGGTTGCGTATTGGAGAAGTAAGGACCGTATTTGCTGTGGTTAAATTTCCAAGTTCGTTATCTCGCAGCAGCGTGCATCTAGTGAAGATTTTGAAATTATACTATTTTGTTCGGCATTAGACTTAATTGTTGCACGAAACCTGTACTCTGAAACCACTCATGAACCGACTTGGTGCATGTTTCTGAGTAGGTGCGGGCTAAGTGGCTCAAATATACGCCGTTCAGATTTGGTACGGATCCTGCGTAATAATACCTTAGGAATACCGTAGAGGACCCGATGACACTAGATCTCAAACACTATCCCACCGCTGGCTTCTTTGATGAAATGCTAGTGCGTTCGAACCGATCACGCTCGCACACTAAAGAGATGGTACGCCTGTTCCGATCCCTGGACGATGAAGAATTGGCTGCTCGGCAGGCATCGGCCGAACTCGCCATCAAGGAGATGGGGATAACCTTCACAGTATACACCGAGGGTGAAGGTGCTATCGATCGTTCCTGGCCTTTCGATATTGTGCCGCGGATTATTAGCAGTAAGGAATGGAAGCGCATTGAAGCCGGACTTATACAGCGCGTCACCGCGCTGAACCATTTTATCGACGACATTTACCATGATCAGCGCATTGTAGCCGAGGGTGTATTCCCACCGGAGGTGCTTGAGGAATCTAAAAATTTCCGGTCCATGTGCGTTGGCGTCACCCCCCCGTTTGGTGTCTGGGCACATATTTGCGGATCGGATCTGGTGCGCGATCGAGACGGTACGATCTATGTGCTTGAGGATAATCTGCGTGTGCCATCCGGTGTATCCTACATGCTTGAGAACCGTCTCGTGACTAAGCAAATATTCCCCGAACTTTTCGAGCGCTATGCACCGCTACCTGTCGATACTTATGCTGCCCAGTTATATAACACCCTTACTCAACTTTCACCAAGACATACTGCGCGTCCAGAGGTCGTCGTGCTTACGCCGGGCATATACAACTCCGCTTATTTTGAACATGCCTACTTGGCCCAGGAAATGGGCTGTGAGCTCGTCGAGGGTAGAGACCTCTTCGTAGAAGATGATTGTGTCTTTATGCACACCGTGTCGGGACCCAAACGGGTAGACGTAATATACCGCAGGATCGACGACGACTTCATGGATCCTGAGGCGTTCCGCGACGACTCGATGCTTGGTGTCCGTGGCTTGTTGCGCGCGTGGAAGACGGGCAATGTTGGGCTTGCAAATGCACCGGGCGCAGGCGTTGCCGATGACAAGGTTGTCTACGCCTTTGTTCCCGACTTCATTCGTTATTACCTTGACGAGGAGCCACTGATCCCGAATGTGCCGACATACCGCTGCATGTTCGATGAGGAGCGCGAGTACGTGCTCGCCAATCTTGACAAACTTGTTGTCAAACCCGCGAACGAATCGGGTGGCTACGGTATGCTGATGGGTGTAACGGCAAGCAACACTGAGCGCGAACACTTTGCGGCGCTTATTCGATCTAATCCACGGAATTACATTGCACAGCCGACGTTGAGTCTATCAACCGTGCCGACTGTGGTTGGACGCAGCCTCGAACCACGGCATGTTGACTTGCGACCATTCATCCTTAGCGGACGTACAACCCATGTGACTACGGGCGGCTTGACTCGTGTTGCACTGGTTAAAGGTTCACTGGTGGTGAACTCTTCGCAGGGTGGTGGTAGCAAGGACACCTGGGTCGTCGACACGGAAGTCACTTGATATGCTCTCCCGCGTTGCCGAAAGTCTCTATTGGATGTCACGCAATATCGAACGTGCTGAAAATATCGCGCGGGTCATCAACGTGAACGCAAATATACAACTTGATTTACCTCGCGGTATTTCCCCTGACTGGAAGCCACTGATCGATGTGACTGGTGCAAACGTGCTTTTCGAGACACGTTACCAAAACTATGGCGAACGCCAGGTTGTCCGGTTCCTACTTGGTGACCGGGAAGGTCCGAGTTCTGTTCGTTGCTGTATTCGAAATGCGCGTGAGAGCTGCCGCACGGTGCGTGACGTTCTTCCGCGAGAAGTCTGGCAATACCTTACCGAATTGCAGTTATATATTGATGAAAATCTCAATACTGGTCTTACTAAACGCGGCCGGCATCGCTACCTAGAACGTATTATCCGCACCTGCCAGATGATGATGGGTCTATTAGGGTCAGTGATGACACGCGATGTCGGCTATCAATTTATGCGAATCGGACGCAATCTCGAGCGGGCCGATATGACGACCCGGTTCATAGACATGCGACTCACAGTCCCTGATTCCGATAAACTGCCGGACCTCGCTTCGCTCCAAACTGCACAGTGGGTGAATGTCCTCGAATCTCTTTCCGCTTATCACATGTACCGACGCAAGATGCAGATCAAAGTACAACGCGAGCATGTGCTCTGGTTCCTGTTCAAGGACGACGAGTTCCCCAGGTCCTTTATGCATTGCTTGAACGCGATCGAGGAAAGCATCGGTAGTCTGGAGAATAACCACCCGTGCTTGCTCGCAGTGCGCAAGGTCGTTAAGGATTTCGAAAAGACAAATATCGAGACGCTTAAACCAACTGCCCTCACTAAGATAGTTGATCGAATGCAATGTAGGCTGATTGATGTTCATGCGACGCTTGCACGCATATACTTCTTGCCACTGCCTGTCGACACATGAGAAAACTGCTAACTGTCATA
>CALZGZ010000039.1 GCA_945787105.1 uncultured Gammaproteobacteria bacterium
CCATCGCCCATGCCGCCGCAATAGACGTCCCCATTGCATTTCTATTCTTATTTGTGCCTTTATTGATGATCATCATCATGATACCGACATCTATAGGCGGCATCGGACTACGTGAGGGTTCTGCTGTTGCCATCTTCGCGCTCGTCGGCCTTTCTAGTACTGATGGGTTTGTGTTGGCCTTTACGAGCTCAGTGTTAACGACGTTGATATCGCTATTCGGCGGTTTTGGGTACCTGTTTCTGCCACGAAAAGACGAACCCAAGTCGGTGAGCGATTGACGATCAGGAAACCAATTCGTCATACCTCACAAGGATGAGTATAACCATGCGCACAAACACAAGTACCGACACATTGTACTCTGGGAACGAGAATGTAGTTGTGGCGCCAGCCGCTGTCGGCACGCAGGCGATCCATAGCTCAGGAACCGTAGTAACACAGTAGCTCGGTATGAAGGTGCGCAGGTTAGTCATAACAGGTGCGGACGGATTTATAGGACGCCGCTTCATGGAACTCTATGGTTCCGGTTTCGAACGGGCGACGGCTCTCGTTCGATCGCGGCCGCATCCAATCCGCGCATTGCCCGACGTCGATTACCGCGTGTGCGACATCGCTAACCCCACCTCATTATCATCCGTCGTGGAACAATGCGACGCGGTAATTCACTTTGCATACGATTTCGCAAATCCATTGCGGAACCTGGATGCGGTAAGGCACCTGTTGGCGATGTGCCGCGATGCGGGGGCGCGGCGCTTCGTTCACCTGAGCACCATCGCAGTTTACGACCAAACGGCCAAGGGCGAGTTGACCGAGACATCGGCGCCGGCGAAATATCGTGACCCTTACGCTCATACCAAGCTGCGGATCGAAAACGAGTTAGCGAACCGGGCCAGATCAGTTGGGCTGGAGGTTCTGATCTTGCAGCCCACCATCGTCTTCGGCTGGGGAGGCAGCTGGACCCGCATGGTGCTGGAGGGATGCACATGCGAACGGGTTGTGCTCCCAGCTGGCGGTAGCAGTGTGTGTAACTACGTCTACGTCGATGATGTCTGTCAGGCCGTGTCCAAGGCGCTAACTCTCGCGCCGTGGCCTGACGCCGACCACTTTCAGCCTCGGCGCTACATTATATCGGGTCCAGGGACCGCGTCCTGGCAGGACTTTTATCGGCAACACTGTTCGCTGGTCGGATGACCCGGCGGTGTCGATCTGGCGGCCACGTCATCCGGCCGTCGCTTCGATGACAATGTCGTGAAGAATTTGATGATGCATGGTGTGTTTCGAATGCCCTTGGCAGCGGGCCTCACTGCGGTCATCGGGCTGTTACGGCGATTGCGGCCAAAAGGCGGTGGACATCACCGGGCACTGGAGGAGGCGAGTTTGTTGTCGCGGTTGCGTGGCGGGTCAACCGGTGTTCAGGCGTTCAGCGGAATGCCGCGTCTGTACATGAGCAGCGACTACACAGCGGTGTCCGAGCGTGCCGAGGCGGAGCTTGGATCCCAGCGACTTGGGCCTTCTGTGCGATTCGGTGCGAGTCATGTTTTGATCACTGAAAGCGGGGCGTGCCTTCGCCAAAGTGCCATTTCACAACCACCGACGCCAAGCCAAACGCCGGCGCGCCGGGATCATGCATGCGCGCACGAGGGCGCGTTGTCGGTCGATATATCAGGCCTTGCTGCAGGTGTCGGAGGACACCTTGGGGTGTTTGGATGAGACCTATAAAGTGCTGGTCAAACAGTGCGATACGTCATCGTGGTGTAGTCAGGTGGAGCGCTATCGACGGTTGATTATGGGGGTCATTGCACAAACCCAGTGACGCGTGCTTCACGACGAAAGCGTGCCCGCACTGGAGAACGTGGTGAGCCTGTTCGAGCCGCATACCGACATTATCATCAAGGAGCGACGGGAAGTGCAACACGGGGACAAGCTGACGTTAACCAACGGTGCGAGCGGACTGCTCCCGGATGTGGTGTTCGAAGACGGGAATCCCGCCGATCAAAGGGTGTTTGATACCCATGTTGAAACGCCACACGCGCGCTACGGTCACCCACCGCGGGGGCTCGCGATCGATGGCGGTTATGTCAATGCGGCCAACGTTGCGTCGTTGCGGTTCAAACCGGTTGCTGATTTGGCGAAGTGACGCGCTCTCGCCGCCTGCTCGCGGTTGCGTATTGTCAGGCCCCAACCGTACCCGGACGTTTCATGCGTTCAAACGTGAAGAAGGCCAGCGCGTAGATAACAAGCCCCGCCATCAGGGTAGACTGGAAGCCGTACTTATAGGAGAGCAGTATGGATAGGAACCCCCCCGACACCGTGAAAAAACCGTTCATACCCCATGCCCAGGGGATACCGTACTCGTTCACACGCCCGAGTTGATAGATACCGATCGGCAGCGGCATACCCATCAGAAAACCTAGCGGAAACAGCATCGCCACTGCCACCGCGATACGGATGGGCAACGGCTGGCTGAGGAACTGGTAGAAGACCGCACTGTAGGAGACAATAAAAATTGTTCCGGCAACCAGTATTAAGACAAACAGCGCGGCCCAACGGCTGCGCAGTTCGCCCACACGCAGCGGTTTAGCCGCGAGGCTGCCGATACCCGCCGCAATGAGCATGGTGAAGATAACCGTCACGTAGGTATAGGTAGGGTATCCGATCAGCTTCTTGAAGATTTGCACCAACACCAGTTCAATGATAATGAACCCGGCGCCGAGGCAGGAAAAATAAGACAGCGACCAGCCCATGCCCTCCCAACGTGCACGGCCATGTCGGGAAAAGAATAGCGGCAGGAAGATGAATATCACTGAAAACGTGAGGGCGATGCTGCCCACCAGTGCCAGATTGAGCCAGTCGGTGGGAATAAAACGCGTATGCTGCAGGTTGAGCACATGGGCGGTGCCGTCGTCCATGTACATCGAGTTCATCGGTTGCGCATATCCAAGTTTCTTTCTGATCATCGAAAAGTAGGGCTGATCATCGCTCACCGGCGAAATGTCAAATCCGGCCTGCGCCCCTAGGTCCTTGGGGAAAGGTCCGTCCAGGAATGCGGCGAGTATCAGGTTGTGGTCCCGATTGATGGGGTCGAAGGCGATCACGTAAGCCCTCGGCTCACCTCTGGAGGTGATAATCGGGTGACCATCGCCCGTCATCCATACGGAGAAACCGCTTTCGCAGTCGGCATCCTCGGCACTAATGAGGACCTCGATCTTGTCGCCGCGCGTGTTCCCAAGAGGCGGAACATCGAAACGCACCGGAGAGTTGTCCTTGAACCGGTTACCGGGGATGGAGCCCCGAGCCAGCTCGGTGCCCGTCTCTGACCACAGCCGCACATCGACATCGTAGGAGAGCCCGTCCTGATAGTGCGTGCCCACCCAGATATCGATGCGATCCAGATTGCCCATGCCTGTCTGAATGCGGCCATTGAATGGGTTGCCTCGACAAATCTTGTCGGACGGCTTGGCGTCAGCTGGCAATCCGACCTTCGGCGCCGCTTGCCGGTTCATGTAGGCAAGTGTGCGGGCAACCTCGTCTTTGGTCCACGGCTGCATCTTTATCAACATGGTGGGCAATGTCAGCGGCCGCCAGCGTTCGACAACCAATACGTGGCGGGAGAAGTCTTTCTTTCCGAGTTTCTGCCACGCCGCTGCCGCCGTGGTCAGCATGCGCGGATAGATATGGTGGTTGATCTGGATAATGCCGTCCGGCTTCATATGGGAGAAGTACTCCATGTAAGCCTCGACGGTCTGCAAATAGGCGGTTTGCACGGCACCGGATCCATCGGCGATACTGGAGCTGGTGTGGTTGCTGAACATTTGCAGCACATCGTACTGCTTGGTCGAGCGTCGCAGGTAGGTCCGCCCCTCGCCGACACGGTAGTTTATCCGGGGATGATTGAACACGTCGCCGCTGTATCGTGCGTAGCGAGTCTTGGCAGCTTTGACTATCTCTCCCACCAGTTCTATGGCGTCGACGCGACGAGCACCGAACAGCACCGCCGCTTTGGCTTCGTTACCGACCGCGGCACCAATGACCAGTACCTCGGTGTTCTTGCCCTGGGTCAGGTAGTGCACGACGGATTGCAAGCCGAAGAAATAGCCGTCCGGATTTGCTTCCATTTCCCTATGGAATTGGCCGAAGTCGCCATTGAAGCGTTGTAGCCAGGACCCCTGCTGGCCACCGTCGATGGCAAAGTTGAGCGCACTGGAGATTCTGAATACTTCCAGTTTGGATACCGGATCCCAGCGCACGAAGTCGCGCAGACCCTGCGCGCGCCAGGTATCGACGCCTCGCTTGTCGGCGTGGCCGTCGTATTCCAGGTAACCGTCGACAGCCGCCGGAACGGCGGCAAGCACCAGGCTGCTGCCGACCAATGCTGCGCGCGCGATGCGCGAATTTAGAAACACTGCGGTACCGATCAGCAACAGTGCCGCGACTATGAACTGGATGCCGCCTGGGCCGTAGGGAGTGATAATCGGGATGATGACGGCACAGCCGAGACCGGCACCCACCAAGTCCACGAAATAGAGCGTATGGACCTGTTCGGAGTAGTGGCGCAGGATGAGTGAAATGATCAGTCCCGAAAGGAAGAAGGGCATAATGAGCGCCACGTACATACCCAACCATGCTAATAGCTGCACCCTGAGGGAGGTGCGTCCTAGGTTGAGGTCGAAAGGCAGGGCATTCATAGTGGGCAACAACAGCAGCGTGCCAAGGGCAAACGCCAGGTACAGCCATGGAAGTAGACGCTCGGCCCTTTCGCGGGTGATGGGAAAAAGATACAAATAGATACCCCCCAGTCCCAGGGCGAAAATGGCCGCCGTGATGACCACATAACCCATCGACGGCGTCAGGATCACGTCGAATACGCGGATCAGGCTCAGTTCAAGGACCAGCGTGCAAAAAGCGACGATGCCGATACCGATGTGAAGACGGACAGACGACATGGCTTCGGATATCGTTACGCCTGGAGTGGAGTTAATCGAGCGGCCGGGTGCAGGCAAGCTGCACAGGCGCGTGGATTATATACAAGGCCATATAGCTTGACCAGTGCGAGTCTAGGCGGCTGGTGTATAACTAAACGACCAGCCAACGCCGGTTCGATGACCATGTCCGGCCCGATCCGAATGATGAATCAGCCCGCGGGTCGGCTTACGACGCCAGATCGCCATCAGCAAGGCATCACGCACCAAATCAACCTTCATGCGGTTGGACAACGACCAACCCAAGATACGGCGCGAGTACAAATCAATGACCACCGCCAGATACAGCCAGCCTTCATCGGTCCATAAGTAAGTGATATCACTACCCCAAACCGTATTCGGCGCTTCAATATCAAACTGTCGGTCCAACAAATTCGGCGCAACCGGGTAGCTGTGCTTACTGTCTGTCGTCACGCGGAAACGCTTTTTTCGCTTGACCTCAACATTGGCTTTCTTCATCAACGTTCCCGCCTGATAGCGGCCCACTTCCTCGCCATCAGCTCGCAATGCCTTCGACATCCGACGACTACCGTAGGCTTCATCGTTTGCCTTGTGGATCGCCTGAACCTTAACCATCAACCGCTGCTCCCGGCCATCATCAGGGCGTTGCTGGCGTTTAACAAACTCATAAAATCCACTGCGCCCAACTTCCATTACTTTGCACAATAATGTCACCGGATAATTCGCCTTCTCCACCAGAATGAACCGATATCTCAGTTCCCTTCTCTGACGAAGAAGGCCGTCGCCTTTTTTAAGATTTCTTTCTCCTGGCGCAGCCGTTTATTCTCTTCTCGCAGACGGCGAATCTCTTCTTGCTCCGGTTTCATGCGGCCTTTCCCGGGAAACACCAAATCAGCCCCTTCTTCAGCCGTTTTAATCCAACGACTCAGCATGTTGGCATTGATATCCAGATTTCGTGCCGCCTCCGATACCTTATAACCGCCTTCTGTGACCAATCGAACGGCTTCATGTTTAAACTCTTGCGTATACTGCTTTCTCTTATGGTTCGTCATCTCTCACCTCGTTTCGAGTATTATTACTCTTTTCGAGGTGTCCGGTTTAATTAGACCACTTCAGCCCCAGCCTAGATCCCGACGGGTGACTTTCGCGCTTTCTGACGGAAGCAGCATTATCGACAGTGACAGAAAACAACGGACGCGCTGACAACCATCTTCTTCAGCAATGATAAGCTGGGGCGGAATGTGCCCTTAGGTACACTCGCCCTATTGACGGGAGTCGGCTAATGGGCGTGCCCTTTTTAAATTCACTGTCATCGTTCCCCATCTCTAGCCACTGCCGGACGCTCGATCAGGTACACCACGCCACCGAGTAGCGACACAAATAAATCAGTGATAGACAGGGCGAAACCCAGGGCGAAGGCGTCAGTTGTGGACATCCCTGCTAAGGCGAACAAAGCAACGAAAATTCCTTCCCGCAAGCCAAAGCCTCCTATGGAGATCGGCAGCATGATGAGTATCATCGATACAGGGATCAACACAAAATAGTAAATTGCGGGAATCTGGATATCCAAAGCCAGCGCCATCGTATAGACACCGAGTACGCGCACGAGTTGCAACAGTATTGATAAAGCGAAAGACAGCCACAGCGTTGATCGAAATCGCCTGTACTCTAGAAAAGAGTGATATACGTTAAGTACCTTGCGCGAAAGGCTCGACCCCAGCAAGCGTGCTAAACGCTTCTCGAGAAACATGACCATGTCTTCGCGCTGAAGTGAGTAGAGCAGTGCTCCTGTTAGCAGGAGAACCGCCGCTAGGTAGACACCGATCTTTAACCCCTCTAATATCGCCCCGTAAAAAAGCAGACCGAAGCACCCCATTAAAAGTAACGCCCACAGGGCCAAGACTTTATCGATCAGAACCGACGAAGCGGCGATCGCACCACTTGCGGTCTTCCGGTAAAGGTAATAACCGCGAACGATGTCGACTCCGACACTGGATGGCAAGAACAGTCCCCAAAACTTCCCTATGAGGGTGATAACCAGCAGAGACCATAGTGGAAGTACAACATTCTTGACCACCAACAAAATGTGCCATTTGTAGGTAAATACCACGCGCTCAAGCAGTAGCACAGACACATGGACGGCCAACCAGGTGTTATCAATCCTCTGCAATACAGACTCTACTTCGCGCCAGTCGACCTGCGACAAGGCAAGTCCAAACAAGCAGAAGCTCAGAACCAGACGAACCATATGCATGACGCTGGCGCGGGAAATCATAGCCTGTTCAGCCGTTACGTATCGTTTCGTAATACATTCCACACTCCAAATGGTCTAGGGTGCGACTATTCGCGTTACTTACTATGGTTCAATCTCAAACACTGGTACCACACCGTACCCATATTCGGTTATCGGGGTCGAGTAGTATAAGAAAAATGAAGCGTTTTTCTAAGGTCCATGACTGTCTCATCACCAATCCTACATAACCAAGGATGTGCAGCGGAGCGCAGAGCCTGACCTGTCGGTTATGGCTTAAGCGGGTGCGGGCGCGGCCGCCCCAACCTGCCGACTCCGCAGTAACAACATCCACGACTCAGCGATGATCGAGTTCGCCGCGGAGGCGACTACATAGCTCTTGAATATAGTCGCCTCCAGCGTTCATCCATGTGCAGTCACAGGGTTTTGTAACGTTACGGATGGGTATCATAAGGGCTATGTGGGTGGCGGAGCCCCGCGCGTTATAATCTCGCGCCATCTTAGATGAACACTACCAACAAAGTGCACCCAAACTCCGGAAAGCAGATGTACGATACTTTGAGTCGTTCCCTACCAAACATTCTTTTCGGATGTTCAATCGCGCTATATATGCTGCTCGTTCTACCCACAATCCCGGTGCACGGTGTTTCGTATGATGAGCAGATCGATTTGGCTATCGCCGAGACTTATACAAAGGAACAATTCGGCTGGCTGCGAGGTGTCGACCTGGACTCGATAAACGTACGTCTTCCAATGTACATCTCGAGTGTCGTGTTCAAGCTGAGCGACGGCAACCCGCTGTTTTGGTCACGTGCGATTAGTGTTGTGCTCGGCGTGCTGACAATGGCGGCGATTTATGTGTTCTGCGCCAAGCACTTCAATCGCGTCGTCGGTGTTGGAGCCTGTTTTGTGCTGGCTACTAGCCCCTACTATCTTGCGTTCAGCAAGATTGCTATGACCGAGGGCGATATTTACATAACATGTACAACGGCGTGGCTACTGCTATGTGTTGTCGCTCTGAGGGAAACAGCGTCGGTGAAATGGGTCGCTGCTACCGGAGTTTGCCTGGGGTTGGCGCTCGCATCCAAAGCCTCCGCCTCCGCGCTGGTATTGGCGACTGTTGTCTCACTCTTGCTGCCTAACACCGAGGGACGAAGGGACAAGCTGTCCGACTATGTGGCTACTTTGAGGCTTTTTCACTATTTGATATTGATGGCTGCGACGTCGGTAGTGGTGGTTGCAGGGTGGCTATATATGGGCCCTGGAACCATAGAAGAAATACCCTTGGCATACGGTCAGCTGAGCGATAGAAGAATATTAGTCCATTATTTGGCCGCATTGCTGCCTTGGCTCACTGTACTATGGATCGCGTTTCGCGACCGCGATCGGATCATGAACAAGTGGATGCAAGTCACCGTCGTGCCGGGTATTGCGGTTACGACTTTTCTTCTAATACCTCCGGTGCACACAACTAATCCTGCTATTCTTGCTGCGCTTGTACAGCAGTTTATTGACAGCAATTCGTCTTTCAGTTGGTCATTCGCTTGGGAAGCATTTGTTTTTCACACACTTGTCGTCTTCTTTAAACCAAGCATCATCGTCGGCGCGCTCGTCTGGATTAGCTTTATAACTGCTTTGTGGCAATCGCGTTATCGTCCGGAACTGCGTGTTCCATTGCTGATTTGTGTAAGCTACTTCTCGTTCGTAGTTCTGAAAATGACGTGGATACAGACATATTACATGATGACGATGTTTCCAATCATCGCACTAGTAATCGCTGATCAATTGTATGTGTTATGGCAGCGTTATCGCGTTACTGCGTTAGTTGCCATTATGGGTGCGACCGTGAGCGTTGTTGTCGATATCATGCGTACACATCCTGATTATCACCTAAATGGTTATCAATGGCTGGGCGCTCGCTATTTAGCTGGAAGATCTACGATCGGTTACCGAGGTATCGTTCATACGCCCTCTGACGGTGTGAGGCAAATGCTGTGCTGGAGTGTTGAAAATATTCAGGTAAGTGAGCGGGTGGTTTATTACCTAGTAGAAGAGCACATTCTGCGACCATTCATGGCAGAGTATCCAATACTAATGAGAAACGGCACTAGAAAATCCGTCACCATCGACGAAGCGAACTATGTCCTCGTTCATATCAATGCCACCCTCGATGAGGGTCGTGAGACCGAGAACCCAAGCGGAAGCGTTTTCAGACACAACTTCGATATCGACAAGTTGCACCGGGATTTTAGAAAAGTCTATTCCCTAAAGCGCGCTTTCGATATCGAGGTTGCGACCATCTGGTATCGGAAACGCCCTTATAATGTGGATCTCCAGGCCAACATCAACGGCTATCTGTCCGAGGAAGATGGCTTTACTCTCCATGCCACAGTTGAGTAAGGTCTATATCAATGTCAGTCGTGGCAGCAGCAGGAAATAGAACGATTCCTCACAATGTTACGCTGATAGAAATTGCGATACTTCCGCGGCCGTAATGGTAGTGGTGGAAACAAGATCCTTTACTTGCTGCGCTCGTTCAGGATGACAACCGTGGTGGCTTTTTTGAGGGGCAACGCGGGCTTATTCTGAGCGTGGTCGAAGACCCTGTCGTGAGCGTAACCGAAAGAACATGAAAGAAATGCGGGTCAGAGAGCAATTAACGCTAATATTAGAAAAAATTGTACTCTGACCCGGTTTTCTGGCTCCCGCGGCGATCGGATGCGGTGTTGGTCCACAACGCCATCGCTCTCGAATTGATCATGAATCGAGAAGGAACACTCGTCGAAAAGCTCTTGGTCAAGAATAACAAAGGTGAAACCCTGTTTGTGCAAGCAAAAAAGTTATTGTCTGCGCCGGTGCGCTCGAGACGCCACGTCTTCTCTGAATTCGCGTGGCACGCACGAAACGGGGCCAGGCAACGCCTATGGTCACGTCGGCTGCTATTTGATGGACCATCCAATGATGAGTGTCAGTCAGATCCGATTGCGTAAACCGCGCCGGGCGTCGCTGTATCAATCGGTAAAGCTCACACTATCCCAGCACATCAAGGCTGGCGTTGTCATGAACGGTGAGATGCAGAAGGCTCATCAACTGCCGAATCACTGTGTTTATTTGCTTCCGTCCTTGAGCCGGGGTCTGGATGATCAGTATGAAAAGCTGCGAAGGACGTTGATCTTGAGCAGAAGCAAGAGACTATCTCTAGCTGATATCGCGAAACTGATTTCGAATCCCAATACCATTCATTGGGGCCTTTCTTATCTCTTTCCCATCGATGCGTATTACCGGTATGCGGATCTTTACTTTATTTCGGAACAAACACCGACACAATCGAGCAGGGTGAGCCTGGCAACAGAACGTGATCGCTTCGGATATCCCATCGCAAATGTAAATTGGGTGATAAGCGAAGATGATTTAGCGTCAGTTTCAAAGTTCAACACTCTGTTACTGAATTCGTTCCCATCGTCTTCCTATGAAGTCACGGACGAGAAGGGTAGTGATCAGATAAGCGAAACTATGTACGCGGCAGCCCACTTCATGGGAACCGCGCGAATGTCAGCAGGCATTGAGAGCGGTGTAGTCGATGCCAACTTGAAAGTCTGGGACGTCGAGAACCTGTACGTTTGCGATGGATCGGTGATTCCAGTTGCAGGAAATGCGAACCCCTCGTTAACCATCGCGGCACTGGCGATCCGTCTGGCTGATCATCTCGCTGGCGTACACTGATACTACAACGCGGCTGCCGGTGGCGGTACTCATAGGATCACGGATCTACATCCGGTGGTATGCCGGCACCGACAAGCGCTCGGGCACATCGTCGTTACGAATTCCAGGAATGTCAAACAGGCTGACCACAATCAGAGCCACCGCCGCCAGGAGCAACGGCGCATGCTCAGGCAAGCGGACACCGCCAACACCCAGCAGCACGATGACGACCAATCCCAGCGCGAGCTGGGCGCCTGCAAACCAAAGTATATCGCGCTCCTCATATTGCATTGCGACCCGGGTCGTGCCCGCCGGGACGGCAATGCTCATAAAGGTGAAGTTGGCCCGTTCCAACTCCAGCGGCTGGCCCGCCTCGTTGTAGGCACGCCATCCAGCCGCATAGTTGTAGGGAACGACCACCCGGGTCGGTCGGCCCGCAGCAACGGTAAAGGAAAGGTTGTTGAGATTCACCGCCAGCTCGCTAATTTGACACGTGGACGTAAGTTGCCGGCTGCCGGGGCCTTTCCCCACTCTGGCCACAGGGCGATCGTAGCTCCCCGCCACCGTGGCAAACCTGCGCAGCAAGGCGTCGTCGTCATCGAACACCACTTCATCGCTGGCGCAGTAGGCCCTCGCTAGCGGGTCTTTGAACTGATAGAGACTATAGCCATGCCCGGCGTCTACCAAGTGGACACCAGGGTGATCGAGCTCGCGATCACTGATCAGGTATTTCACGTTCATTGTGCGCAACACATCCAGATTGCCGTGGAACAGAAACAGCATGCCGTTTACGGTGATGTGGTAGTCCCCATAAGCGAGTTTGACGAATTTTAAATAACGCAGTGGAGCGACTGTGGAGTACCCCCCCACTTCCGGGATTCCGTAATACTGCAATGTGTTCGGTGGATAAAACGGCTGCCCGGCAAGGACCGCCACCCGGAACGGTTCATGGTCACTGGTGAGCCTGGCTAAGGTCTTCGTCAACGGAAAATTGCGCGCATCCGACATACGGGGGTTGAACCCGACAGTGACAGCGTAAAGATCGACGGTCACGATCACCAACAACAATGGCGCGATGTGCCTGCTGAAACCGGCGCGCCACATTACTGCGATCAGCAAGGCAACCACGAAGATAACAGACCAAGGATAGGCCAGACGGCTGAAGTGCAGCTCGGGATCCATGACCTTCACTAAGAACGGTGCGCAGATAAATGCAGTAATGGCCAGCCACAGCCACGCTGTCTTGCCGCGTGTGGTCGATTCCGAAACGAATTGCAGCCCGATTGCCGCGAGCGCACAGGCGGCCATGAGGATAAGGGTCACGAAGCGGCCGTAGGATCCGAGTCCTGCGAGAGGGATTACGTTGAGGAGGCGCAGCAATAATGGGTCTGCATGGGCCATGCCGAACGCGAACAACAGGATGCCGAGCAGCGCCGCCAACAGCGGCCGGCGATGCCGGTCCGCGAACGTCAACAAGGACAGCGGCAACAGCACCAGAGACAGGACGCCGAAGTAGGCGCTGCCGTCGACGATGTTGCCAAAGGCCTGGCGACCCCAGTATTGTTCACCCCATAGCCCACCGAGATAATTAGGCGCGTAGAGTTGCTTGAAGTCGCCGATGCTCGGCAGCACATGCTTCAGGGTTTCGCCCAGCGTATCAAGGCCGAACGTGGTGGGTTGCAAGCCGGCCCGGTCAGTCTGCACGGAGCGCATACCATCGGCGATCACGTTGGCGTCCACAAGAACCTTGGGGAGAAGAACGAGTCCTGCCGCAAGGAAGCACAGGTGTACGACGGCCCAGGTCTGCATCCTTTGCCGCCAGTCCCGGTTCGTATCGACCAAAAGGTAGAGGGTATTAAACAGCCCCACCGCGACGTAGGTGTACAAGACGATCTGGGTATAGCCGCTGGTATAGAAAAAGACATTGACGACGATCAGACCCAGCACCCGTTCGCGGGACAGACCGTGGCGCAAAATCGCGTAATCCAGGTAGAAAAGAAGCGGTATCCAGAGCTGCGTAGCAAGGTGCTGAGGGAACTGCAGCCAGACTATCTGATGCAGATTGAACGCCCACAGGACGCCCCCGAGGCAGGCCGGAATGGTGTCCAGACCAACACGGGCCAGAAACAGGTACATGAAGAACCCGGCCAACGTCAGCCTCAGCCAGGCGGTCCAGTCCAACGCCTCATCCAGCGCCATGAAAAACTGAAACGGGCTGGTGATCAGCGCACCGATACCCTGCGCCTGATCGGCAACACCGGAGAATATGTAAGGGTTGTAGTTGATTCGATGGCCCTGCCGGGACGCGCCCCACTTCAGGCGGCGCTCCGGATAGTGAGCCTGCGGCGAGTCTGACAAGATAATCTCCTGCACACCCCGATACTCGTACTCGGCGGACCAGTTTGGGAGCCGCATGATGATATCGAATGCCGAGAGGTCCTTGTCTGTCACCAGCACATCGGCCAACCAAGCGAAGGCAAGGAGCGGAAACAGCAGCAACGCCCATTTGTGGCGCCGGACGAAGGTGGGCAGCTGATAACGCACCGGCACTATTTCGCGTCTGGTCCGCTCGCGCGGCATCCCGGACTGCTCCCAACGGCAATGATCATGGGATCGGAACGAGGTTGCTCGTGCGGAGCGCGAACAGCATCCCAGTATTAGTTGATGAGCACTGCAACAGCGGTGATTGATCGACCTCTTTCATTGGCAGTGTGCTGATAAAACCAGATGCGTTGTTCCCGGACCACTGTCTCCAACTTCCCTTGGCGATCAATCCGCGTCCACGAACGTTGTCAGCAGCTCTGCCTCTGTGTAGCGGCAAAGCTCTGCGTTTTTCACTGGTAGCCGAATGCATCGAGCGCTTCAGCGAAAGCCTGGTCGCAACTCTTGCGGAACGCTCTCGGCAGATCCTGCTGCCAGCGGCCAATAGAACTTGTTACCGAAGCGCTGGTGCGATGTACGTCACGATCAAGTGCCCGAGCCTCGATTAGGATTTGTTCCACGAGCGCTACGTCTCCGGCAATGCCGACGTATTCCAGTGCCGAAGAAACGGTGGCCACCGGACTTTCCATGAGATCCTCGTACTTCATGATAAATACGTCATCGCCGCGGCTACGCACACTACTGACCAATCCCATCACCCGCTCCCGGGTGACGTCCAAAAATTCCTGCTGGGTGCGTGCGCCGTCCATGCCGAAATCCTCAGTTCCACGCCGCTGGTTGAACGCGAGAGTGGAACAGAACATATCACGGAAGTCGCGAATAAGTATGACCTCCTTTGCCTCGGCATAGAGTTCCCACAACAATCGTGGCGTATGGCCCGCACCGTGTTTTTCGGCATAGAAGCGGGGGGTGGGTTGCCCCGGCCGTTGCGCGAGGGAGACACTTGTGTACACCTCGTCGATTTCACGTTGGCAGAATGCAGCCAGGTGCTCGATATGTTCCCGCCGAAATCGGCGCTGTTGCTGCGCGTCCAGCGGCAGTTCAGCACGCAGCCAATGGGCGTTCACCGCGTAGGTGTCATCCGCAAAGGCGGTAGCCAGAGAACCGGGTGGCTCGGACAGGGTCTTGAGCAAATTATAGAAATAGTATTTGCACAATCGCGACTCGAAGGGCGCATCACCGTGAACCATGACCTGTGGATGGTGTTTGAGGATCTCCATTAAGTACGTCGACCCCGAACGACCCAGGCAACTCACCATTAGTGGCTGGAAGCGCGAAGTGTAGCCAGACACCAGCGCATTGCGGCAAAAGGATACCGTGCCCAGGGGAACGCGTGCGCCATCCTGTAGCACCGTGACGACTTCAACGCAGCTTTCCGGTCTCAGGTTCAGCAGACTGAACGGTATCTGGAATCCACTCTCCCCGGCGTGATTCGCATGCGGATAGTGGGCGGCAACGTCGGGTCGGGGTTCGTTCAGTGGTGACTCCCTGAACACCCGGCGCAGACTCGGATCAATCAACTGCACGCTGGTTACGCGTGACCTGCGGCCCACCACCCAGCCGCGCACCAGTGTTTCGTAGCCGGTCAGTTGATCGCCGGGCGCCGGGTTGTCTATGCGGAACCCCTCCAGCAGGGGCGAGGCTTGCGCCGGATCCACGCGGGGTACGTGTCCCAGTGTGCCTCCGGTCATGGCTGGCCCGCGGAAATTCGCGGTGTACTGACAATGCTCATCGTAGCGGTGGGTCTAGGTCTCGTTGCTATTGTGACGACATTGTTGGGCCAAATAAAGTCCACCATAGTGAATACACTCTGGGATTACTGCCTAGCAAAGAAATTAACTCAGCCGCGTCTTTTCAAGTTATCCGAGTGCGCAGTTACCTGTTGTCACAAAATAAGGGGTCTGACCCCGTTTGTGCTTTTTTGTCTTACTTACTCTTGCTCGGTTTGCGCGAACCCCGTTTCACTACGCCGTCAAACGTCTTGCCGGGGTAAGCGGGCATCTTCGCTACCTTGTCGAACTCTGGGATCGCCTGCATATGCTTGAGCATCCGGCTTCGCATCTCCTGGTCCGGCAGCGGACCGTTGAGAGCGCCGATATTGTCCGCTTGGTGTTTGGGATTGGTGGTCGCGGGAATCGCGCAGGTCACCGCCGGATGCGAGATGATCCACTTGAGGAAAAACTGTGCCCACGTCTCGCAACCGATCTCGCTGGCAAAGTCAGGTAGCGGCCGTCCCTTCACGATTTTAAAAAGCCGCGCCTTCTCGAAAGGCATATTCACCATCACCGCGGTGCCGGTATCCAGTGCCGCGGGCAGTATGCGTTCCTCAGCCTCACGTGTCGCCAGCGAGTAACGCACCTGCGCGAAATCGAGCGTCCCTTTTTCCACCCACGGCGCCATCAGGTGGTAGTACGACGGCAGGTGATGCGATGCGCCGATATAACGGATTTGTCCGTCATTTTTCCAATCCTGCATGGCCCGGATTACCGTGCGCGCGTTCACCAGGCTGTGGACCTGCATGAGATCGATCTGGTCGCGCCACAGCCGCTCCATCGAGCGCCGCAATTGCTGTTGTGCATGACTGTCGTCCCCGAGCCATTCGCCGGTGACCCAGATCTTATCGGCCATGAAAAGTTGGCCCGTGATGCCCAAAGCGGTGGCGAAGTCGCCGATGCTCACCTCCGCCAAGCCATAGAGCGGCGATGTGTCGATGACCCGCCCGCCGCCATCGAAGAAGATTTTCATCACTTCCCGCAGATGCTCGCGCGGTTTCCCAGGTTTGACATCGAACGTCATATGCGTGCCGAGTCCAATGGCCGGCACTTTCTCGCCGGTGCGCGGGATCGGTTTCATGGCGAGATCTGCCGGTATCGCCAGCGCGGGACCGCTGCGTAACAAGCCGGGGGCAGCTAGCGCGGCGGTACCGAGGCCAAGGGCCTTGAGGGCGTTACGCCGAGAGGTATCGACGGTTGTTTTCGTAGCATCAAAACCTTTCATGTCATCCTCACTAAGTAGGGTAAAAAAGAAGTAAAAAGGGGTCTGGCCCTGCTGATTTGCCTGGTGCAATCTACGGGCTAGGTCTAGTGATAGCGGCCGTGGCGTTGCAGCACCTCGATCTTGTAGCCATCCGGATCCTGGACAAAGAAGAAGCGGGCCATCAGCTTGCCGCCAGGGGCAAACTCGACGATGTCTTTGGGTTCAAAGCCCAGCTGCTGCAACCTGGCGTGCTCGGCGCCAAGATCTTCGACGCACACAGCGACATGGCCGTAGCCATCGCCATGAGTATACGGCGCCGTCTGCCCCTTGTTGAGGGTCAACTCGATCTCGAAGTCATTCTCCTGATTGCGCAGATAGACCAAAGCGAAGTCGTCGAAGTCCAATGTCTCCGCGACACCCAAACCGAATGCCTTATTGTAGAAGTCGATGGAGCGATCCAAATCGAGCACCCGCACCATTACATGTATGGCTTTAGCCATGGCGTCCTCCGTTGGTATTTGCCAAGCGAGGTTAGCGAATCTTGATCGAGAAGATTAGCTCATATTTACTTGGAAATAAAAAGGGGTCGGTGACAGTTTCGGCTAATCCATTTTTCGACCTCAACGAGGAATAGAACCGTGGACGCGACCAGCACCGTCATACACCAAGACAAGAAAGAGACGGGGCGTGTGTCAAATAGGGTTTGGACCGGCGGCGCGTATGTGAACGCAAGCTGAAACCCAATCACGATAGCGACGGCTATCAAGATGGGACGGCTCCCCAGCATGCCTTCCTTATTCAGCACTGAGCGCCGTAAATATCGCGTGCTAAATAAATAAAAGACCTCGAACATGACGAGTGTGTTGACGGCCACGGTACGGGCCAATTCCACGCTGGCACCCTGCTCCCTCTCCCAGACGAACAGCCCGAACGTGCCAAGCAACAATATCGTGGAGACAAACACGATTCGCCATACCAGGAACCTCGAAAGTAACGGCTCGCGCGCCCCTCTGGGAGGACGCCCCATCACGTCTGTTTCCGGCGGTTCGAACGCGAGTGCCAGCGCCAGCGTCACCGCAGTAATCATGTTGACCCACAGGATCTGCACCGGCGTGATCGGCAGCAGCCGTCCTAGCAGTATGGCGGCAATGATTGTCAACGCCTCGCCGCCGTTTGTGGGCAGGATGAAAGTGATCGCCTTTTTTAGATTATCGTAGACCGTGCGCCCCTCTTCCACCGCATGAGCAATGGTCGCGAAGTTGTCGTCAGCAAGCACCATTTCCGAGGCTTCTTTCGCAGCCTCGGTGCCTTTCAGTCCCATCGCCACCCCGACATCAGCGCGTTTGAGGGCCGGCGCATCGTTGACACCGTCGCCGGTCATCGCGACCACCTCCAGGTTCGATTGCAGTGCCTGCACGAGCCGGAGCTTGTGTTCAGGACTGGTACGGGCAAAGACATCCACGTTGAGAGCTCGGTCGCGAAACCTTTCTTCATCGAGCGAGTCGAGTTGCTGACCCGTCAGGATCTCGGTCACGCGCTCCAACCCGAGTTGCTCGGCGACGGCGCTTGCTGTTCGCGCATGGTCGCCAGTGATCATCTTGACGCGAATTCCGGCGGCTCGGCAGCGGGCCACCGCGTCTATCGCTTCTTGCCGCGGGGGGTCTAGGAGCCCGAAAAGCCCAACCAAAGTCAGGCCGTTCTCGACGTCTGCGAATCGGAGCTGTCGATGATCGCTTGCGGTTTCTCGTACCGCCAGGGCCAAAACACGTTGGCCGCCCGCTGCCATTTCCTCCATGCGCACATGCCAGTAGTCCCGGTCCAGGGGCTCGTCTCCGCCGTAGGCCTTTTGCGCCTCGCACATTTCCAAAACACGTTCGGGCGCGCCCTTCACATAAATGACGGCATGGCCCTCGTCATCGTGGTGCAGCGTCGCCATGAAGCGGTGCTCCGATTCGAAAGGAATGACGTCTGTGCGTGGCCAAGCCTTGGCTTCAAAATCCGGAGCGATCCCTGCCTTCATCGCGACAGACACCAGTGCGCCCTCGGTTGGATCGCCATCCACGATCCACTCGCCATCGACGTCGCGCAGACCGGCGTCGCTGCAAAGAAATGCCCCCTGCGTCATAGCCCGCAGTAGTGGGCGGTACTCTGGCGAAACCTCGTCGCCATTGTGTAAGAATGTGCCAACCGGCGCATACCCGCCCCGGTCACATCAAATAGGCGCAGGCTCGTCGCGATCGATCGCACTGTCATTTCATTGCGGGTGAGCGTGCCGGTCTTATCGGAGCAAATGACGGAGACGGAGCCCAAGGTCTCAACTGCGGGCAGGCGGCGTATGATCGCATTGCGCCGCGCCATACGCGCAACACCAATGGCGAGGGTGATGGTCATGATCGCGGGAAGACCTTCGGGGATGGCCGCCACCGCCAGCCCGACGGCCGCCAAAAACATCTCGGTTAGTGAGTAGTCACGAACTAGGACGCCAAAAACAAAAGTGCTTACGGCGACCACCAGAATCGCAATCGTGAGCCAGCGACTGAACCTGGCCATTTGCCTCAGTAACGGCGTCTCCAGCGGTTGGACCTTACGCAGCAGCGTGCTGATTCGCCCAATCTCGGTGCCCTCGGCGGTGCCCACCGCGATCCCGGTGCCCTGGCCATACGTGACCAGGGTCCCCGAATAGGCCATGCAAGATCGGTCGCCGAGTGGGGCATTGTCGGCGACGGGCCCTATCGCCTTATCGACCGGCACCGACTCACCGGTTAGGGCGGCCTCTTGGATCTGTAAGTTCCGCGTTTTTATCAGGCGCAGATCAGCCGGAACCTTGTCCCCGGATTGAAGGAACACGATCTCGCCCGGCACGATATCCGCGGCCGGCAGTACCACTCGTCGTCCGTCGCGCAAGACCTGGGCATTCTGCGACAGCAGGTTTTGGATAGCCTCCAGGGCACGCTCCGCCTTGCCTTCCTGGACCGACCCAATAATTGCATTGATCACCACAACGCCAAATATGACGGCAGAATCGATCCAATGCTGAAGCACCAGGGTGATGACGCCGGCGCCTGCCAGGACATACACCAGAACATTGTTGAATTGAGATAAGAACCTCAGAACAGGTCCTCGAGCCCTCGGCGGGCGCAACTCATTTGCGCCATATTTTATGAGGCGCTCGCGGGCTTCCTCGTTAGTTAGGCCTTCTGGCCCTGTCGCGATGTGGGAAAATACGTCGCCCAGTTCGAACGCGTACCAATTTGGTTGATTTGCGATCTGTCTTGCTTCTGCCATGCCACAAGCCTATTACTCCGGGTCGCCGCCTCGCGAAGCCGATCAAGCACGAGACTTGGGAAACACACTCTTGGAACGCAGTTACCGTCTCGTTGATATCACTGACCACTACTTGGATTGCTTCGCCAGAAGAACGGAAAGCAAAGACGATTACCTGACCAATGGGTTGTGCCGATCCAGTAGAGTGTTTGCGGTGCATCTTTTTGTGTGACAGGCAAGGGTGCTGGCCCCTTACCCGTTACTCGCTTTATTTCAATTCCGTCAATTGACGACCTTCCACGTCCCGTCTGGCTGGCGACAGGCGGTGCCATACGCACTCTCCTTCTGTCCACCAACTATGACCGTGGTCGAGTATTCGCGGCAAGGTGCTCCAGCAGCCGACTCGTAGGTGCTAACCGGAACAGTGTAACCATAGTTTCCGCTATCGGGGTTGCGCCAGTTCGCAGATATGCCCGTAGGATTCCGTTCCAGGGCATAACCGACGGAGTTATGCGCCATCACCCGGTCCGCTGCATCGAGCTGCTTGCCGATCTGCTGTCCGAGGATGCCGCCGAGAAAGGTGCCCAATACCACGGCGGCAGTCTGATCACGATGCCCTTTACCAAGGCCCCAACCAAGCGCAGCGCCCGTCACCGCGCCGGCGGCGGCACCCGCTTGTTGCTTTGGTCCGGTCTCCGCACAACCAGCAATGAGGGACACCGCGAAAAATCCAACCGCTAAAAGCCTTAAATGCATCATGTTTTAATCCTCAATAAAGTCAGTCTCTAGCTTTTGTCCTCAACGAGCCGGACTACGTACGCGATCGCTGTGTTCGTCCAAGCGTTTCGAGCCGCACCACAGTGGTTTATGTTTAATTTACATTCACCGTCCAACGATTGGGGAAACAGGTTCCATGTGATCGTCCAGCGCCTAAACTGAATTAGGTTCAGTCGATGTTCTCAATCCCCAACGTCGATTTGGCAAACAGTTTTTTGCCACCGCAAAGTATCTTACCCACACGCGAGCCTTGTTACATCAACTACCATCAATACCGCATCCGAAACGGCGTCAGTACCGGAAACCACGTGGGTTAGTGCTCGATGCCGTCGGTCGCCCCAGATCGCACATCCCTATTGAATCTTTTCATCCCAATACGCCATCGATTGGCCTGTTAACCGGATACTGACCCGTTTTTTACGGATGCTCTCGAGTTGTGTTAGGTGTTAGGAAAGCTCCTCTGAGTAAGTGGCATACATGCGCAGTGCGTCGCGGATCTTGCTCACCGATGCGGGACTCTCGCTACGCTGCATCAGCAATTCTTTGATGTCTTTGTATTCTCCATACACCTGTTTATTGGTGGCTTTTGATGATCTGATCACAACCCCTTCGAGGTTTAACCCGGCGAACAGGCCCTTTGAGCGGGAGTAGCCAACCAGCGGCGTGCGCAGCAGAACGTCCATGTTCACCGTCGCATCACGTCCCACCGGACCCGCCGCGACGCTGGCCTCGCCACCCACTATCGGTTTGCCGCTCAACAGTTGATTCAAGCCTTTGTTGGTCATCGCCAGCAAGATAATGTCGGCCTTCTTGAATCCAGCCTGAACACCGATACTCGCACCGCCCATGGCAACAAAAACAGGCACACCCCAGTCATTCGTCGCCTCATGGCGACAGGACACCAAACCGTTGCCGAATTTGCCGCCGTAGATGAACCCGCCCTGGATCACGTCCGGGAACAAGGCCACACATTTGGCCTTGGCAAGTAGTGCAGACGGTATGCGCTTGTCGGGAGACCTGCCAAGCTGCGCCTGCAGCATAGCGGTGGCCTTGTCTACGATGTCCGCGGGCTTGCGTGCCTCAGCCGCTGCTTGCTCGCCTCCCTCGCTCTCATAGGCTACGCTTTCCTGTGGCTTCGTCGCGGCTTGCTCAGTCGCCCACGCCGCATTCATTGCCACGACAGCAATGAGTGCGCTGATCGAGTAGAGTATGTCTGTAAGCTTCATAATAATAGTCTCCTGCATGCGCTTGCTTTCGCCGCGCGTGTTTTCGGTTATCTAAGGTTGTCTGTGTGAGGCAGGCCTGTTAAGAGTTCTTGCAAGAAAGTATTTCCTGCGCCTGCGATTTCACAGTTCAACACCGGTAGACTCGAACCTAGGATAAAGAGTCACAGCGTTGTTTGATTTTCTATGAGGCAACATCTTTTATGCGTTCCATCGCACGATATAAGCGCATCTTGGTGGCGCTTAGTTTCATGCCAAGAACGGAAGCAATGTCGCTAATGTCGAGATTTCCCACGAAGCGCAATACAAGTATCTCTCTGTCGCTTTCCGAGAGTTGATCCAGTAAACGCTCGATCTCTATACGGCTATCGACGCTGCGAATCGTGGCATCGCTTCCCCTTGCATCAACATCGCCCAATGAGAACCACTCTTCGTGACGTATCCTCTTCCTCAATTGTGTTCGACATACATTGGTAACTACCCGGAACAGCCAGGTACGGAACGTGGACTCGCCCTTGAAGCCTGAGAGGTGGCGGAATACACGTAACATCGCCTCCTGCGTTGCATCGAGCGCATCCGCGTCGTTGCCGAGCCAACGCCGGCACACACGTAAAATGAGGCTTTGATTGCGGCGCATGAGCGCCTCGTAAGCGTCGGTAACGTAAGGCAGCTCGTTCTGAGCTTGAGTTACCAGTTCTGTATCCCGATCCGAGCCCGCACTGCCCTGCTGGTCGCGGCCGGGCGGATTGACCATGGCCTACGGTCCCCGCCGCCAGCGGTTATTTCGACGACGTAGTCTTGGTGATCGTTGCGTCGATCAAGTTGCGGTTGCAAACAGTAATCGCGCTGCTTGTCCCACTCCTGATGGTCGTCTTTGTGGTACCGACCTCAACGATTGTGCCTTCAATGTCACCATACTCCACTTTGTCACCGGCCTTAAACAGGTCTCGTGCATAAATACCGGCGACAATGTTGCCGGCGATGTCGCGCGTGCCGAGACCCAGGGACAGCGCGAGCGCCGCGCTGACCGCGATCAGCACAATGGATACCACGTAGTTGAACAGCGTTACTTCAATATCAAGCTGCTCGACCGCTAACGAGGCGACGATCACCACCAATAGTCCATACACCGTGGAGGCCAGCGGTTTCGCGTAGTCCAGGTTCATGCCCTCGGCTGCGCTGCGCACGCTGGTGCGCACAAAATGCGCAACAAACAACCCCAGCATCAGTACGATCACTGCTGCGATCACTTTTGGCAGATACAGCACAAAGTCGTCGATGGTAGCGGATACACGTGGCAACCCCAACGCATCGGCAGCCGACAAGATGAAGGTCAGCATAATCAGCCAAAATACAATGAGGCCTAGTATGTCCGAAGCCGTCTTATCCACCCCCGCCTGTTTCAAGGCACGATTTGTGCCCACAGTGTCGCTTAATCGGTTCAGTCCGATTTTATTCAATAGTTTCGAGATGATCGCGCCAACGAACTTGGCGACAAAATAGCCAATCACGATCATCGCAATAGCAGCGATTAGATTCGGCGTGAACGCTGCGACTTTGGTCCATAGCGCCGTCATTGGATCGAGAAAAGTCTGTTGCAATGCCTGCACTGTTTCCATTGTTTCAATCCCCTCTAAGTTAATTAACGGTTGGGAAACGCACCTTGCGTTCGACCATCAGGATTTCTTGCTGGGCGTTATGTTTTCTGCCACCACGGGCGCCAATATTCGAACCAGCGGAGCCAGTAGCTGCAGCAGGGTCGCGAACAACGGCCCGATACCGAAATGGAGTATGTCCATGGCTGCGATTCGGCGCCGGGAGACAGCCACCGTGTTATCAACGAGGTCACCCGGAGGGTTCGAACTCGAGGGATCCTGGTCGAACAGTTGCTGGATTTGTTTTTCATCGGTCATCACATCACCACACAGATTTATCTATTGAATTGAATGTCGGTTTGCCATATCTAAAGAAGACCGTGGGCCTTTGTCTAGCGTCTATGACTGCACCACAAATACCCC